>CAMAYP010000022.1 GCA_945862415.1 Chryseobacterium gleum | reverse complement strand
TACAGACATGAAAGCCACAACGTCACAATACGACTTATTCAGATTACTCTCCAGCGAGATGAAAGGTGAGCTGAAAGACGAATTCTATTCGTCATTTGTCCGAAATATCACTCGACGCTCTGAGAACTCACACGATTTTGAATCTACCTCTGATATACTGTTGAAGCTCAAAAAAGCCATCGATTCCGTTCGAGATAATCTAATATCAGAACTTACCATTCAGGGTGGACAACTTCCTAACCGCACCTTTTCGAATACAATACAAATTCACCCTGATTTAGATGATTTACTCGATGTTAAGGAAGTTCTCCAACGCTTTAAGATATCTAGACCTACTCTCTATGCATGGCGTGAGAAAGGCCTAATTCAGAAGCAAGCTGGAGGCTGAGTCTATTTTCGAGTCTCGGATTTAAACTCATTTATCGCAAATCAAACCAATTGAAGGTCGACTAGGCTAAAATCACTTCCAAAACTCAAACTCATTCATGGTCATATCATACACGTTATTCTAATGATTACTAATAGACTATTACTCCATATCCAATTAAAATTAAGTAGTATGCACATATATAAAACCAAAAAGTTGGTTTTTGTAATGACACTTCTTAATCTGCATCTGCAACCATTCGCCCAGCCTTTAATTGAATGGCAACGTTGTATTGGAAGTTCGGGAAATGAGTTTTTTGGCTTGGAAGCCACATTACATCAAGCTTACGACGGAGGAACTTTTCTTTTTACAAGTTCACAGGCTAATGACGGAGATATCACATGTTATCTCGGCGATTTAGATGTTTCGATTGTGAAAATAAACCAGAACGGTCTGATAGAATGGCAAGAATGTTATGGAGGCAGTAACTGGGAACAAGCTCATACTAACTCTTCGCCAAGTTTAGATGAGGGGTTCATTTTCACCGCCCAAACTCAATCGAATGATGGTGATGTAGGTTGTTCTTTCGAAACAGGCAGAGCCTGGTTGGTAAAAACAAATAATTTTGGCATTATTGATTGGGAGAATTGTTGGGAGGGAAAACGTATTTCTAAAATTATGACCACTGATAACGGCGGTTTTGTGCTCTTTGGAACGGCGAATTATGATAATAATGGAATCACAGACTGTTGGGTTGCAATAACTGACAGCAATGGCATAGTTCAACAAGAAGGAACTTTCGGAGGTTCACAAGAAGAAATAACAGGCGGCTATGGGATAAAAGGTAATATTGAAACATCGAATGATGGTGGATACTTTTTATGCAGTAGTACTTCTTCGGACGACGGAGATGTGAGTGGATTTCATGGAGGGGGGGTAGAGGGTATCAGTTACTACGGTGATGTATGGGTTGTTAAACTCAATACAAACCTAAACATTGAATGGCAGAGATGTTTAGGAGGTAGTAGCGATGAAATCCTTAAAGGTGCTAAAAAAACGCAGGACGGTGGATTGATAGTAGCCGCGGAAGTTTTGTCGAACGATGGCGATGTTTCCGGAAATCACGGGGGAATGGATGCATGGTTGGCAAAAATTGATGAATCAGGCAATCTTCTATGGCAGCGTTGCCTTGGTGGCTCGGCTGATGAGGAAATTGTTGGATTTGAAATTTTACCGGAAGGAGGAGCCATACTATTGGCAAGAACGACTTCAAACGATGGTGATGTTGATTTCAATCATGGTAGTCTTGATTTCTGGTTGGTGAAAATTGACGAAATGGGAGAAGTTTTATGGGACAAGTGTCTTGGCGGTTCAGAGGGAGATGAAGCTTGGGACTTAAAATTAACATCCGACAACAGTTATCTAATAACAGGGGTTACCTTTTCCAATGACGGTAGTGTAAGCGGTAATAATGGTCAAGCGGATGGATGGTTAGCCAAGATTTCAAGTGACGGCAACCTTTTATGGCAGAAATGTTATGGAGGAAGCTCACTAGACGGTTTCGAGTCATTGATTCTTTCATCAAGCGGAAATCTAATGGCCAAAGGATTAACCGACTCGAATGACATTGATGTCACCGGTAACAATGGACAGGGAGACCATTGGGTTGTAAAGTTCCAAGACGATGCCTCCAATACTCTATCGTACAATGAAAACAATGCTGTAATTTTCCCTAATCCTTGCACTGAAATGACAATGTTATCAATATCGATTGAGGACATTGGGAAAAGTTATTGTATCACGAACTCACTCGGTCGAATTATTATGCAAGGCCAATTGAATTCTAAACAAACACCTGTGATGCTGTCTCATTTAGCACCTGGCTTGTATTCACTTTCAATAGAAAATGGACCAACCCAGAAACTCATAAAACAATAATTTCAATTTATTTCCATAAAACTTTGTTTCACACCGACAGCGAATCATAAACTCCCAACACCTCCTGTTGTCTGATACCCAAATACCTCATGGTGATGGATGGGTTTGAATGACCGAATATCCAATGGCGCGGGTTTAGCGCAGCGTAACCCGTGCCGCCACTAAAGTTGGCATCAGCCAACAATCACTGCTTTTTAAAATGGTTAAAACCATTCTCAGATTCCGCATGGGTTACGCTGCGCTAAACCCGTGCGATTTGGAGCCCAGTCAGCCCTCGACTTCGATCGGGCACCGGAATGCACTCTAAAAAGCAGCACCTCGGCTTCGCTCGGTGGGCGCCCGCGCCGTCCGAGCGAAACCAATGGCAACATTTTCGATTTTTTCCAGAATTTGTTGCCAAGCGAAAAACGCTCTGCTAACTCGCCATCCTCTGCGGTTAATAAACGAAACAGAATCAGAAACAGAGACCGACCGGCCCGCCTCACTCGCCATTCGCCACTAAAAAAGGCCCCCGGTTTCCCAAGAGCCTTCCTTCATTATCGTCGGGATGACACGACTCGAACGTGCGACCACACGCCCCCCAGACGTGTACTCTACCAACTGAGCTACATCCCGATATACTTAAAATCGAAGGCCTCTGCCTTCTTCGAGGGCGCGAAAATAAGAGTGTTTAGCAACTCGCACCAAAAAAAAGCCCCCGAACAATCGGGGGCTTTTCGTTATTTCACTGCGTGATCATTCAATCACAACCGTCTCTTCATTGGTCTTCATCTCTTCTATCTTGATGATGCCCTCACCTTCCAGCGAGCCCTTCGAGGCTTCTATGTCCAACACGGCAAAACCCGCCTGACCTTCCTGGTAGTAATCGGTGAAGTCGAAACTTACCTTACCTGTGCCATTGGTCACCTGCGTGGTGTCGAAGCGAACATCTTGCGGCGGCGGCGGTGTCTCTGATGAAACTGCATACAAACGAACTGAAGCGCCGGGAACGGCCTCACCGTCGGCATTCACCACGGTAATAGTCGCAATCGTTTGCTGGTCTTTCTTGCATCCGGAAATGGCTAAAACCATCAGCCCGGCGAAGATTCCGCCAATAATGAATTTCGTTGGTTTGTTCATCATAGTTCGCAAATTTAATCAAAGGTCAATAGGTTGTACTACATTTTGCACTTCCACACTACACTCTTTTTCACCGCTCATCCTGTTCATAAGCATTAACACGCTCTGCCGTTCCTTTATTACCTTCGTGGCCTTCAAAAAAATGACTGCTATGAAAAGACTGTATATCGCCCTCGCGGGTTGCGCCGCTTTCTTCGTGTTTTGCAATGCCTCAGGCTGCAAAAGCTCCGATAAAACAACCGCGGAAAAAACAGTGGAAGCTCCGGCTCCCGCACAGCCCCAGCCTGCTGCTGAACCTGCGCCCGCACCTGCGCCTACTGACCCGAGCAAAGCGCCCCTGGTGCGCATCAGCACACGTTTCGGCAACATGACGGTGATGCTCTACAACGAAACGCCACAACACCGCGACAACTTCCTCAAGCTGGTTAAAGAAAAATACTACGATGATTTGCTCTTCCACCGCTGCATCAAAACCTTTATGATTCAGGGCGGCGACCCGCAAAGCCGCGGCGCTGCTCAAGGCGTTATGTTGGGTGGCGGTGGTCCTGGCTATACGGTGCCGGCCGAATTCAACCCGAATTTCGTTCACAAAAAAGGTGCTCTCTGCGCTGCTCGCCAAGGAGACCAGGTGAACCCGAAAAAAGCTTCCAGCGGAAGCCAATTCTATATCGTCCAAGGTAAAACCTGGACCGATATGGAACTTGGCCAACTCGAAATGAACCTTGGCCGCACCAACCCGGGCTTCAAATACACTGACGCTCAAAAGCAAGCCTACAAAACCGTCGGTGGCACCGCTCAGCTCGACATGGAATACACCGTGTTTGGTGAAGTGATCGAAGGGTTTGCCGTGGTCGACAGCATCAACAATCAAAAGACTGTTCGCGATCGTCCGGTGCAGGACATCACCATGAAAATGGAACTCATCAACCGCTAAGCTCATGTTGGATAGTATACAACAACACCTGGGCGAGATAGGCGCATTCAACGCCTCCACGGCTGAGGAGGTGGAGCAGTTTCGCATCAAATACCTCGGACGAAAAGGTGTGCTCAACGATTTGTTTGAAGGCTTCAAACAAGTTGCACCCGATCAGAAAAAGGTGCTCGGCCAGGAACTCAACAAACTCAAAAACGCCTTGCAAGAGCGCCTCGACGCGCTGCAACAGGCTACGGCACAAACGACACAAACGTCGGAAGGCTTCGACTGGAGCCGACCTACAGGTGCAGCACCACTCGGCACTCGCCACCCTTTGTCGATCGTTCGCCGCGAGATTCTCGACATCTTCTCGCGCATTGGATTTACGGTAGCCGACGGTCCCGAAATCGAAGACGACTGGCACGTATTCTCGGGGCTCAACTTCCCACCGGAGCACCCCGCGCGCGACATGCAAGACACCTTCTTCATTCACAAGCCAACGCAAGAAGGCGAGAAAGAAATGGTGTTGCGTACACACACGAGCAGCGTGCAAGTGCGCGCCATGGAAACGCGCAAACCGCCTATTCGCATTGTAATGCCGGGCCGCGTGTACCGCAACGAAGCCGTAAGCTCACGCGCTCACTGCCAGTTTCACCAAATCGAAGGATTGTACATCGATGAAGGTGTTTCGTTTGCTGACATGAAGCAAACGCTGCAATACTTCACGCAGGAGTTTTTTGGCAAAGCGAAAATTCGCCTACGTCCCTCCTACTTCCCCTTCACCGAGCCCAGCGCCGAAATGGATGTGTACTGGGGATTGAACAGTGAAGCTGATCACCGCATTACCAAAGGCACAGGCTGGTTGGAAATCATGGGTTGTGGCATGGTCGATCCGGAAGTACTCCGCGCCAGCGGCATCGATCCCGATCGCTACAGCGGCTTTGCATTCGGCATGGGTATCGAACGCATCACGATGCTTCGCTACCAGATCGACGACCTACGCATGTTTTTCGAAAACGACGTTCGATTCTTACGCCAGTTTCAAGGATAATTTTTCTTTAAAGAATATCAAGGATGAAATTCATTGCAACCATTTGGCTCACATTGCTTGCCTGCATTGCACTGGCGCAGTCACCCAACAAATTCTCTTACCAAGCCGTGGTGCGCAACGCATCCAACGAACTCGTGGTATCGCAGCCGGTTGGAGTGAAAATCAGTTTGCTCTTTAACACTCCCACGGGTATCATCGTCTATCAAGAAACACATACACCACAATCCAACGCCAACGGGTTGGTTACGCTTGAAGTGGGCGGTGGCACCGTGGTGGCAGGCGACATGGCCACCATCGATTGGGGAGCCGGATCATACTTCATTAAGACGGAAGTAGACCCGACCGGTGGAACGAATTACAGCATTACCTCAACCTCGCAATTGCTAAGCGTTCCCTTTGCACTGTATGCTGCCAATGGAGGTTCGGGAGAACCCGGACCACAAGGTCCTCAGGGACCACAAGGACCTCAAGGACCTACGGGACCTCAAGGATCTACCGGAGCCACAGGCGCCGCAGGACCGCAAGGACCGACAGGGCCGCAAGGTCCAGCAGGAAACTCTTCCAATGGCAACCAACCTGGAGAAATGTTGTACTGGAATGGCAGCGCTTGGGTGGCCGTTGCCCCGGGGACCGAAGGAGCAACGCTCACATTTTGCAATGGAGTGCCCACGTGGGGCCCATGCCCGGAACCCCCCATTGAAGTGGGGAGCGTTTACCAGGGTGGGGTTGTGTTTTACGTTGACGGAAACGGCCATGGCTTGATCGCGGCTACGACTGATCAAAGCATAGGCGCCTTGTGGGGTTGCGAAGGAACTAGTATTTCCACCTTAAACATTCTCAACACCGGCCTTGTGAATACAGAAGCAATTTATGTTTCATGCCCACAAGCAGACATTGCCGCTCGCATTTGCTATGACCTCGACTTTAACGGTTATACCGATTGGGTTTTACCTTCTAAGGATGAATTGAATCTCGTTTATCAAAATCGCGTTGCCATTGGTGGATTCAACAATGGCTTGTACTGGAGTTCCTCGCAAGCATCCCCTTCTACCGCATATTATCAGAACTTTAGTAACGGCACTTCAAGTTCAAACTTTAAATCGGGATACAATTATCGTGTTCGAGCCATTCGATCATTTTAAACCCCTATTAGAAGGCTTATTGTAAAATTTACAACAACAAAGTTTCCTTGCTGTTGAAGCGCACGGAAACTTATATTTGTAATCCTTAGAAAAAACCATATGGCAACTGATATAGCCACCGGCAAACCCACTGCGAAAAAAACAACCGATTCGCGCTTCGGAAAAGACACCTACATCAAATGGTATCGTGAGATGCTATTGATGCGTCGCTTCGAAGAGAAATGCGGTCACTTGTACATCCAACAAAAATTCGGCGGCTTTTGCCACCTCTACATCGGACAAGAAGCGATTCTTTCCGGTATGATGGAGGCCATTCGCCCATCCGATAAAGTAATCACAGCCTACCGCGACCACGCGCATCCGCTGGTGATGGGCTCCGACCCCAAGAAGGTAATGGCTGAGCTGTATGGCAAGGCTACAGGGCTTTCAAAAGGTAAAGGCGGATCGATGCACATGTTCGACAAAGACCGCAACCTCTTCGGAGGCCACGGTATCGTTGGTGCGCAAATCCCGATGGGAGCCGGTATTGCTTTCGCCGACAAATACAATGGCAACGACAATGTGACGCTCACCTTCTTTGGTGACGGTGCTGCTCGTCAAGGTTCCTTGTTTGAGACTTTCAACATGGCCATGACGTGGAAGTTGCCAGTTATTTTCATCATCGAAAACAACCAGTACGCGATGGGAACTTCCATCGAGCGTACTTCCAACGTTACAGACTTGTCGCAATTGGGCGCTTCGTTTTTGATGCCCTCTGAAACAATTGATGGCATGCGTCCGGAAGCAGTTTGCGACGCCATTGAGCGCGCCGCTGAACGCGCACGTGCAGGCGAAGGACCTACTCTCCTCGACATCAAAACGTATCGCTACAAAGGGCACTCGATGAGCGACCCTCAGAAATACAGAACCAAAGAAGAAGTTGCAGAATATCAGGAGCAGGACCCGATCGAACACGTATTGCGTTTGATTCGAGAGAACAGCTGGATGACTGAAACCGAAATCGAAGAGGTAGAAACCGACGTGAAAACATTGGTGGAAGATTCGGTGAAATTTGCTGAAGAATCGCCGCTTCCAACAGCCGATGAACTATACAAAGACGTTTACACGCAGGAAGACTATCCATACGTGAACGACTAATTTTTTTCAAAACAACCGCAAGAGAAAACAAGCTATGGCAGAAATAGTACGCATGCCCAAATTGAGCGATACCATGACAGAAGGTACCGTGGCAGCATGGAACAAGAAAGTAGGAGATAAAGTGAAGAGCGGCGAGGTGCTTGCCGAAATCGAAACCGACAAGGCCACCATGGAATTTGAGTCGTTTCAGGACGGCGTGTTGCTCCACATTGGTGTAGAAAAAGGACAGACCGCAAAGGTCGATTCGATATTGGCCATTCTTGGAAAAGAGGGCGAAGATGTTGCTGCTTTGATTGCATCTGATGCCGCCGCTGCGCCAGCCGCAGCAGCTGCACCAGCTGCACCGGCTCCTGTTGCTGCTTCCGCTCCTGCAGCAGTTGCCGCACCTGTGGCAGCTCCGGTAGTCGCAGCTGCTCCTGCAGTATCGGCTCCATCGGCTAACAATGGCCGAGTGAAAGCATCGCCACTAGCTAAAAAAATTGCGGAAGAAATGGGCATAAACATCGGAAACGTTGCCGGCAGCGGCGATGGCGGACGTATCGTTCGTCGCGATGTAGAGAACTTCACTCCTGCAGCTCATGCATCGACTGCACACGTACCTGCATTTATTCCTGCAGGAACAGAGCGATACACAGAAGAAAACGTTTCACAGATGCGCAAAACAATTGCGCGTCGTTTGGCCGAGAGCAAGTTCACCGCGCCGCATTTCTATCTCACGATGGAAATCGACATGGACAATGCAATGACCGCTCGCAAAGCCATCAACGATAGTGGAACAGCCAAGATTTCATTCAACGACATGGTGGTGAAAGCCTGCGCTATGGCACTGCGTCAGCACCCGAAAGTAAACTCTTCATGGAGAGGCGACACCATTCGCTACAACGAGCACGTGCACATTGGTGTAGCTGTAGCAGTAGACGAAGGTTTGCTTGTGCCTGTAGTTCGTTTTGCGAATGAAAAAGGCCTGTCACAAATTGGTGCGGAAGTAAAGTCATTCGCTGAAAAAGCAAAGAGCAAGAAACTTCAACCAAGCGACTGGGAAGGCAACACCTTCACCATCTCTAACCTGGGCATGTTCGGCATCGAAGAATTCACGGCCATCATCAACCCACCCGATGCGTGCATTCTCGCAGTGGGTGGCATCAAATCAGTTCCTGTTGTGAAAAACGGTGCTGTGGTTCCGGGCAACGTTATGAAAGTAACCCTCAGCTGCGATCACCGCGTTGTAGATGGTGCTTCAGGCGCTGCATTCCTCCAATCGCTGAAAGCGTATTTGGAGAACCCGGTAATGATGTTGGTATAGTTAAATGGTGAAAGGGTGAAAGGGTGAAAGGGTGAAATGGCTGGTGTCAGCGACTTCCATTTCACCCTTTCACTATTTCACCCTTTCACCCTTTCACCACTTCACTAATTAAACATTTCCTTCACTCTCTGAAAGAAACTCTTATCGCGTGTTCCGGGAGCGGGTTTGAAGTTGGTTGACTCTCTCAATTTCTCAAGCAATTTCTTTTCATCGTCGTTGAGCTTTTGTGGCGTCCAAACGTTGATGTTCACGAGTAGGTCGCCCTGGCCATAGCCATTCACTTCCTTCAGTCCCTTGCCTTTCAACCGGAGAATTTTCCCACTTTGGGTTCCGGCATCAATCTTTATCTGGGCCTTTCCTTTTACGAGTGGAATCTCTACCGTTGCACCCAATGCTGCATCCGCAAAATTCACGTAGAGGTCGTAATACAGATTAATACCATCACGTTTCAGTTCTGCGTGTTCCTCCTCCTCAATTTGCACTAACAAATCGCCCGGTATTCCACCAAAAGGCCCTGAGTTTCCCTTGCCAGCTACGTTGAGGGTCATGCCCTCGCCTACTCCTGCAGGTATATTGATTTCGATTAATTCTTCTTCGCGTTTTTGACCGTTCTCGTCGCTGTCCTTCGGTTTCGTTTTGATCGACTTCCCTACTCCATGGCACCTCGGACACGTTGAAGTTGTTGCCATCTGCCCCAATATAGTATTGGTCACACGACGCACCTGGCCTTGTCCATTGCAGGCAGTGCAGGTATCGTAAGTAACGTCTGATGCATTGACGAGCTTAAACACCTTGATTTTCTTGGTGCAGCCGTTGGCAATTTCCTCTAAGTTCAACTTTACCTTGATACGCAGGTTAGAACCTTTCGCTCTGCGCTGGCCACCGCCGCCACCGAATCCTCCTCCAAAAGCACCGCCGAAAATATCTCCGAAGTTGCTGAAGATATCGTCCATGTTCATGTTGCCGCCTCCAAAACCTCCTTGAGGTCCGGCATGCCCAAACTGGTCGTATTGAGCTCGCTTTTGCGAATCGCTCAATACCCCATATGCATCAGCAGCCTCCTTGAACTTCTCCTCCGCCGCCGCATCACCGGGATTCTTATCCGGGTGATATTTAATCGCCATCTGTCGGTATGCCTTTTTGATTTCGGCTTCAGATGCCGACTTGGAAATACCCAGTATATCGTAATAGTCTCTTTTTGCCATGTGTACTTTTCTTATTGACCGATAACCACTTTCGAATAGCGCAACACTTTTTCATGCAGCGTATATCCCTTCTCCACCTCATCGACCACCTTACCGGCCATTGCAGGCATCGGTATTTGCGTTATTGCTTCATGAAAATCGGTATCGAACGGTTGCCCCTTGGCCTCAATTGGCTTGAGGCCCTTCGACTCCAACTTCTTGTATAATTTCTGGTGAATCAACACAAAACCTTCTCGCACAACTTCTATGTCAGAAACAGAGGCATTTGCCTGCACTGCGCGATCAAAATCATCAACGATGGGCAATAACTCCTTCATGAATTCGCCTGATGCAGTAGAGAGTATTTCAGACTTCTCTTTCATGCTGCGCTTGCGAAAATTATCGAATTCCGCATACAAACGCATATACTTATCCTTCCAATCTGCAGCGTCCATGCGAGCCTTGCTTAGTTCGTCAACAGGCTGCTCGGCATTTGGTTCCTGTTCGCCCATATCGGGTTGGTGGGCATCCGTAATGAAATGCGCCGTCTTTTCTTGTTCAGCGTTCTTTGCTGTGTTGTTTATCTCTTCGTTGCTCATAGTATTTGATTCAAAAAACCGATGCGATATTTCAACTATATTGCCAATGCCCGGTAAGGGTCAAAGTGTCAGCATATGGGCTTTTATCGGTGTCAATGTTTGCCTGAATATGCCAATTGCGCCAAATCGAAAGCAGACGGTCTGACAAAAATAAAAAGGCCCTGCGCAATGCAGGGCCTTCATGCTGAATATTCAGCAGACTTTATAAGCTCTTCACATGCACGTCGAGCTGCTTATGCAACTCCAACCCGCGCAGATTCTTCGCAACTATAATTCCGTTCTCATCTATCAAGAAACTCATCGGGATGCTAGAAACACCGTACACAGCAGCCGCACCATTTTGCCATCCTTTCAAATCGCTCACATGGCTCTTCCAAACGAGGCCATCCTTCTCTATCGCTGCCTTCCAAGCGTCTACATTCTGATCGAGTGAAACAGAGAAAATATCAAAACCCTTTGCAGTTTTCCACTTGGCCTTTTTGTATTTCTCGTAGGCTGAAACAACATTGGGATTTTCACGGCGACAAGGGCCGCACCACGATGCCCAAAAATCAATGAGCACCAACTTTCCGCGAAGCGCAGATAACTTCATGGGTTTTCCATCCAACCCATCCATTACAATTTCGGGGGCTTCATCGCCGATCGCTGTGCCAACCTTTACAGGCTTGGTCACCATTCGCAAGGCTTTCGCCGGTTGCTCCGTAATTGTGAAACTATAGGATGCTCCAATGCCTGCAGCAAGAAGGAGGGCTAATGCAATTTTTTTCATATTGTAATAATTATCAGGGTTAAAAATAAAGCACCGAACGAGGCGGCAAGCAAACTTATTGCCAAATTATTCTATACGCTTAATGTCGGCTCCAATTGCGCGCAAGCGTTGCTCAATATTCTGATAACCTCTGTCTATTTGTTCAATGTTATGAATCGTGCTCTTACCGTTGGCGGCCAATGCGGCAATGAGCATCGAAACCCCTGCCCGAATATCGGGGGATGACATGGTGATACCGCGCAACTTTGTTTCTCGGTTGCTGCCAATCACAACAGCGCGATGGGGATCGCATAATATAATTTTCGCACCCATATCTATCAGGTTATCCACGAAGAACAAACGGCTCTCAAACATCCACTGATGGATGAGCACGCTGCCCTTGGCTTGCGTGGCAGTTACCAAGGCAATCGAAATCAAATCGGGTGTAAATGCAGGCCAAATACCATCGCGAATAGTGAGTATAGATCCATCAATGAGGTTCTGAATCTTAAATGAATCCTGGGCGGGCAAATAGATGTCATCGCCGCGGAACTCCATTTCAATTCCCATCTTTCTGAACACCGAAGGAATAATACCAAGGTCGGGAATCGAACAGTTGCGAATAGTTATTTCCGATTGGGTAGTAGCAGCTAAACCAATGAAGCTTCCAATCTCGATCATGTCCGGAAGCATGCGGTGCTCAGTGCCTCCCAAACTATCGACACCTTCTATTATCAATTTGTTGGAACCAATGCCGCTTATTTTCCCACCCATCCGATTAATCATCTTGCACAACTGCTGCAAATAGGGCTCACTGGCTGCATTGTAAATGGTTGTCTCGCCTTTTGTAAGCGATGCTGCCATCACGATGTTGGCCGTACCGGTTACAGAAGCTTCATCCAACAACATGAAGGTGCCTCGTAAATTCTTCGCGTTGATTTTATAGAAACGCTCTTCCTTCATGTGCTCGAACGTAGCACCCAATGCTTCGAATCCGCGCAGGTGCGTATCGACCGGGCGTCGTCCGATTTTATCGCCTCCCGGCTCGGGTATGTAGGCCACGCCAAAGCGAGCGAGCAGAGGACCGATAATCATGATAGAACCTCGCAACGCTCCGCCTTTCTTCTTGAAATCATCCGTAAGCAGATACTCCAAGTCAACATTCTTAGCTTCAAATGTATAGGTATGATCGTCAATCTTGCTGACTGAAACTCCCATTGAAATGAGCAATTCAATCAACTTCATTACATCCCGAATGTTGGGGATATTAGAGATTACAACGCGCTCCTCGGTGAGCAGCACAGCTGAAATGATTTGTAACGCTTCGTTTTTTGCTCCTTGTGGGATTACTTCACCACTGAGTTTTTTTCCTCCGATAATTTCAAAAGATGCCATGCGCGATGTTTTAATAGGTATTCAAAGAACACCCACTAAAAGCAACACAATCGAGCACTTTCAGGAAATTATCGACACAGGCAGGTGACTAACGTGACCTATTTCACCACCTTCATACGCTTGCGCTCAGGCATACCCATGTAGGTAAGTGAAATTTCAGGTCCGCCTGCTCTGCCATCGATGTAAGGCATCTTGGCGAGGCGAATGTCATAGCCCAAACTAATCGCAGCGAAACGTTTGTATTCGAATCCGATGTAAGGTGATATTGCATCCTTCCAACGATAGTACATTCCAGCGCGAGCCAAACTGGCTGTTTTCACATTGGTGTACTTCGACTCATCGCCAATACGGTACTCAACCGTCACTCCCACCATTACATCATTGGCACCGCCCTGACGCTGCACCAACGCATCGTACTTCATATCGATGTGCTCATAACGTTTGATCCATGCTGCCTTATAAACCTGACGAACCTTCATGCGATCGTCGCCACGCGCAACCATGGTAATCTGTTGATTCGCGTGATACAAAGCATAGCCCAAATCGAAACGACGCTTCTTGCGATGCTTCCAATGAAACCCTGCCCCGATGTCTACAAAGCTTCGAGTATTTGTAATAAAACGCTCACGGTTGTCGAGCGTAGGATCGTAGCTTACTCCATTAAATTGAGAGTCCCAAGCTAGGCCATCAAAATCCATACTGCGTTGCTCAAATCCCATCTGGAATCCGGCCGATATCAAATCATCGGCCGAGGTCACTAAGTTGTAGGCTGTTGTTGCACGAACTGAAAGTGTTTTCTGCTGTGCTATGCCCGCTGCATCCTGCAACACAAGCAGACCAAAACCAAAGAAGTTATCGTTGTTTACACTGAGCAATTTGTATTGAGCATCTACACCACTGGTGGTATACCCGGTTCCGATGTTGCGCCATTGGCGGCGATGCAAGAGGGTACCCTTCAACATGGTTTCAAACTGACCGGTTAGGGCGGGATTAATAAGCTGAGTGCAATTGTTATATTGCGAAAAGTGCATGTCTTGCCCTTGAGAATCGAGCGACAATAGGCAGCAAATGATTCCCGCCAAAAATGCATATGGAGTATTCTTCATTATCATGACTCTATTATCGAATTAATACGACCTCTCCTACTTGTTCAATTTTCGTTGTGTCACCAATTGTTGCAAACAGCGTATAGTAGTAGCTGCCCGAAGGCGCTGGAGCTCCCCTTAAACGACCATCCCAACCAAGAGAAGGAGAAGTAGACTCAAACACCACCTCACCCCAACGACTGTATACCCTGAATTCTAATCTCGACACAAACAAACCACGCACGTAGAGCGTATCGTTCTTGCCATCGTCATTGGGCGAAAAAATATCGGGCACAAAAACGGGCTCCTGGGGCTGAAGACATAAGTCAACTGCTGTTGAATCGGCGCAACCTCCTTCGTTGATAACCGAGAGGGATACTGTGAACTGTCCGGCTTGATCATATCCATGCACCACACCTTCGCCGGGCACCAAAGCAGCAGTGCTGCCATCACCGAAATTCCAGGTTCCAGCAACTGCATTCACCGAGTTATTGATCATCTCAATACTTCCGATATTCTCATACGGCACGCATAACTCATCTGGGTTAATCGTGAATGCTGCAACGGGCTCAGTAAACGCAGGCACCGTTATCGATGTGTCGCGCTCGCAACCATTGTTATCCGTTATTACTACCTCAACCACGGTACCTGTTTCAGTTATATAATTTGACGGATTGCCTGGTTCTCCGTTCCATTCGACACTGTAGCTGCCACCCGGAGTAATGCTCAATTGCACAAACCCTTCTTCCCCCGGGCACAATGTATCGGATGTTGTTGCCGTGTATTCGAAACGAGGAAACAACTCTATTTCGATACTCGCTGTTTGCGGATCAGAGCATCCATCATCTGCCAAGAGCGTAACAATGGTGGTTTGTGTATAGGTCTGGGTATTGGTGCCTGAATTGGGACCACCATTGCTCCACGAATAGGTGATTGGATTTCCAGGATACCCGCCATTCACATCAGCCGTAATTGTAGTGTTCTGCTCGAAACAAACCGGGTTATCCGAAGCCACGAGCGGCTCAATAGAAAGACCTGGATACACCGTAAAGATGGCCGTGTCAGCTATCTCCGGACAAATCTCCGGGATTATCTTATATACAACCTCATATACTCCTTCACCCAATTCATACGGGTTAAACGAGTTGGTAGCCAAAGATCCTATAAGTAAACCGCCTTCAGGAGAAACGCTGAACTCAACTTCATAATCCTGACCGCAGTACTCATCATCGATGCCTGAAATAATTGGTTCGACCACTTTTTCGACCTTCACTAAAATACTATCGCCACAACCCGCCGGGTTTGTCCATTGAATGAAATAGTCGCCCTCTTCGGCAACAGAGGGATCAAACAAACCGGTTACAGGATCAATGATACCTGAACCCGACCATGTGCCACCGGGAACAGCTGAGGCCAAAATGACCGGAGCTTCATTTGAACAAAACGACTGTGGTGCATCGGGCAAATTGGGTGCATAAACGCGCACCAAAATGGAATCTTCGCACGTGTTTGCTAAGTAATAGATGTAGTTCAAACCTACAGGCAATGCCTGTGGATTCAAATTAAATCCATTGGCCACAGAGCCCGTAACTCCTGGACCCAACCATGAACCTCCGGCAGGTGTCAACGCACCGGTAGTCATAGCATCCAATGCGACAACCGGATCGGTAACGCAAAAACTCAACTCGTTCACATCTATGTTCGTGCGAGTAATCTGTATGTGCATGGTGTCGATACAACCATTTAATGCCTGGTAGGTAATGAATGTTTCGGTGTCCGATGAGAAAACCCCAGGATTGAACATCCCCGTATTTGCGTTGGTTATTGCACCATCGGGGCTTGCCCAAAGACCGCCCACCGGAATAGGCGTCGCATCTAAAATTGCCGGAGCTTCAAAAGGACACAATTCCTGAAACTCGAGAATATCAATATCCTTCACAAAAACAGAAAAATCAGCTTCGCATCCATTGATGGTATAATTGAGTGTAACCTGGCCTGGCGTTGCATTCGATGGATTAAACAAGCCCTGCTGAGCATCGGCCACTCCCGAACCACTCCATACGCCACCGGCAGGAACAGCACTCAACACCGTTAGACCGGCCGATTGACAAATAGGGTCCAGAATGTAGGGCCCTGCGATGGTGTCGATTGAAACGGTTGTGATATCCACGCAGCCATTGACTTGATAAATGACTTGAAATTGCCCTGATACAGAAGGATTGAAAACGCCCGTTGGCGAAATATCGGCAGTGCCCGACCAAACACCACCCGAAGGTGTTGCGCTCAATTGAAAGGGTGCCTCTCCCGGACAAGACGCTGCCTCCGGAACGGATGCAATGGGTGTTACTTCAATCTGCATGCTATCAATGCAATTCGCAGAATTGAAATAGAGAGTATGCAAACCTCCTCCAGCCAAATCAGGATTGAAGAAACTACTTCCCTCAATCACACCGTTTCCTGACCATACTCCGGCAGTTCCTGCCTGAAGAAGAATGTCGGGGTCCGACTGACACACGGTTTGGTCTTGCGTAAAAATATTTACGTTTTCGATGTTGATGGTAATAGACTGTGATAGCTGCTGCGCAGTTTCCAATTCAGTAATAACGACAGAGTAGGTTGTGGTAGTAGCCGGACAAACTGTATGCGGACCTGCTGTTGGCGCCAAACCACCGCTCCATGCATACGAATAATTGAAACAACCTTGCGTCTCAACACGCAGCGATGTGCAACCTCCTGGACATACGGATGGCGAGTCGGCGATTACCTGAGCATTGATGGGACAGTTATCGAATAAAAAAGAGGCACCCAATTCGAACTCATGCAGCGTGCCGCATGCATCCGGTATTTGCATGGTCAGGTTTACAAGAACATTGCAATTGAACGAAAATGCATGATCAAGCGTAAGGGTCACAAAATCGGTCAGCCCTGCAGCGCAGTTGGCATCTACCTCAATTACATCAAATACTTCCGCGCTAGAGGCAACCTCAAATGTTGCATTGTTGAACCAAGCGCAAGGAATTGACGAAGAAAGCTCAACATTGAATTGGGTAGATTCACAAGCCGGCGGATTCGGAACAGAAAGTCCCGGCGCTACAGGCAAGGCCACCTCCGATGACCAATACAAACTAAAGCCCGCAGTTGATACGCTGCTGTCCGATGCAAACACAAGGGTTACGACACCCGACGTTGCAACCACTTGGCCCGGTAAATCTTGCCCTGTCAAAACACCCAGCACAGCACCCGCAGCTACTGGTCCATCGTATATGGTCAATGAATCAACATTCTCCTGAAGCGAAAAGGCTCCAAAAAATGTAAGCGTTACAATACCATCAGCTTCAATAACCGTGGTAATGTTCTCGTTCAAACCATAAGGAGCTGTGGGTCCGCCGCTGTCATACAATCGTCCGAAACAATTGCTTATAGTGGATTGCGACATGTTGTATTGAGGATAATCCCATTGCGCTATTCCTGCCAATGGCAGCGCGAGAAGTAACATCAATATTCGCAGGCGAAAGAAGGCTTTCATATGCAGATGTAGAGTGAGTGAAAATAAAATACGGTGCAAATTACTGCACAATGATGACCCACACGATTCTTCAGTTGCGGGGTCTGTAAACAACCGATTGTCGAATACATAGAATCATGCACCCGCATGATTGAACGCTCCGAATTGCATGCTACCTTTGCCACATGTCGGTTAATAAAGAACTACGTAGGATTACCACCAACACCTTACAGGAAATGAAACATCGGGGCGAAAAAATCTCGATGCTCACTTCCTACGATTACAGCATGGCTCGTCTGGTAGACGGTGCTGGCATCGATGTAATATTGGTGGGTGACAGCGCAAGCAATGTGATGGCAGGTCATGAAACGACGCTGCCCATCACACTCGACCAAATGATTTATCATGCCCAGGGCGTTGTAAGAGCAGCCAAGCGCTGCTTAATTGTGGTCGACTTACCCTTCGGTTCCTACCAAGGAAATTCAAAAGAGGCACTGAACTCCGCCATTCGAATTATGAAAGAGAGCGGTGCGCATGCCGTAAAGCTGGAAGGAGGCGCTGAAATACGTGAATCCATTCAACGCATACTCACGGCAGGCATTCCCGTTATGGGGCACCTGGGTTTAACCCCACAAAGCATCTACAAATTCGGCACATACCAAGTGCGTGCTAAGGCAGAGCAAGAAGCCGAGCGATTGCTTAGTGATGCGCGCGTGCTCAATGAATGCGGCTGCTTTGCAATTGTGCTTGAAAAAATTCCGGCAGCACTCGCGGCGCAAGTAACACAATCTATTGAGATACCTACTATCGGCATTGGCGCAGGGTCGCAAGTAGACGGACAAGTATTGGTTGTGAACGACATGTTGGGATATACGCAAGATTTCAGCCCGCGTTTTTTACGTCGTTACATGAATGCAGGCGAACAAATACACGATGCCGTAAGCAGGTATGTGACTGATGTTAAAAGCGGTGAATTCCCGAATAACAAAGAACAATACTAACGCAAGCATTTCCTTCGAAGCGATGATTGCATCGCATAATTACACGGGTAGCATGGAACAACACTCTCCTTCCTCAAAAGGCACACGCGACTGGCGTCAAGCACCGAAAGAGCCCATTATAATGAGCACCGTCGAAAACCTTCGTGTGCTTTATGAAGACAACCACATCGTGGTTGTAAACAAAAGGAACTCCGACATTATTCAAAGCGACATCAGCGGCGATCCAACGCTCTGCGATACCGTTAAGAGCTATGTTAAACAGAAATACGACAAACCTGGCCTTGCCTTTATTGGCACCGTTCACCGCCTGGACCGGCCGGTAAGCGGCATCGTAATTTATGCCCGTACAACGAAAGCGCTTAATCGCCTCTCGAACATGTTCAAGTATCGTGAGATTCAAAAAACCTATTGGGCGGTAGTGAAGGGCACCCCTAGTCCCGAAGAAGGAAAAATCATCAACTACCTCTGGAAAGATCAGAAGCTGAACAAAACATTCGCCTATGACGAAGCCGGCGCAGATAGGAAGGAATCGGAGTTAAGTTACAAAGTGATAGGCATTGGCGAAAATTACACATTCGTAGAAGTATACCCCAAAACAGGCCGCCATCATCAAATACGAGCAACACTGGCAAGCCTGGAATGTCCAATCAAGGGTGACATTAAATACGGCGCTAAGCGTACCAACGACAACGCATCCATTCACTTGCACGCGCGTAAAATCGAGTTTTTGCATCCGGTCAAGAAAACACCTGTATGCATTGTAGCTCCGCCACCCGACGATGCACTGTGGAACGAATTCCTGCGCGTTTCCCTTCAAGTTTGAGCGTTATCAGTCGTTCAGGCAGCCTCGTTCCGACTCACAAAAAGGGAGGCCTATTCATGCCGACAAATACCTACTCGCCCCTCAATATCGTGTGTAGAAAAGTGGTCATGCACGAACCAATGTTGAAAAACCATTTCAAAACCACCACTTTATCCTTTTCGAAGACGAACGGGTTGTCTAGATTTGCGGTTGAATCTTTTTAGAAACCAATTCAATTAAATCGCATGAAAAATAACGGCTTCTACTTCCTCGCAGCTGTTCTGTGCGCAGCCATAGTTGTGGGATGCGCCAATTTGAAATCCATGGAGAAGGCTGCTCAGGAGATGGGCATCAAGTCTAATCCAAACCCGCTAGAAGTGCATGGTGACACCGTGGCTTTGACCGTTTCCGGAACCTTTCCACCAAAATACTTCCCCAAGAAGGCAAGCATGGATGCTGTTCCTGTTTTTGTGCATAACAGCAAAGAAACACGCTTTAAGACAAGCTACTTTCAAGGTGAGCAAGCAGTCGGCAACGGAAGCGTTGTTCCATTTAAAATAGGCAAGAGCTTCACTTACACAGACAGAGTAGCCTACACACCTGAAATGGCAAATGGCAAACTCGAGTTGCGCATTCACGGTCGTATGGGAAAGAAAGAAACTGATTTCCCTGCATTGGCAATCGGAGAGGGTATCATCACTACTCCCTACCTCATTAAGAACGACGACAAGTGCATTTGGAGCAAGGACCAATTTGTACGCACGTTGAGCTTCACCAACGACAGTACTCAAATCAACTTTGATTACAACTCATCTACCTTGAAGCCTGCTGAATTGAAGCAAGCCGATATGGTGAATTTGGGCAAGTGGATGCAAAGCGTTGCTGCAAATCCTGCACTGGTAATCAAGAAAATCGAATTCACTTCATACGCTTCCCCAGAAGGTGAAATGTTGCTCAACGACAACCTTGCTAACGAGCGCGCTGAAGCCGGCAAGAAGGCCTTTATGGACCTCGCCAAGAAAATGAAACTTACCAATGCACCGGAGAGTTTGTTCACTCTTACTCCTAAAGGTGAGGACTGGGAAGGTTTCCGCTCTGCAATGGAAGCATCGAATATTGATGATCGCAACATCATCATCAACGTGTTGAAGATGACTACCGACTTGCAAAAGCGTGAGCAAGAGATTAAAAACATCTCGAAAACCTACACCGAGATTCAAAAAGACATCTTCCCGAGTTTGCGTCGTACACGTGTTCTGATTAACTACGATTTGCAGGGATACAGCGATGAAGAACTTGTTCAAATCGGTTCAAGCAATCCGACACAATTGAAATACGAAGAATTGATGCGTGCCGGCTCTTTGATTGATGACTTGAATAAGAAAGCTGCAATCTATCAGGCTGCAAATGCATTGCCTAATGCCGATTACCGCTCATTCAACAACCTCGGCTGCGTATACTACATGCAGAACAAACTTGCCGATGCACAAACCAACTGGAGCAAAGCTTACAGCATGAAGAAGTGCGCTGAAACTGCCAACAACATGGGTATCTCTACACGTGTAAATGGTGATCGCAAAGGAGCTATGACCTACTTCAATGAAGCTGGTGCAGGTGCTGAAACCAACTACAACAAAGGCCTTATCGATATTCAAAACGGTAATTATAGTGGTGCTGTAAACAACATGGCTGCATTCAAAACGTACAACTCTTCATTGGCGAAACTGCTCAACAAAGACAGTGGAGCAGCGAAGAGCGATATCGATGCAAGCGGCGACAGTTCAGCGAAAGCAGACTATCTGCGCGCAATTATCTGCGCTCGCAGCGGCGACGGAGCAGGTGTCGGAACGAACTTGCGCAACGCAGTTCAGAAAGATGCTTCACTCGGTGAGAAAGCGAAAAGTGATTTGGAATTCCGCAATCACAAAGACCAGACGAATTTCTAACATTCAAGATATCTAAAAAAGAACCGCCAATTCGGCGGTTTTTTTTTGCCCAACTTCCACTTCGCTCAGCCAACTCACACCTCATACCTTATCCCCTATAACCTATCTTCGCCCCATGAGCCTAAACGACGCGAACAATCTTTCCTCCAGCACCCTACTGGGTGCATTGGGTATTGAGTTTACTCACATAGCTGAAGGCCACATTGAAGCAACCATGCCGGTCGACCATCGCACACAACAGCCCTATGGACTGCTGCACGGAGGTGCGAGCGCGGCATTGGCAGAAACACTGGGAAGCTATGGCTCACACCTCTTAGCGCAGGCTAAAGGGGGAATAGCAGTAGGTGTTGAACTCAACATCAATCATGTGAAATCCAAACGCAATGGAACCGTCACCGGCATTGCAAAAATTCTTCACCAAGGAAGATCCATTCATATCTGGAACATCGACATAGTGGATGAGGAAAAACAACTCATCGCCTCCAGCAGACTTACTGTCATGGTCAAAGAGAAAAAGGGATGAGCATCGATGAATCTATAGCGGACAATCGGTATTTCGCAACTTGCGTTCTCCCCCGGGAAGAAAACACTAAGAGGCAGGCTATCCATTTTTCATTCAATGGCAGTGGATTTCTATCTACCGATGGTGACATACAGCTCACGATTGCACCATTTCATCCATACATCGGAAACGAAGCACAACTCCCAACCTCTCAGGCCGAGCATGCCGAAGTAATCGTTGAAGCACTGCATTCCATAGAATCGGGTGTTCTGGAAAAAGTGGTGATAAGCTGCATCAAGCATGCGAAACGCTCTTCCAAATCGCTTGATGCCATTTTCCAAGGGCTCATAGAAAATTACACCAATGCGTGTGTCTATGTTATAAATACTCCGCAATACGGCACCTGGATGGGGGCAACGCCGGAATTACTGCTGAGAAAAAAAGGTAACGAATATCACACGGTAAGTCTTGCCGGCACGCAAGCTTTTGGAAGTGACAATCCATTGACTTGGTCTGACAAACTTCGCCGAGAGCAATCGCTGGTTACTGATTTCATTCTTCAAACCATCGATCGCTGCGGAGCATCGCAAGTCAATTGCGTTGGCCCCTATACAGCTCAGGCAGGGCCTCTTGCACATCTCAAAACCGACATCCATTTCTCATCGGAAAATTCTTCAGGCAACCTCATCGACCAACTTCAACCAACCCCTGCCGTTTGTGGACTGCCTCGCGAAGCAGCTCGGGCATTCATACTTGCACATACACCATTCGACAGGCGACTCTATGCAGGAAGATTGGGTATGCGCTTTTCATCGGGCGATGAAATTCACTTCGTAAATCTGCGTTGCATGCAGGTGTATTCCGATCATTTCGAAATGCACGTTGGAGGCGGCATTGTAGCAGGGTCAACTCCGGAAGATGAGTGGCACGAAACAGAAATTAAAGCGAACGTTCTTCGCAATTTGCTTCACTAAAAAGGCCCCGAATTTCTTCGAGGCCTTTTCTTCTCTTGAATGACTCAATCTTATCTCACAACGAGTGTTGCTGCTCCATTGTCATTGGTAACGATGCGATAAGCACCCGCCGGCCATTGCGAAACATCCAATTGGAAATTTCCTGTGGCATTGCGGTCGCTGTATACCAGTTGACCTGTGCTGTTGTAAATACGAACTCCTTGCGCTCCACTCGTAAGAGAAAGCATCACGAAGCCATTCGAAGGATTCGGGTAAACGCCGATAGCCGAAGGGTCTGTTTCGTTAACGCCGCTGACTGTGTATTCGAGCTCATCGCTCAACGTTGCACATCCGAACTCATTGACAGTAACAACTGAATAGTTACCCGATTGCATTGGGAAAATTACCTGGGTCGATTCTCCGTTCAATTCTCCATTGAAATACCATTGCCAACCGGTGCCCGAGGGAGCTGCCAATGCTTGTCCACCATTCACAATTGCACCCCCGGGTATCGGCCAGACCTCTACCACCAGCGTATCGTACACACTGCAAAACGGATTTGTTCGGTTTAGCACGAAAGAGTATGTGCCCAATTCCTCGGCAGGAAAAGTGTACATTAATTCATTGCTGGAAAGATTTCCATCCACATACCACGCGTAATTTTCAGTATAGTCCAACTCCGGGAAAATATTCAGATAGACGGGCTGCCCCTGACAAGTGCCCCCTCCTCCATTGGGATCCGGAATCAAATCGCACGAGAAAATGGTATGTGCATAGGTATTGGTAATGACAGGCTCGTTGTCATCAAAATAAATGGCTGCTGAGTTATTGATCACATCCAACGGTTGCAGTAAATCAACCGATCGAATGCGGTAAACGACCCAACCGTGTGAATTGGGTTCATCGTGCACGCTATCGGGCAACATAATATTATCGAATACGAATTGCACCATACCATCCGGTGTCACAATCGTGCTGTACGAATGCGATGCTGCAATGGGTGTAAACGAATTCAGATTGAGACGAGCAATATCAAGCTGATCTTCAATGCGGACATTAAAAGCCGGTGCAT
Source organism: Chryseobacterium gleum (assembly GCA_945862415.1). GTDB lineage: Bacteria > Bacteroidota > Bacteroidia > Flavobacteriales_D > Sanyastnellaceae > JAIBBG01. Next base: position 131 of record CAMAYP010000022.1, on the reverse strand, counting down.
TGCCTGTATTCTGGAAACGAATGCGATATTCAATTTCTTCGCCCGCCGTTATAAAATGTTGGTCGGTCCAACCTGCAGGAGTAGCCTGCTTATCGTTGGGGTCGTAGCTGCATGTAACTGTCGGATTTATA
>CAMAYP010000021.1 GCA_945862415.1 Chryseobacterium gleum | reverse complement strand
GATTACATGCCGGAGGAATTATCCGGCGGCATGAAGAAGCGAATAGCCTTGGCGCGGGCGCTGATGCTTCGTCCGCGCATCATTTTGTATGATGAACCCACTACAGGCCTCGACCCCATTACTGCCCGTGAAATAAGCGCATTGATTGTGCGAATTCAACAACGTTACAATACTTCATCCATCATTATTTCTCACGACATGAATTGCGTGCGAGCCACAGCCAATCGGGTTGTTATGCTTATCGATGGACGTTCCTATTGTGAGGGAACACCGGAGCATTTAACGCAATTGAATGACAAGCAAGTGAACGCATTTTTTGAAATACCCCAATGAAAACAATACAACATATTCGACTTGGATTGTTGGTGCTACTAGCTACGACATTGCTAATTGCCGGGTTATATTTTGTCGGACAACAACGCAATATATTCAGCGCAAACGCTATACTGTATGCTCATTTTCATGACATTGACGGATTAATGCCAGGCAACAATGTCCGTTTCAACGGCTACAGTTTAGGACGTGTATTGGAGATTGGCCCACTGAATGACTCATTGATTGAAGTCGTTTTTTCGGTCGATGAGGATTGGCTGGCATATATATCCGTTAATGCGCGTGCAAGTTTGGGTACGGATGGGTTGTTGGGTAATAAACTTTTAGAAATTGAACCGGGATCGCCTTTTGAGCGTGCAATTGTGGACGGTGACACGCTCCTTGTGAGGCATCCACCTGATATGGATTTGGCGATGCGCACCTTGATTGAAACCAACAACAACCTATTGGATATTTCAGCCGACTTGAAGAATATCTTTTCTCGATTCTTGTCTGATAACTCACTTTGGCAATTACTGGCCGATACAAGTTTATCGCAGCAGGTTATGAGCGCCGCCATTAATATAGAGATTACTTCAGCTAATAGCGCGCGAATTACAGGTGATCTCAGTGAGTTGGTTGGAGGTATTAAAGAGGGAAAAGGGAATGTTGGAGCCATCTTAAGCGATACGTCGTTGTTTTCTAACATTCGTCAAACGGTTGTAAAGGTTGAGTCCATAAGTGATACGTTGGCTGTGGTGAGTGGAAATTTCAGTGCGTTATCTCGCAAGACTATTACAGGAAATGGAAACATAGCAACGTTTGTAAACGACACTACATTGGTTGGAAACCTAAATGCGGCTGTAAAGGAGATACGAGGCGCCGCAAATTCACTGGATGAGACGTTGTTGTTGCTTCGAGAATCCAAGTTATTACAACGGTATTATAAACGTCAATCGAAACAATAATTGTACTTTCGCGGAGCGCTTGTGGTATTGACTAAAATTGTCACGGAATTTCAACATATCATTGAAATTGAGTAAGTTTAATGACTATACATAGCGATTAATCGTTATTTAAACCTGTTTTTTGACATTATGAAGTGGACAGATAAATACTATCTCGAAGAGTTGGGAAAAAACATTGCTAAAAAGCGAAAGGAAGGAGGAATGTCGCAGGCTGATCTTGCTTATAAGATTGGAATGGAGGTGCCGAATCTTTCGGTTATTGAAAATGGAAAATCCAATCCGCAGGTTCTAACAGTGCTGAAGATTTCAGCTGCGTTGAACGTGCATTTAAAAGAAATCTTACCGGTGCCGACCGATCCTGCATTTATTTTGAAGGAGGCTCCGGTTTATACACCTAGAAAGCATGATCGTTAGGATCATGCTTTCTTTTCTTTAATCCGTTTTATGCGCTTTTGCGTTGCAGCGCTTTCTTAACTGCTGCCATTATGTTCTGGGATTCCAGTCCGTATTTTTTCATCAGTTGATCGGGCGTACCGCTTTCTCCAAAGCTATCGTTTACTCCAACAAACTCAATAGGAGTGGGGCAGTGTTGGGCGAGGGCTTGTGCAATTAGGCTACCCATGCCTCCATTAATTTGATGTTCTTCTGCGGTAACAACTGCGCCTGTTTTACGGGCTGATTCAACTACTGCTTGAACGTCGAGAGGCTTGATGGTGTGTATATTGATAAGATCAACGGAGATGCCTTCTGCCTCGAGGGCTTGTGCGGCCTCTAGAGCTTTCCAAACCAAATGGCCTGTGGCAAAAATGCTCACATGATTTCCATGGTGCATATGCCAGGCTTTACCGATTATGAACTGCTGGTTAGCTCCCGTAAACATGGGAACCTTGGGCCTTCCGAAGCGCAGGTAAACAGGGCCATGATGTTCGGCAATGGCCAAGGTTGCTGCTTTGGTTTGGTGGAAGTCACACGGATTAATCACGGTCATGTTGGGCAACATGGTCATCATTCCGATGTCTTCCAGTATTTGATGGGTTGCACCATCTTCCCCTAAAGTCAATCCTGCGTGTGATGCACAAATCTTCACGTTCTTATCGCTGTAGGCAATGCTTTGTCTGATTTGATCGTAAACCCTGCCGGTCGAGAAATTGGCGAACGTACCGGTGAAGGGGATGTGGCCACCGATAGTAAGACCAGCGGCTACCCCCATCATATTTGCTTCAGCAATTCCCACTTGAAAGAATCGTTCGGGGAATGCTTTCATAAAAGCATCCATTTTCAGCGATCCAATAAGGTCGGCGCATAAGGCAACCACTTGTTTATTCTTTTTTCCTGCTTCAAGCAATCCTTCTCCAAATCCACTTCGGGTGTCGTTGGATCCGTCAATTGTAAAATCTAACATGATCGTTTCGTTTTTCGTTTAATAATCTCCTAGTGTTTCTTCCAATTGAGCAAGCGCTTGCGCTAACTCGGCATCATTGGGTGCTACACCATGCCATTTGTGCGTTCCTTCCATGAAATCAACTCCTTTCCCCATGGATGTGGTCATGAGAATCATGATGGGTTTGCCTTGGCCACACAGACTCTTCGCTTCCTGCAGTGTATTTACTACCGATTGCATTTCGTTGCCTTGCATTTCGAGCACATGCCAACCGAATGCTTCCCATTTCATGCGCAGATTTCCCAGACTCATTACCTTTTCTGTAGGACCGTCAATCTGCTGTCCGTTTGCATCAATGGTGGAGATAAGGTTGTCTATTTTATGATGGGCAGCATACATAGCAGCTTCCCAAATTTGACCTTCTTGCAACTCGCCGTCACCGTGCAGTGTGTAAACCAGTGAGTGGTCGCCATTGAGTTTTTTGGCTTGTGCCGCGCCGATGGCGACTGAAAGTCCTTGGCCGAGCGATCCGCTTGCTACGCGAATTCCGGGCAGTCCTTCATGGGTAGTTGGATGACCTTGCAACCGGGTATTTATCTTGCGAAATGTGCTCAATTCGCTTATCGGAAAATAACCGGAGCGAGCAAGAACACTGTACCAAACCGGCGAAATGTGGCCATTGCTCAAAAAGAACAAATCTTCACCTTTGCCGTCCATGTTCCATTCATTGGCGTGGTGGTTCAATACCTGAAAATAGAGGGCGACGAAGTAATCGGTGCAGCCGAGCGAGCCGCCTGGATGCCCACTGTTTACTGCGTGAACCATCCGCACGATGTCGCGGCGAACTTGAGATGCGGTGGATTGTAAATCGGGAATAGTCATTGAGTGTGCGATTAGCGGCGCGAAGGTATTTCCTTTAGAGAGTGCGATTCTGCTCTGTTGACTGAATGTGAAAAAGTGGGATGTCGTATTTTCGCGGCCGCAAATCAAAATCTATGTCACTTAAATGCGGAATCGTAGGACTGCCCAATGTAGGAAAGTCCACCTTATTTAACTGTTTATCCAACGCCAAAGCGCAAGCTGCGAATTTTCCATTCTGCACCATTGAGCCCAATGTTGGAACCATCACCGTGCCCGACGATCGGCTCACGCAACTGGCAGAAATTGTCAATCCGGAGCGAATTGTACCTACCACAATTGAAATCGTCGATATAGCTGGTTTGGTGAAGGGAGCCAGCAAAGGCGAAGGCCTTGGCAATAAATTTTTGGCCAACATTCGCGAAACCGATGCGATTATTCACGTGCTACGCTGCTTTGAAGATGGCAATGTGGTGCACGTTGATGGCAGTGTGGATCCGGTGCGCGACAAAGAAATCATTGACATTGAACTTCAACTGAAGGACCTGGAATCAATCGAGGGACGAATAGCCAAGGTGATGCGCGCCGCGAAAAGTGGCGACAAGGATGCCAAGCGTGATTTCGATTACATGACGCGCATAAAAGAAGCATTGGAGCAAGGGAAGAGCGCTCGCACAGTTGCACCGGCCAATGAAGAAGAGAGCAAGCTCTTGGTCGATTTGCAATTGTTGACCAGCAAGCCTGTACTCTATGTATGCAACGTTGAGGAATCGTCGGTTGTGAAGGGAAATGCGCATGTGGATCGCGTGCGTGAAGCCGTGAAAAATGAAAATGCCGAAATAATTGTGCTCGGAGCAGCTATCGAAGCAGACATCGCTGAGTTGGAGACCTTCGAAGAAAGACAGATATTCTTAGGTGATTTGGGGTTGGATGAGCCCGGCGTTGCGAAGCTCATTCGTGCGGCGTATAAGTTGCTTAATCTCCAAACCTATTTCACCGCCGGTGTTAAAGAGGTTCGGGCATGGACAATTCACCTCGGTGATACAGCTCCTAAGGCCGCCGCTGTAATCCACTCCGATTTTGAAAAGGGATTCATCCGTGCTGAGGTAATTAAGTTTGTCGATTATATTCAATACAAGACAGAATCGGCAGCGCGCGAAGCGGGTAAGCTGGGTGTAGAAGGTAAGGAGTATATCGTTCAGGATGGTGACGTGATGCACTTCCGATTTAATGTTTAATGAGGAGTTTAGGATAATAGGATTATTGGGTCGTGTGACCAAAAAGAAAAGGGGAATCGTCAAGATTCCCCTTTTTTATTCTAAGATACGATTGTACTGAAATCCTTTTATTCAGAAGGAGTTTCAGAGTTACCTTTTGCCTTGCTTTCTTTCGGGGCCTTCGCTTTTTCTACCTTCATGGTCATACGATCTTCTTTGGTATCGTAATCGACCAACAGCGTATCACCCGATTTCAAATGAGCGGTAATGATTTCTTCCGCGATAGGATCTTCAAGGTATTTCTGAATAGCTCTTTTGAGCGGACGCGCGCCGAACTTTTCATCATATCCTTTTTCAGCAATGTAATCTTTGGCTACATCGGTAAGTTTGATGGTATAGCCAAGGCTTGTTACACGGTGAAACAGTTTGTTCAATTCGATGTCGATGATTTGATGGATGTCTTCTTTACGAAGCGGATTGAACACAATCAGGTCATCGATACGGTTGATGAATTCCGGTGCGAATGCCTTTTTCAACGCATTTTCAATTACGCCTTTACGTTCAACGTCTTCCTGAGCAGCTTTAGCGGCAGTGCCAAAACCAACACCCGTTCCGAAGTCTTGCAATTGACGCGCACCGATATTGCTCGTCATGATGATAATGGTGTTTTTGAAGTCAATTTTGCGTCCGAGGCTATCGGTCATTTGACCGTCATCCAAACACTGCAACATCAAGTTGAAAACATCAGGATGAGCCTTTTCGATTTCGTCAAGCAGTACAATCGAGTAGGGGCGACGACGCACTTTCTCGGTGAGCTGTCCACCTTCTTCGTAACCGATATATCCGGGAGGCGCTCCAATCAGTCTTGACACGGCAAATTTTTCCATGTATTCGCTCATGTCAATTCGAATGAGCGATTCTTCCGAGTCGAACAAATATTTTGCAAGCTCTTTCGCAAGTTGGGTTTTACCCACACCGGTAGGTCCGAGGAAGATAAAAGAACCAATCGGGCGATTGGGGTCTTTTAATCCCGCACGATTGCGCTTGATGGCCTTCACTACTTTTTTGATAGCGTCTTCTTGACCAATGACGGTGCCCTCGAGCTCCTTGTCCATTTTAGCCAATCGTCCGCTTTCTTTCTCAGCCACGCGCGAAACAGGAATGCCTGTCATCATCGCGACTACTTCTTCAACATTCTCTTCAGTAACCGTTACACGATGGCTCTTGGTATCCTCTTCCCACTGCTTCTTGGCCGTTTCAAGTTTCTCTTGCAACTGTTTTTCGCGATCGCGGAGTTTGGCGGCTTCTTCATATTTCTGACTGCGAACCACGCGATTCTTATCTTCTTTCACTTCTTCAATAGCCTTTTCAATGTCGATGACTTCTTTAGGCACATTGATGTTGTTGAGGTGCACACGAGAGCCAACTTCATCCAACGCATCGATTGCTTTATCGGGAAGGTGGCGATCCGTAATGTAGCGGGCTGTGAGCTTAACGCACGACTCAATAGCTTCAGGAGTATAGGTCACGCTGTGGTGCTCTTCGTACTTGTCTTTGATGTTATTCAGAATCTGAATAGACTCATCAATGGTAGCGGCATCAACAACAACCTTTTGGAATCGACGCTCTAAAGCGCCATCCTTTTCGATGTATTGGCGATACTCATCAAGGGTAGTAGCACCGATGCATTGAATTTCTCCACGTGCCAATGCCGGCTTGAACATATTGCTGGCATCAAGTGAGCCGCTGGCACCGCCGGCACCAACAATCGTGTGAATCTCGTCGATGAACAAAATCACATCAGGTGACTTTTCCAATTCGTTCATAACCGCCTTCATGCGCTCTTCGAATTGACCACGGTATTTTGTGCCTGCAACAAGAGAAGCTATATCGAGTGTGACAATTCTCTTATTGAAAAGAACGCGTGAAACTTTCTTCTGAATGATGCGCAAGGCGAGGCCTTCCGCTATGGCAGATTTACCTACGCCCGGTTCGCCGATGAGTATCGGATTGTTTTTCTTGCGACGCGAAAGAATCTGCGATACGCGCTCAATCTCTTTTTCGCGACCCACAATTGGATCTAGTTTTCCATCCTCCGCCATTTTCGTCAAATCGCGACCGAAATTGTCGAGCACAGGAGTTTTGCTCTTGCTGTCGCCGGGTTTCTTTTGAATACTTCCCGACATGCCGCGCTCTTCGTCATCATCATCTGATGCTCCCGGCAGTTCGGATTTGGGTAGGTCTTCTTTCGAAATACCACCGCCCATGTTTTCGAGCTCGTCTTTGACGGCCTGATAGTCTAAGCCAAGCGCAAGCAGTTGCTTGGTGGCTACGTTGTCCTGGTCCTTCATAATTGATAGTAATAGATGTTCGGTTCCCACGAGAGCCGCTTTGTAGGCTTTGGCCTCGAGGTATGTGATTTTTAAGATTCGTTCAGCTTGTTTTACTAAAGGGATTTGTCCGGGAGCATTGAAGTTGCCGGCTAGGGTAGAAGTACCCTTGATAGATCCTTCGATCATTTTGCGCAAGCGGGTCATGTCTACATCGAGCTGCACAAGAATTTTGATTGCAACACTTTCTCCTTCACGGATAAGACCAAGCAATAAATGCTCAACTCCTATGTAGTTGTGACCAAGGCGTAATGCCTCTTCACGGCTATACTGAATTACATCTCTCACCTGTGGTGAGAATTTCGCTTCCATACTCATACAGTCATTCGTTGCGTTAGATTCGTATAAAACTAAAGCGTTTTGTACGCACGCGAGCTGCTCAAAGTTAGATGGCTTGCAGCGAGGATGTCAAGAAATTACATTACTTTATCAACAATGAGTAGATAAACAACTCGCAGTGCGTTTTATCGGAAAATAAGAATAGAGCCGGTGTATTCGCGTGGATTGACCTCGAAAATAGACTTTACTTTCAGTCGATATGGATAGGTAGAATTTCCAACAAAGTACTCGCCTTTGTTGAACTCACCGGTCCAAACATCGCTGGGCGAAGTAGAATAAAATACGACCTGGCCCCCACGATCGAAAACAACAAGTTCATAAACGTCAAAGTCGATTGCGTTGCCAACGACTTTGAAAACGTCGTTAATGCCGTCGCCGTTCGGACTGAAGCTGTTCGGCACATAGAGCGCAAAGGGCTGGGGTTTGAAGTGGGCTACAATGGTGTCGGCTGAAAGAAAAGAAAAACGTACGGCTTCATTCTCCGGGAGTCCTTGTGCAACGTGGTAGCTGCTAGACCATTTTTCAAAGTCGATGTATTCGTTCGGAATAGCCTTGAAAAGCAGGGGCTTGTTTCCTTCCAAAACGACGGTTTTTGAATTGGTTGTCGTATAACTGTTGCCGGAAACAAACTCTTGTTCAAAGATCACAGTTCCTGACTCAGCTGGCTCCACCAGCACCGTTACTTCGTGATGCGGAATTGTAGTAAAAACAGCTGTGATGGTGCCGTTCTCGAACAATTCTAAAAGAACGGTGGGTGAGAGGTTGTCGGGTGTTATGGCATTCCCATTAAGTTCCCAGTAAGCAAAGGCCGACCATTGATTGGAAGGGATCGCGGTAAGGCTGTACACATTATCAGCCTCCAACTCAAGTGTAATTCCTGAGGTAGGCAACGTGTCACCATTTAAAACAATAAAACCACCACCATCAAGGCTCGGCTGCACCTCAACGGTATAGTGTTCTATGTATTCAAAAACGGCCGTGAGCGTATCTGTTTGACATGGAGTAATTGTAATTTCTTCGACATCGTCTGCAGGGTTGATGGCAACAACATTCGATTCCCAGTGGTTGAATACATACCATTCATTGGTTGAAACAGCAAGGGTAATTTCGTCGCCCGGATTAAAGTTATATGTAGATGGCACAGTTGAAGCATTTGTGCCGTTTACAGTAATTATACCCGCGCCTGCTAAGTCGGTTTGTGTTGTTAATGCTATTGGTCCGGTTGAAGGAGCTGCAAAATGCGCAACCAGTGTAATATCTCCGGAAATGGTTAAAATGGTTGTGTCTGATGCAGGATCTTCAATAACGCCTGGGCCTGAAACCACCTCCCAACCAGCAAAAGTGCCACACGTGGCGCCATCCGAAGGTGTCATGAGGTCAATGGGAAGGTCTGCGAAATATGTACCACTGTAGGGAGCATTGGTTGTGTTAATGAGGGTTCCTTCCAATTCAATTTCACCCTCTCCATCCAACTCAACGGTAATTGTATAAGCAGTCACATCATAACATTCTTCAATGCCTGTGATAATTTCATTGTTGCATCTAGCAAGAATATAGTCTCGCAACGCCTGAACATTGTTTTGCCATTCTCCGACGGTGCCACCCCAGCGTTCACAATGCCTAGGCATTTCGGGTTCAATAACGGCTATCATGCTGTCTAGCACATCTATCATGCGCTCGCAAGAGAAAATCGAGTTAGAAAGTGTAGCGTATCGCTGAATGTAATCGGCAAAGAAATCTTCGTTGTCGAAAAGAGCATTGAGAACAGGCACGTGCCCCTGTCCTCCCACATCACCCATGCCCTCAATTTGGCAAGGATCAGCATCGGGCTGTGTCGATGGAACGCCTGTATAATTTACGTAATGTCCGAATGATGCATCATTGTCCCATAGCGCGTATCTCCAGCGACGGCCATCACCCGCCGGGTTTCGTCCACGCCACCAAGCAGTGTTGTAGTTGAGCCAGTCGGTAGTAACAATGTAGCCGTTCAGGATGAAGTAGTCGATGAGGCTCATATGGTTATACTGCGTGAGTACGTAATCATAATTGGCCGGATCGGTCATGTCATTTCCGGTAATGAAAGCAACCAAATCATACCAATCTGTGCCATCTCCGTACTCTATCCAGGTACCACCCCATGTTTTCAAAAAGTCCACAAAGCCATCTTTCTGGTTGAAATAATGCTTCGTATAGTCAATGTCGTCAATTTTTTCGCGGGCTTCGTACACCCCCCAATAGGTTCCGTTGATGTAGAGTACGCACGATTCTACTTTTCTTTCATCGAGATGCAAGTCGCCCAACTGGGAAAGTCGGTGAACGTATGCGTCTCGTATGTGCGCTCCACCGGAACTCGGGTAATTGTCATTGGCCGCAGCTTTGAAAATTAGCCGCTCGTACCCTTGGCGATTACTGCTGGAGAATACAGGGTATTGAACCTCATTGTCATACCCCAGTGCGTCGCGCGTGATGTAGTCGAATCCGCGTTGAGGGTATGCATTGGAGTCATTGCCGTGTTCATTGCTATCGCCTGTCGCTTCCGTAATGAAGGTTCCGGAAGGAGTGAAAAACTCAATGTGGGTGAATTCTCCGCTTCCCCAACTGCCATCGGAAAGGGAGCCGCCGGCAATGCTGACTATCATCACGTCATGCAGGTCGCTGCCAAAAAAGTATGTGTTGGTTTCAATATAACTAGGAAGAATGGCGGGGTCATTTGAATAGGCGATTGCTCTTAGGCTGGAAGTGGTGCTGATCGCAACAGGACCTGTGTATAGTGTGGACGCATCCGAAGGCTCTGATCCGTCGATTGTATAATAAATAGTGGTAGTGGCACCAGAGGAGATAGTGACATTTATAGGTCCCGACTTATAACCTGCTACCTCGGAAATAGTGGGTGTTGCAGCGTATCCATTGTAGTTGGCGCCCGCATTGGCTGAATTCTGGGTAGGGTCGGTGAAAATGGCAAAGTTGGCAGCGCCGTCAATTATGCGTCCATAGGAATGGTTGGCTTGGAAGCTTCCGAGGGTGGCCATGTCATACGACTCTAAGATGGTTCCGCCGGCATTCGAGAAGACAACGTCTTCACCATTGGTCTGTGTTACACGGAAGCTGGTGTTGATGAACCCAAATTGATTCGGATCATATTCACCCGTTCCCGAGAGAAGAATGATTAGATAGCTATTCGCATTGATGGTGGTGCCTACAGGAATCTGCCATTTCATAGGGTCAGCTATTTCGTTGCTCATCCAATAGCCTCCAATATTGACCGCAGCACCTGTCGGGTTGTAAAGTTCCACCCAATCTTCATTATCGCCACCCTGATCCCAATCGGTGTAGTTAGCAACGCAAAATTCATTAATAACTACTTGACTGAATAGGGCACAGTTTGAGGCGATGAAAAACAGAATTACAAGTAGTTTCAATCTCATTTTTATCAGGGGGCACAGGTTGCCTGTTTATTGACCCCGCAAATGTACTTCGGGTTGCATAGACAAAATGGATCGGCCCATTTTTCCATTCAGTGGATTCTTATATATTCGCCACATGCGAGGAGTTATTACACTATTTGCGGCTTGTCTGATTTCTGCGCAATGTCTAGTTGGATGCAGGCAATCAAAAGGCAACGGCGAATTCGACTTTGCCTTGTTAGTCGGGCGGTGGTCATCGGCTGATACAAGTTCATCGCAATTTGAGGAATGGGAGCAACTAAATGATTCCACTTTGCAAGGCAAGGGGTATGTGCTGGAAAGCGGCGACACCACCTTCTTTGAAACTCTTGAAATTCGCAGGGAGAGGGGGGTGTGGACTTATTACGCTAAAGTCGAGCAACTGAATGGAGCCGAAATAGTTCCATTTAGAATAGGCAAACAAAGCAACCAAAAGGTTGAGTTTGTAAATCCTCAGCATGATTTTCCGAAGAAGATCGTTTATGAGTTTGTTGCGGACGATGAACTCCAGGCCTATATTGAGGGGCCGCGCGACGGGCAAACGATTCGAATTCTTTTTGATTTCAAAAGGAAGGGATAATTTTTTTTGGAAAATTGAAATTCTTGTGTATTTTTGAAATAGGATAAAATCCGAACACAATAAATCAAAAATGGAAACGTTTGAGTTTCCGTTACCAACCTCAAAGTATACGCTATAGAAAAATTCTACTCTTTGTTCTTAAGTATTACGAACCTAAAAAAGAGGAGGAATTATGCGTGTACAAGTCATGTCAGACCGACAGTTGGTAGAAGCTTACCACAACGGACAGGAATCAGCTTTCAACGAATTGTTGAAGCGTTACAAATCAAAGGTCTATAGCAAAATAATGATGTACGTTCGAGATCGTGCAGTTGCTCAAGACATTTTTCAAGACACCTTTGTACGAGCAATTCACGCTCTGAAGGAAGGAAATTACAACGAGGAAGGAAAGTTCAGCGCCTGGATAATGCGCATTGCTCACAACCTGTGCATTGATTATTTCCGAAACATCAAGAAGATGCCAATGACTCGCGAACGCGACGAGTACAATCCGTTCGATTACATTGGCACTGAAGAGCGCAACTCGGAAGAGGATCGTATGAAGCGCGAGGTAAAGGCAGACGTGAAGAAGTTGCTCAACATGCTACCTGATGAGCAGAAGGAAATCGTAATGATGCGTTTGCACTACGATATGAGCTTTAAGGAAATCGCAGATCAATTGGATATCAGCATCAACACAGCATTGGGTCGCATGCGCTATGCGCTTATTAATTTGCGCAAGCTCATTGAAAAGCATCAAATCGCAATGCCGATGTTTGAATAGGAGACTAGGTTCGCTTAATTCTTTGAAAGCCCCGCAAAGCGGGGCTTTTTTCATGGGCGAATCCTACCAAAAAAAAATCCCGCCTGTTGGGGCGGGAAGCTTTCCGGAGGTTATTCCGATTTCTAGTTTAAGACCAGTCGAATGTTGTTCATCGAACGAGATTTTCGGATGCTCAAGGCCTTGCTGAAAGCCAAAAGGGTGTTCACAATCTCGTCGGAAGGTTCGCATTGGTCTTCGATGTCTGATGCAAAGAGCTCGTTCATCATGTCATTTTCCATTTGCGTTAGCTCCATTAAATCTTCAAGTGTAAAATCGGTCATTAGCGATAATTTGGTTGTATAACCTCCTTCTTCCTGAATTTATTGCGAGACGCATGAAAAAAAAGTTTATTCCCTACGAATGGAAGTTTTGTGAGTGAGCCGAATTTTCTTTCATTCATTTGCGCTGTGAATAATAACACAGATACCGGCTATATGCATCGCGCCATTGAGTTGGCGAGGCTCGCTTCCGGCTATGTGGCACCGAACCCTATGGTGGGGTGTGTTATTGTACATAAGGGGCGAATAATTGGTGAGGGGTATCACGAAAAGTTTGGGGGGCCGCATGCCGAGGTAAATGCAATTGCATCGGTGAGTGACTTATCGCTGCTTGCAGATTCGACTTTGTATGTCACACTGGAGCCATGTGCTCACTTCGGGAAAACACCGCCGTGTTCCAACCTTATTATTGAAAAGCGAATTCCGCGAGTTGTTGTTGGAAGTCTGGATCCCTTTCCTGCGGTGAATGGAAAAGGTATTGAGCAACTGCGCATGGCCGGTGTTCAGGTCGAGGCGAATGTGCTAGCGCAAGAGTGTCGCTTTTTAAATCGTCGTTTCTTTACGTTTCATGAAAAGCAACGGCCATACGTTGTCTTAAAATGGGCTCAAACAAGTGATGGGTTCATGGATATCGATCGGTCAAATGGACAGGTTGGTTCATTTATGATTTCACATCCCGATACTCAAGTGTTGGTGCATGGATGGAGGGCGGAAGAGGCGGCTATTTTAATTGGAAAGAATACGCTGCTCAACGATAATCCATCGCTGACGGTTCGCCGGGTAGAAGGAAAAAATCCGTTGAGGCTTTTGCTTAGCACCGAACCGCTCGATTTATCAGCGTTTCAATTGAGTGAAGTGGAGGCCGCAACCTGGGTACTTACCAATTCCGTGGAGAAGACCGAGGGTTCCATTCGCTATTTGGCTTGCGGTGACGTGCATGATTTGAAGTCTGTATTGAGGCGGTTGTATGATGGAAATGTACTGTCGGTGCTTGTCGAAGGTGGCGCAAGGGTGCTGCAATCGTTTATTGAAATTGGCTTGTGGGATGAGGCGCGCATAATAACCGCCGACAAGGAATTGGGACTAGGGCTCGTCGCTCCTAAGTTGCCATTGGCTCAGCATCACTCAGAATCTAGTGTAGCAGACACCATTGGATATTACTTCAACAAGCATTAAAAGCTGCTTATCATTGCCCCATGTTTTATTTGATGATGAGCATTCTAACGAATGCTGCCATATTCTTCCTTTTCAAATTGTTTGATCGTTACAATGTCCAAACATTACCGGCCATTGTAGTCAATTATTTCATGGCTTTTACGGTTGGGGTTCTATTTGTGCCCGATTTGAGTCATGCAATGCAAGGCGCTTCTCAATGGCCGGCATGGACAGTTGGAGGATTGTCGCTGGGGGTATTATTTATTTTGGTGTTTTACCTCACAGGTACCACCGCGCGTATCATCGGTGTTTCGGTCACAACCATCGCTTCGAAAATGTCGTTGGCCTTGGCTGTATTGCTTTTTGTTTGGGTTGATCCCAATGAGCATCTCAGCATCACGAAAGTTCTGGCCATCTTGGTAGCCATGGCGGGTGTCTACTTTTCGTCATTGAAAGACGACGGTCGTAAGTTGAGTATTCGGTCCTTTTTACTACCTGCGCTCATTCTTTTGGGCAGCACAGGTGTCGATTTTGGCATTGCCTATTTCTCGTCCTTCCCAACCAACGACGATGAATTGAAACTCTATTCGTGCTTGTCGTTTGGTATGGCCGGTTTATGCGGCGCAGTATTTATGAGCATTCAACTCTATACGGGGCGCATGACTCTGACCATGCGCGATGTAATTGGCGGACTTGTTCTGGGCGCGATAAACTATGGATCGATCATTTTTTTGGTGCTTGCATACGACTCCGGCATGATGCAAAAGTCATCCATGCTGCCCATCAATAATTTGGGCGTAGTGCTCGTGTCAGCGCTTGCTGCTGTACTTGTCTTTAAAGAGAAACTCACACGCTACAACCGGATAGGTGTAGCGTTGAGCCTGGTTGCTTTGGCGTTACTTCTTTAATTATTTATTGTTGAGTTCAGCATCACGCTTGGCTCGTTGCATAGGGTTTTCGCGAGAGCGAGATTGATTTTCTTTGAAAAGCTCGAAGCGGGTAGGCGAGATACGCTGTGGCCAGGTGTTGTTGGAAATGTCCACGTCCGCCGTTTCGAGTTGTGGGTCGAGTAAGATTGCTTTTACTTCACGCTCACAGGCGAACACCTTCGTCACTTCCTTCTCACTTTTCTTCCAAATTTCCGCCGGGATGTTTATTCTGCGGGTTGTACCGTCCATGAACTCGAGGTCGAAAATGAGTGGCATGATAAGTCCTCCCTTGTTTTCGACTGTCACCTGGTAATAGAGCATGTTTTTCGAAAGAAGTTCCTTCTCCTTGTCGGTCAGCTTTTTTACATATTCATCATATTCAACACGGTCGAGCGCAGTTACTTTATAGGGGTCGTATGACGTGTAGAAGTCTCGCATGTCGGGGTCAGTATCTACCTCCACCTTCATTTTTTCTGCTGCGTCGCGTTGCTGTGAAATATCGGGAGCAGCCTTCTCCTTTTTCTCGCGCTCAAGTGCCTTTTCGATTTCAGGGTTGTGCGTATTGAGACGGAAGATTTTTACGTCTTTCAGGTTCATGTCGCAGTGGTCTGTTTCATAAAACCAACCGCGCCAGAACCAGTCCAAATCGACGGCGCTGGCGTCTTCCATGGAGCGGAAGAAGTCTTCCGGGGTGGGGTGACGGAATGCCCAACGACGGCAATATTCTTTAAATGCGTAGTCGAAGAGTTCACGCCCCATCACTGTTTCGCGCAGAATATTGAGTGCAGTAGCCGGTTTGCCGTAGGCGTTGTTTCCAAACTGGTAAATGCTTTCGCTGTTGGTCATGATGGGGCTCATGGTGCTTTTGTCGCCGCGCATATAGTCCACAATGTTGCGGGCTGGTCCGCGACGTGTAGGGTAGTTGCGGTCATATTCCTTCTCGGCCAGGTATTGCACAAACGTGTTCAGACCTTCGTCCATCCACGTCCATTGACGCTCATCGCTGTTGATGATCATCGGGAAGAAGTTGTGACCTACCTCGTGTATGATTACCGAGATCATACCATCGCGCGTGCCTTGATCGTAGGTGCCATCTTTTTCCGGGCGGCCACCGTTGAAGCAAATCATGGGGTATTCCATTCCCATCCACTTGGTATGAACTGAGATAGCCACGGGATAAGGATAATCGATGGTGTGGTTGCTGTAGCTGCGCAGCGTGTGTGCCACAACGCGTGTGCTGAATTGCCCCCAAAGCGGATTTCCTTCCTTCGGGTAATACGACATCGCAAGAGGAGTTTTGTCGCCAATCTTCACAGCTTGTGCATCCCAAATGAATTTGCGTGAATTGGCAAAAGCAAAGTCACGCACATTCTCTGCTTTGAAATGCCACGTCTTGGTTTTGGAGGTCTCCTTGTTCTTTTCTTTTTTCTCCGCTTCTTCTTGTGTAACGATTACGATGGGTTCATCGCTTGTTTTGGCTGCGTTGAAGCGCTTTATCTCTTCGGTTGTCAGCACTTCCTTTGCGTTTTGCAATACCCCGGTAGCAGCAACGACGTGATCAGCCGGAACGGTAATTTTCACGTCGTAGTTGCCGAAGTTGAGTGTGAACTCACCGGCCCCAAGAAACTGCTTGTGCTGCCAGCCTTGGTTGTCGCAATACACGACCATGCGCGGGAAGAATTGCGCCATAGTGTAGAGGTAATTGCCGTCTTCTTCGAAATATTCATATCCGCTGCGGCCACCCAAGCGAATGCGGTCGTTGATGTTGTACCACCACTTTATCTTGAACACAAAAGTTCCGCCCGGTTTTAGACTTTGAGGCAGGTCAATGCGCATCATGGTTTTGTTGACCGTATAAGGCAGCGCTTTGCCTGAGGCATCGCGAACATAATCGAGTTTGAAGCCACCGTCATACCAGGGAGTGAGGTCTACCAAATCGTTATAGCTCACACTTTCACCCATTTTCATTTGTTCGATGGCATAGCTGTCTGCTGTTTTCTCAAACGCATTTTGATCGAGCTGAAGCCAGAGGTAGCTTAGAGCATCGGGCGATTGGTTGTAGTAGGTGATGGTTTCCTCTCCGAAAAGGGTTTGGGTAGCATCATCGATAGTGATGTTCATGGCATGATCTGCGCGCTGTTGCCAATACGCATTGCCCGGAGCACCGCTCGCTGTGCGTTGTTCGTTGGGTGTTGCAAGTTCGGGTCCCAACTGCTTGAATTTGTCTTCCCAGTATTTGGTAGGTTCATTTTGAGCAACTGCCAAAACAGGCAGCAAAAAAGCAAGGCAATAAATGAATTTCATAATCGATTGTGATGTTCAAATGTAGGGTATTTTGAAACGTTCAAGCCCCTTGTGATGGTCGCATACTGATTACCTTTGTGACACAAACGACTGTACATGTGCCCATTTACTGAATTCGAAGAAGTTTTGCTGGAAGAAACGCTTCTTGCCGATGGCAAAAAGATTGTTCTTTTCAATGATGATGTGCATTCTTTTGATTTTGTAATTGAAGCACTCATAGAGGTTTGCGGACATGAATTGTTGCAGGCCGAGCAGTGCACTGTAATTGTGCATTATAAAGGCAAATGTGCGGTTAAGAACGGAACGTGGGAGGAGTTAGAGCCGATGTGCACGGCGTTGTTGGATAGGGGGTTGACGGCGGAGATTCAGGGGTGAGGTAATAGGTAAAAGGTATCAGATGTGATTGCAAATCCATACGTGATAAGACAGAACGGTAGCGCCGCGCCGCCGCGCGTCCAGCAAGCAAGACAGACCTAGCCCGCAAACCACCGAAGCCGTTTGCATAATAGAGACGGTAACGACGCGCCGCTGCGCGTCAAACAAAAAACAAATGAAAAGGAACATTTCAATATTGTTGGCAGTTGCAACTGTCGCGACGTTTTTCAACTCATGCGACACGGTGCCCATCAGCGGACGTAAGCAATTGCGCCTCATCAGTGAGCATGACATGATTGGTATGTCGCTGCAGGCATACGATGAGTTTTTGGATACGAGCAAGGTGTTGCCCGATACACACAAAGATGTTATTGTGGTGCGGCGCATAGGTAATCGCATCAAGGACGCGGTAGTGAAGTACTTAACCGATAACGGTGAGTTGAAACGCATTGATGGCTTCGAATGGGAGTTCAATGTCGTGAACGATCCAACCGTGAATGCTTGGTGCATGCCGGGAGGAAAAGTGGTAGTTTATACGGGGATATTGCCCGTTACAAAAGATGAGAAGAGTTTGGCTGTTGTGATGGGGCATGAAATTGCGCACGCTGTGGCTCGACATGGAAACGAGCGCATGAGTCAGGGTTTGGCAGTGCAGTTGGGAGGCTTGGCATTGAGCGTTGCGCTTTCAGAGCACGCGCCGGAGACACAGAATTTGTTCTTACAGTCATATGGAATTGGTTCCAATTTGGGGATGCTTGCATACGGCCGCAACCATGAAAGTGAAGCCGACAAACTGGGTTTGGTTTTTATGGCAATGGCAGGCTATGACCCTCAGAGTGCTATTGGTTTCTGGCAGCGCATGTCGGAACAAGGCGGACAAGCACCTCCTCAGCTATTGAGCACGCACCCGAGCGATGATACGCGCATCGCCGATTTGAAATCGTTTATGCCGGAAGCGTTGAAGTATTACAAACCTTGATAATTCGTATTCATGAGCACGTTGAATTTTGATGAATTTGCAAGTTCCGGCCGAGAGCAGTGGTTGCAGTTGGTGGCGAAGGAGTTGGGCGAACGCTCCGTGGATACGCTGCAGTGGGAAGTGGAGGAGGGAGTCGTTGTAGGTCCTTATCAAACAACGGCATCACATGACTTCAGCTTACCTTATTCACCGGCAATTGAACAGTATCAATTGATTTCGCATACCGATGCAAAAGAGTGGAACCGAATGGCCCTTGATTCACTCATGGGTGGCACGAATGCATTGGGTATTGACTGTTCTTCTTTTTCTCCTGATTCACTCGAAGGACTGCTGAGCGGAATTGAAGTCGCTTATATCACGATTCACTTCGTTAATATGTCGGATGCACATGCATGGGCTGCGGCATTAGCATCGCATTGCAAGGTCCATTCGATCGATTGCACTCAACTCAACGGATCATTCGAGATGTCGGATAATGCATTGAGCGGCGACGAAATGAAGGCATGGCTTGCGCAGTCGCGAGAGTTGCTTCCGCGCTTTCGCGTTTTGACGGTTGATGCAGCCAAGGTGCACGACCACGGTGGAAGTATTGTGCAGGAATTGTCGTGGGCATTGACCTCAGGGCACGCGGCGTTAGTAGCTTGCATGGAAACGGGGGCAACCATCGATGAGGCTTCAGCTTGTTTGCAGTTCAATTTCTCCATGGGGTCGTCCTATTTCCCGCAGATTGCCAAGCTGCGCGCTTTCCGTTGGATGTGGAAGCAAATCATAGACGCGTACAAGCCGGAGCATGCCTGTTCGGTGAATACCTATGTGCACACCGGCACGAGTCGATACTTGCAGACCGCGAAAGACAAACACAATAATTTATTGCGTGCGACCACGCAGGCCATGAGCGCCTATGTTGGCGGCGCTAACAGTGTAAGTATTTATCCCTACAATTCCTGGTCGGAAACAGCGGATGAGTCTGCCTTACGCTGGTCTCGCAACATTCAGCAGCTGTTGTTGGAAGAAAGTTATTTCGCTCAGTTTAAATCTGCTGCCGATGGTGCTTACTACATCGAAGATCTTACCGATCAATTTGTACAAGCAGCCTGGAAGCAATTTCAGTTGATGGATGCAAACGCTTCGGAGCAAGGTCTTGCTAACGTTTGGCAAGAGCATCTAGCCGCTATTCTTTCATTTGCGCAAGGGCAGCAAGAGTTGGTGAAGGAAGGTAAGCGCATCATTGTAGGCGTAAATCGCTATGTGAACAAAACAGACAGTGCTGTTGTTGATGAACGTGCGCAAACACTTTCGGCGCCGTTGGAAAAGGCATGATGCATTTTGATTCACAAGCGGTAAAGGACCTTGAATTCGATCTCATTCGGTTGATGCTTCATGATTTCTGCTTGCAGCCCACTGCGCGCCTGCGCATGATTGACCTCGAGCCTCTGCGCGACCAGCGAAGGCTAAAAACGGAGTTGATTCATACGCATGAATTTCTGCAAATACGCGCCAACGGCATTGCCTTTCCAGCGCTCGATTTTGAGGAGCTCGATCAGGAGATCAAGTTGCTGCAGCTGCGCGATAGCGTGCTCAGCGAAGAGAGTTTCTTTCGCATTTACAAAGCCAACATACTCGTCAACGAGATACTGCAAGCATTCGAAGGCATCGAAGAAGCATGCAAGGAGTTGCACCTGCTCGTGTCGG
Source organism: Chryseobacterium gleum (assembly GCA_945862415.1). GTDB lineage: Bacteria > Bacteroidota > Bacteroidia > Flavobacteriales_D > Sanyastnellaceae > JAIBBG01. Next base: position 4,682 of record CAMAYP010000021.1, on the reverse strand, counting down.
ATATCGAGAAAAGCACCTACATACCGGAGCGTGTTATGAAGGTGTTCGACAATAAGTGGAAGGTGCGCGACGATGCATCGCCCGAATTGAAGAGCATACGCGATGGCATTGTAATCGTGCGACGCAACATTGCCAAGAACTTTGCGAAGGTGATGCGCGATCTTGCAGGCAAGGGCTTTCTGGGCGATACGGGAGAAGCGTATTTGAATGAGCGCAAAGTGTTGGCGGTTTATAGCACCCACAAGCGAAAGGTGCCGGGTCTCGTCATTAGCAGCAGTAAAACAGGGTCGCTCACCTACATCGAACCGGAAGTAAATATTCAGCTCAACTTCGAATTGGAGTCGCTTATGGACGATGAGCGCAACGAGATACGTCGAATTTTAAAGGAACTCACGGAGAGCATACGGCACGAGTTGCCTGCTATCCGTGCCTATCAGCGTTGCCTTACAGAGTTTGATTTTATTCAGGCCAAAGCCCGCATGGCCGCTGATATCGATGCGATACTTCCTGAGATAGAGGACGAGCCTGTGATCGACTTACGCAAGGCTTACCACCCGCTGCTGATGTTGCAGAATCGACGTATGGGGCGAACCACCTTCCCTCAGTCGCTGCGCATGGACAAGGATAGTCGCATGCTTGTGATTAGCGGCCCGAATGCGGGAGGTAAGAGTATCACGCTGAAGACCGTTGGACTTCTGCAGGTGATGCTGCAAAGCGGATTGCTTGTGCCTGTGGCTCCCGGAAGTAGGATGTCGTTTTTTCACGCGGTACTTACCGATATCGGCGACAATCAAAGCATCGAGAATCAGCTCTCGACCTACAGCTATCGCTTGAAGCGCATGAAGCATTTTCTGGATGTGGCCAACCGTCGCTCGTTGGTGTTGCTTGATGAGTTTGGCACCGGGTCGGACCCCGATTTGGGAGGCGCATTGGCTGAAGTGTTTTTCGAGGAACTGTATAGCCGAAAGTCTTTTGGCGTTATCACTACGCACTACGGCAACATCAAACTGAAGGCAGCTCAACTGCGCAATGCACGCAACGGATGTATGCTGTTCAACACACAGACTCTCGAGCCTACTTATCAGTTGTCGATTGGTCAGCCCGGAAGCTCATTCACGTTTGAAGTAGCTGAAATCAATGGTATACCGAAGGCATTGATCGAGGCGGCGAAGAATAAACTGAGCACGCAGAAGGTGCAGATGGATGAGATGCTGGCTTCGTTGCAAGATGAGAAGTCGAAGTATCAGGTGCTCACACAGAGCGCACAATCGGCGGGTGAGTTGGCCAGCAATGCCATAACGGAGTATGAGAAGAAGCGCGAGAGGATGGAGGAAAAGTTGCAGAAGCAGCAAGACACCATGGAGCGCAACAACAAGTACTTAAATCACGGTCGAAAGCTGGTGCAGTATATTGAGAGTTACAACTTGAGAACGAAGAACAAGGAGTTGCTCGACGACGTGAAGAAGTATCTGGCCATGGAGAAGACGAAGATTGAGGATGTGCGAAAGCAGAAGAGCATTCAGAAAAGCATTGTCAAGCAGAAGGAAGAAGAGCAAACAAAGGAGCGAAGAACGGGATCCATCAAAGTAGGCTCGTTGGTTCGTCTCGAGAACACCAAGCAAACCGGCACCGTGATCGATCTCGAGAAGGGCCAAGCCACCGTGGCCATTGGTGTCTTTAAGACCAAGGTGGATGTGAATCGGTTGGAGTTTATCAAGTGATTTAGTTGCAATTGAGTTGCAAGATGAAGGTTGCATCGCGCCCCAACTTTCAACTATCAACTTGCAACCTTCAACTGGGGTTGTTACAATTTCCACCCCCGCCCAACCTTCAACCTTCAACTTTCAACCGAGAGAAAGAGAAGCAGAAGCAAAAACAGAATGAGAACGCCCGCCAACCTTCAACCCATAACCCGCTCCTTGACAAATCCACTTCAAAAACAATTTTTGTCAACCCAGCTTAATTGACAAATTGTATTTTTGAGTAGCAATTGTCAAGTCATGAAATTTTATAAAACCAAAAACGAATTGGATAAGGTGGTAGCTTCTTTTTGTGCCACTCAAACGGATGTGCTTAAACTCATTGGAGTGAGCCGGCAGTATGCGCACTCCGTCAACAGTGGAAAAGTTTTCCCATCCTTCAGGTACCAGGACAAAATAGCTGACTTTAGGATGATGATCTTGCAGCAAGCGGCGAGTCCCAAGAGTGCACGCGGCCCAATCAAAACGGTCGTATGTGAACGGAAAGCCGGAGTAGCTGCCAAAAAATTCAACGATGTACAAAAGGCCTTGCAGCAATTGCAGCAACTGGAAGACGCCATACTCCTAACGGAGCGACTCAAGCAAACATACAAGCCGAGTAGTTTGCAATACGATTGGTGCGTGCTTCATCTGAGAGTGCTGCGTCGAAAACTTCCCAAGGATGTGGAATTCGCGCGCGCAACGTATGAAGCGCAAGCGGCAGGACTTAGTGCTGAAATCAAGTATTGGGAAAAACGAAAAAGCTGATTTCCTAAAATCCGATCGTTCGAAAAGAAAATAAAACAACGCCTGTAAGCCGAGTTCTGTATCCCGCTTGCGCGGGCTTCCATCATTTATCTATGCGACCTACCCTCCGGGGCCGGACGGGCCATCCTTCAATGCAGAGGGAAAAAAATAAAACCCTCTGCACATTCCCGGTATACATGGTCTTACAGCCCGCAAGGTTTGTCTGAGCCAACGAGTTACCTACGTTGCTGGTGGGCTCTTACCCCACCTTTTCATCCTTACCCCGTTTGCACGTGGCGGTTTAAATTTCTGCAACACTATCTGTCATTGTGCGGTTTCTCGCACAAAGCCCCCGCTTTTCACAGGGTGCGGTGCCCACTGCAGCCCGGACTTTCCTCCCCGCACGAGGCGGAGCGATGGAACGGCGTTGTTTGGGGCAAATATAGTTGATAGGCAATAGGTGATAGGTAATAGGTTACAGGTAACAGGTATTCAGTACCATCACCTATAACCTATAACCTATAACCTATAACCTATTACCTATTACCTATTACCTCTTACCTATTACCTCTCACCTATTACCTCTCACCTATTACCTACACTGTTGCCAACCCCGTGTTACTGTCAAGTGTTTACTTGTCCGTTGTTATTTTGCTTTCATTTTATTCGCCTTCGCATCGTGTGTCACTTCTGCAAGCCCAAGTTTTTCCATTAGCGGTGGAATGTACATTCCGAAGCGTCCACGAAGTCCTTTTTTTAGGCCATACCAACCGTTAACCGGGTTTTTCTCTGAGCGTCCCCATGCTTCCACAGTTCCTTCTTTGGCAGGTTTTTGTTCGTCTGCGCTGCCAAGTTCCATCCAATCGCCATGTGTTTTAAGCATCGCATGAAGATCGTCAAGGCAAAATATGTCGTAAAGCAAAACAGTTTTACCTACCGTGCAAACCAAAACTTCTTTGCCTTCTTTTTGGTCAACATGCATTGTGTATTCGCTTGTCAATGGTGGTGTCTTTAAAACCATTGGTTTTTCTTTTGTCCCAATATTGTAGGCCATGTTATTTGATTTTAATGATTGTTTTTTGCTGCTTCATTTTTTAAGTCGCGGGCAAACTTTTCAAATGAATCATCAAGGGAAGGTGCCATTATAGCGAACAAAGGTCCGTCCATTTTTCTGTCATTGCAAAAGGTGTTTGTCCGTCTGAGTCTGGCGTTAACTTGTATTCTCGTTTACCCATTGTATCAGCCCAAACCAATCTTCTTTGGGTTCAACTTCTTTTGCAGCAAGTTTAAAAACTCTCTTGGGGTCAGCACTTACAGAAGTTTCTCTGCGAAATGACTTTTTGATTGTTGCGGCTTTTTCGTTTGAATTTGTCTTGATTGATTTTTGTCTAAAGTTTAAAAGTATTTTGGATGGTATAGAGTCTCGACCGTCGATCTTCCAGAAAGCGTTTGTTTAAAAAACGAATTTCGGTTATTGTCTGTGGACGCTCTGCATTAGACGCGCAGCAGCGCGTCTCGACTGAAGTATTGGTCGCGCGGAATTGGAAGCGCAGCAGTGGACGCGCAGCATTGAACGCGCAGCATTGGACGCACAGCAGTGCGTCCCGACCGCAGCATTGAACGCGCATCATTGGACGCGCAGCAGCGCTTCCCGACCGCAGATTTTACCGAGCGTCGCACCCCGCACTTCGCACTTCGCACCTCGCACTTCGCACTTCGCACCTCGCACTTCGCACCTCGCACTTCGCACAATATCCTTCCACAGACCATTGTTCTAAAGTATGCGAAACGGGCAGCTGCGGTCGGTATCCTTTTGGGCATTTTGCCGTATCATTCGTAAAGACTATCCGAACATGAGAATTTTGAGAGCGAGCATAGTGGGTTTTGTTGTTGTGTTGATGTTGCACGTGGCGGCGCAAGCCCAACAGCCGTGCTTCAAGCAGCGGGTTACGCCGTGGGCCGATTCGCTGATGCAGGTGCTTACTCTGGAACAGAAAATTGGTCAGCTTTTCATGGTTGCCGCCTGGAGCGACCCCAATCACAAGGCCTACAACAGCCAAAAAATACAAAGCCTCATCGAGAACTATAACATCGGTGGTCTCATTTTCATGCAGGGTAGTCCGGGGCGCCAAGCGGCTCTTACCAACCGCTACCAAAAAGCTTCGCGCATTCCGCTCATGATAGGGATGGATGCAG
>CAMAYP010000020.1 GCA_945862415.1 Chryseobacterium gleum | reverse complement strand
GTGGCAACGCTCATCATAAACTCGGACATTTCACCGAAGCACTCGACGACTATGATCGGGCTCGCATAAATGGCTATTCCAACGACGAGCTTTACCTGCATCGAGGTATTTGCAAGGTTTCCCTCATGATGTACGAGTCTGCTCGAATCGACCTCATGCACTACCTAGAATACCACCCAGACGAAGCTCGCTCCTATTATTGGCTTGCCACGATAGAGTACATGAATATGGAAAACAAGTCGAGCCTTCGCTACCTCGATGAAGCTCTGGCCATCGATACAACCTATGCTGATGCGTATTATTTGCGTGCAGCGAACATGGCTGAGCTCAACAAGACCAATCTTGCGCTGGAAGACTTTCAAAGCGCATTGCAATGCAACCCGAAGTTAATGCGTGCCAAGTTTCATATGGCCGTGCTTCTTATTGGCATGGGGCAATTCGAGGAGGCCCTTGAACTCCTTTCAGAACTTCGCCTTGAAAGCATTGATTTCACCTCGGAGGTACTCTACTACAGAGGAGAAGTGCTCTATTACTTGCATGACCTCGACGGCGCATGCATTGATTGGAACGAAAGTGCGCAACTGGGTGACCGCGATGCGCAACACAACCACAAAAAGGTATGCGCTGAAAAAGGTAAAATGAGGAATAAGAAACGAACCTACTTCGAGTTCTAAGTGCACACAAAACGGGCAAAGTGCTAGTGCTATTGGGTCATAACAAGACGGTTCATTTGCTATGCAATCTTACTTCATCCAAAAAGGCCAGTCGATTACAACTTCCCAATTTGCTCTTACCTGAATAGGCTTCGCATACACACGGTTTCGCTCACTCCGCACAAACGGTGTTAGGGTCAAAGGGTCAAACAAACCATTCTGATTCGCATCTTCACACACCACGGCGGTGTAATCGCCTGCTATTAATTGATCAATCAAAAAATCAACTGTATGGATCGGGTTTTCGCTATGCACCATTCGCCCGGCGCGATCGATTAACTGAAAAAAATGAGGCGCTTTCAAAACCTCCTCAGGAAGTTTAAATCGAAGCGCACCCAATTCCTTCGCATCATAACTGGAAAACGACCACTCGAGCGTATCGTTGGTTTCATCGCAATCATCGGTAACCCAACCCGGCAAAGCGACAATCCGGTAGTCAGCACCCGGGGCTCTGTTAAAGCGCAGCTCGCGCACACAAGGATCGACCGCGCTCGATTCACCCCGAATCTCCACACTGTCTGCATAAAACTTCAGCAATGAATCAACAACAGTTTGTATAGGGCGCTTGGATTGAATTGTAATGGGCGCATTGACCAGCATTTTCTGACTCGCAGAATGAGTAAGCTTCATATAAGATGATTCATCAGCAGTGCGCTTCAACGTCAGGGTATCCAATGCAGTTTCTCCATTGTATACAACCACCTCCGAGCGTTTCAAGCAAGCTCGCAAAGCTGCTGCATAGAGTGTATCGGAGCGCATCCATTGAGCAACAGAATCGCCGCTCACTGATTGCACTCGTGTCTGCTTCTGCCAAGAATTAACATTAAATTTCAGCACGCCCGAAGAATCTGTGAGGTAATCAAACCTGCGCACTACCGTATCGCGGGGGGTGCTGAGCTGCAAATTGTGACCCGTCGAATCGCTGATGGGTTGTGTTTGAATTTCATTTAGCCAATCAATCGACTCGCCGATATCAAAATGATTATTACCGTTCTCATCTGTCAGCGCGCAAAGCACAAACTTTCCATTGCGCAAATAGTCAAAACGAAAACGACCCTGTTCATCTGTTCGGGCAAAGTATGCGGGCCTTGATTCTGCAGCAAAAACATGCAGTAAAGAATCAAACAGCAACACCTTTATTCCCGTTGATGGTTTGTCGGTAAATGCATTGACAGCATACCCTTCACAATGCATCGAATCGAGTTGGTCGCCCGTTGAAAACACAAAAGAAAAATCGTTCAGAATATTCGACTCATTCACATCAGCTATGGCCTTTCCAAACTGGAAAATGTACGTTGTTTCAGCTTGCAGTGTGTCTTCCCAAGCGACCACCACACTGCGTTGACGAACCTTTACTTTCGGTAGTTTTTTCAGCGGAGGGGAAACCAGCAACTCCTTCTGCAAATCGCGCAGCTGAACATACTCATCAAAAGCCAACTCAAAACCATTACCGGTGAAACGAATCGAGCTCGACGGCGGATAAGACGCTAAAACTTTAGGCGCGATGGTGTCCTTTTCACCACCTGAAATCGAGCGCACCTGTGCACAACCTGCAACAAGCGCAATCATGCACAAACAACATATGTTACTGAGCTTACTACGCATTACACGCCTCCACCCAAATGGCAACCCATTCTTCCAAAAAACGTTGATCCACTTCAGAGAAATCCCCTTGCATGTTGCTGTCAATATCCAACACCCCGATTACTTCGCCCGAATTGCTCCGCACCGGTACTACAATTTCGGACTTCGACAGTGCGCTGCAGGCAATGTGACCCGGGAAGGCATCCACGTCGGGCACAACGATCGTTTCATTTCTTTCCCATGCCGTGCCGCAAACGCCTTTTCCTTTTGCGATGCGCGAACAGGCAACGGGGCCCTGAAATGGGCCCAGCACAAGCTCATCGCCGCGCACCCAATAAAAGCCCACCCAATGAAACCGGAAAGCGGTGGTTACAAGCGCCGAGAAGTTGGCCGCATTGGCCGTTGCGTCGCTTTCTCCGCTTAACAATGCTTTGAGCTGGGGTGTTAGCGATTGGTAGACCTCTTCGCGGGAAATACCGACGGGTATGTTGACGGCTTCTGCCATGGCGGCGAAATTAGGATTGTATGAGCATTATTCATGAAAAATGTGTGTTGTGTTCAGCGGTTTCATGCATCTATATTTGAACCGTTGCTGTAGAAATTGTTTTTACTGCAGAAACAAAGGGAAATTCAATAATAATTTCAATCGGATGCACCAACGCATCCACCAACGCTAACACTATGTCAAGTACATCCTTTGCGGCAAGACACATGGGTCCACGCCCTCACGAAGTGAAACACATGCTGGAAACCATCGGAGTTTCAAGCCTCGAACAACTCATCGATCAAACCGTACCATCGGGCATTCGCAGTGCGCAACCCCTTGCCATCAGCGAAGGTTTGGCAGAGCATGAATTCTTGCAGTTGATGCGCGCAAAAGCTGCTAAAAACAAAGTAAACAAGAGCTATATCGGGCTTGGCTACCATCCCACATTGGTGCCTACCGTCATTTTGCGAAACGTCTTGGAAAACCCGGGATGGTACACCGCATACACGCCTTACCAGGCTGAAATAGCACAGGGCCGTTTGGAGGCTTTGCTGAATTTCCAGACTATGGTAACTGACCTTACAGCGCTGCCCATTGCAAACGCCTCTTTGCTCGACGAAGGAACCGCTGCTGCAGAAGCTATGATTCTCTTCTTCCACAGTCTTTCAAAGGAAAAAGAACAAGCAGGAGCCAATCGCTATTTTGTAGACAATGAAGTATTCCCTCAAACAGTAGACGTTTTACGCGGCCGCGCGAAGCATTTGAAAATCGAATTGGTTTTTGGTGACTTCTCCACTGCTCAGTTCGATGCAAGTTACATCGGCGGGTTGGTGCAATACCCTAATAACAGTGGTCAAATAAACGACTATAAAGCCTTTGCAGATCGCATGCATGCTGTGGGTGGTTATGTGGCGTGTGCTGCCGACATTATGTCGCTCACGCTCATTACTCCTCCCGGCGAATGGGGTGCCGACATTTGCTTTGGTAACTCCCAGCGCTTCGGTGTGCCTATGGGCTTCGGTGGTCCACACGCTGCCTTTTTCTGCGCAAAAGACGAGTTCAAACGCAACATGCCCGGTCGAATCATTGGCGTTTCAAAAGACCGTCATGGCAATGTTGCCCTGCGCATGTCGCTTCAAACTCGTGAGCAACACATTCGCCGCGAGAAAGCAACCAGCAATATTTGCACCGCACAAGCTCTGCTCGCAGTGATGGCCTCTTCGTATGGCGTATACCACGGGCCCGATGGCGTGAAATCAATTGCCACAACCATTCACAAGAAGGCTCTTCAAATAGCCGGTGCCTTGGGTTCAAAACAAGTGAATACCCGATTTTTCGATACACTCAAAATCAGCGTCGACAACCAAGCTGACATTCGCAACAAGGCAGAAGCTGCAGGTGTGAATTTCCGCTATTTCGTCGATGGCCACGTGGGTGTTTCAGTGAACGAAGCCATGAGCGCCACCGACATAAATGAAGTCATCGCCATACTTGGTGCTACTTCCTCAGAGCACGCAACCGACGCCCTGAGTGGATTCGAGCGCACTTCCTCGTACATGACGCATCCTGTTTTCAACTCCCACCGAAGCGAAACGGAAATGCTTCGCTACTTGAAGAAACTCGAGAATAAAGATTTGTCGCTTGCGCACGCTATGATTGCGCTCGGTTCGTGCACCATGAAGCTCAATGCAACCAGCGAAATGATACCGCTCACGTGGCCCGAGTTTTCCGACATCCATCCATTTGCTCCTGCTGAACAGGCGAAAGGATATGCAGAAATCATCAGCGAGTTGCACGACGATTTGTGCAAGTGCACCGGCTTCAGCGGTATGTCGCTTCAGCCGAACTCGGGCGCACAAGGCGAGCTGTCCGGACTGTTGGTCATTATGGCCTACCACGAAAACCGTGGCGACCTTCACCGCAACATCTGCCTGATACCCAGCTCTGCTCACGGAACGAACCCCGCGTCGGCTGTGATGGCCGGTCTGCAAGTAGTGGTGATTAAGTGCGATGAGAACGGCAACGTTGATGTTGTAGATCTTGCAGCGAAGGCTGTGCAACATAAAGACAACTTGGCCGCACTCATGGTGACCTACCCAAGTACGCACGGCGTATTCGAAGAAGCCATCAAAGACATTACCCGCATTGTGCATGAAAACGGCGGATTGGTTTATATGGACGGAGCCAACATGAATGCACAGGTTGGACTCACTTCGCCCGGAAATATCGGAGCCGATGTGTGCCACTTGAACCTGCACAAAACCTTTGCAATTCCGCACGGTGGCGGTGGACCCGGCATGGGCCCCATTGGAGTAAATGACAAACTGGTCCCATTCCTTCCGGGCAATGTGCACATAAAAACCGGCGGAACAAATGCGATCAATGGCGTATCGAGTGCTCCTTTCGGCAGCGCGCTTATTCTGCTCATTTCATATGGTTATATCAAAATGCTAGGTGGCCAAGGTGTAACAGATGCTACACGCTATGCAATACTCAATGCTAACTACATGAAGGAACGCCTGCAGGGACACTATCCGGTATTGTATACCGGCAACAACGATCGTGTAGCGCATGAAATGATTTTGGATTGCCGTGACTTTAAAAAGGCAGGCGTTGAGGTAGAAGACATCGCGAAGCGATTGATGGATTATGGATTTCATGCCCCAACCGTTTCTTTCCCGGTAGCCGGAACCGTAATGGTTGAACCAACGGAAAGCGAGCCCTTGTGTGAACTCGATAGGTTTTGTGATGCCATGATCAGCATTCGCAAAGAAATTGCTCAGGTGGAAGCCGGTATTGCCGACAAGGCTGATAACTTGCTTAAAATGGCGCCGCACACCGCTGCAGAGTTGACTGCTGATGAATGGAGCCATCCATATTCTCGCACGCAAGCAGCCTATCCGATGAGCAGCCTCCGCGACATGAAGTTTTGGACTTCGATAGGGCGCGTGGATAATGCCTTCGGTGATCGCAACTTGGTTTGTACCTGCCCACCTATGGAGATGTATGAGGTATAGTGAGTACTGAGGACTGGGGACTGGGGACAATGTTTGTAATGGACCCGTCCTTCGCCCATCGCCCTAATTTGTGATTGTTTTCTGTTGAAGAAAAACATGCGGTGGTTTTGAAAAAAGGGTGAAATTGCAAGCCGATTTAATTCGATTGCATTGACCATGAAAAACCTTTTCTCTCTTCTGCTTGCTTGCATGAGCACCTTGGCTTTCGGCCAAATCACCGACGTTCGTATCAACGAAGTTGACCAAGACCAGCCGGGCACCGACACACTTGAGTTTGTTGAGCTCTTTGGAGCCCCCAACCAAGCGCTCGACGGGCTGGTGCTCGTTTTTTTCAATGGCGCAGGCGACGCCTCATACGATGTATATGACCTCGATGGATATACCACAGATGAGTTGGGCTTCTTTCTGTTGGGGTCGCCTCAGCTGCCGAACGTGGATGCTGTATTGAATCCGAATGCGCAAGGCACCATTCAAAACGGACAAGACGCTATTGCTTTATACGAAGGCAATGGTTCCGATTGGCCAACAGGTACCGCAGTGTCATCATCCAATATTGTGGATGCCATGGTTTACACTTCGCAGGACGGTCCTGATGATGTGCTGACTGCCGCGCTTACTCCCGGACAAACCATTCTGGACATTCCCGGCAATTCGCCGTTATCGTTTTCGCGCGTGCCCGATGGGGGTTTAGTTTCTGATCTTACGAGTTACTTCATTCAACTACCAACTCCAGGTTTTACAAACATTCCGGAATGTTCGGGTGCCGAAGTGCTTTTGCAAGGAGGCAACAACCAACAATGCTCCGACTCAACCAACATGCCGCTGTCGTTGAGCACCACTAGCTTGTATGGCGACAATTACATCTATGTGTTGACAGACACCAACGATGTGATCATTGAATGGAACGCTGAAGGCTTGATTGACATGGACATGCACACCATCGGCACCTATTACATATTCGGGGTTTCATACAACGGAACGTTAGACGAAGCCACGGTAGCAGCCGGCCTGCCGCTTTCGGGCATTTCGGCTTCCGACTGTTTTTCGTTCTCGAGCAACAACCTTGTGATCGTTCGCGAAGAATGCGCTGTAACCGGATGCGATGCCGGCGTGCTGACGCTCAACAATGGCCAAGCGTACATCAGCTTCTGCCAGATAAACAATCCGGGTGTAGTCAATTTCACACACACGGTGGCAGGCGTTGCAGACCAATACCGCTATTTTATTACCAATGCCGACAATCAAATCTATCAGGAACTCACAACGGGCAGCTTCGATCTAAACACGCTTGCCGTGGGAGAATGGCGCATTTACGGCGTGTCGTATTTCGGCAACCTACTTCCTGCGACGGTGCAACCAACAGACATCATTTTTGATGTTGCCGCTGACGGCGGTTGCGCCGCAGTATCCGAAAACTACATCGACATTCGTAACATCGACTGTTTCCCGGGAGAAGGCTGCACACGTGTGATTATTTCAGAATACATTGAAGGAAACGGATCCAACAAGGCAATTGAACTTTACAACGCCAGTCCGTTTCCTGTTGATTTGAATGACTACGAATTGTTCTCCTACAACAATGGCGATACTTCGTTCTTCGTGCTCGATGCGCCTATTGGCACGCTTGCTCCGGGCGAAACGTACGTAGTATGCAGCTCGCAAGCCGACGCAGACCTACTTGCACTGGCGGATACCACCAACGCGTCGATGAACAATTTTAACGGAAACGATGCCATTGTTCTTACCTACAACTTGGAAGCCATTGACATCATTGGTGTGGTAGGCGACACCGTAAACGAATGGGTATTCGGTCTTGCTTCAACCCTCAATAACACCTTGCGCAGAAAATTCGAAATCAACGCGCCCACTACCGATTGGGAACTTTCTGCAGGCCAATGGCTCAACTTTAGTAACACAGACTACAGCAATCTTGGAACGCATGCAGCCCAAACATGCACACAACAGCCTTTCTTGACCTTCAATCAAACTGCTATTCAGGTCAATGAAAGCGCAGGTTTCGTGAACATCGTCTTAAGCGCTTACAACGTCCAAACTACCACTCCTGTGCAAGTGCAGGTGGTGCAAGGCTCTGCAACTGCGGGTGAAGACTACACTACAACCTTCCCAATTCAATTCATTTTCGACGGCAGCAACTCACAAGTTTCATTCATGCTCGAAATTGTAGACGACGAACTGGAAGAGTTGTTTGAGACCATTACCCTTACCATTATCGATGCAAATGGTGATGCCATTTTCGTGAATGAATTCATCACTATTAGCATTCAAGACAACGACCAGAGCTTCCCTCCTTATACCATTGGTGAAGCAACAGCGCAGAATTCACTCGGTGCGCTTCTGCAGTTGAATGAATTCGGAACCCTAGGTGGCATTGTTCACGGGGTTAACTTCAATCCATCCGGATTGGAGTTTACACTCATTGATGGCACAGGCGGAATTCGAATCTTCTCTCCCAACGACAATTTGGGATATAGTCCCGTGGAAGGCGATAGCATACTCGTTGAAGGACAGGTAAGCCAGTTCAATGGAATGGCTGAGTTTTTAGCCAGTGCAGTCGAATTTGTGAATACAGGCAATGCGCTGGACATCCCTGAAACGGTAACTGTGTTGGGTGAAGAACATGAAAGCCGCATGGTGAAACTCGACTGCATCACGCTTGTTGACGAAGCCCAATGGGGTCAATTCGGAACAACATTTTTCGCCGGCGGATTCGATGTTGATGTGACAGATGGCGCGAACCAAAACGTTATGCGTATCGACTTCAATTGCGACATTTTCAACCTTGCCCCATTTGCAGGACATTTCACTGCGGTCGGCATTGGAGCACAGTGGGACGAAACGTCTCCATTTACGGTGGGCTACAAGTTTTACCCGCGCTATTTGCTGGATATTTCAAACGAAGTTGTTGCTTCCTTTACGATGCCCAATCCGGTTGAATTCGGCGATGGAGGCACCGAGGTTGCATTTGCCAATACCGGTAATGTTGGAACCTATACTTGGGATTTCGGTGATGGACAAACAAGCCAAGATCAATCACCCATTCACAGCTACACGTATGGCTTCCTTTCGGTTACTCCTCAACTAACCGTGGAGTTAAGCACCACAGTTGATGGATGCACCGATACGCAATCACAAACGGTTGATGCCATTTATACACTATCCATTGAAAACCCAACTGTCTCGTTTGACGTGTTTCCGAATCCGGCCGGCGACGTGCTCACTATTCGCTCATCGACATCGGGAAATAGCTGGAGTATTCGCGATGCAAACGGACGTGTAATGGTTGCAAATCCGTTGCCTTTCGCAGGCGACATCCAACTTCCACTCGAAAAACTTGCGGCAGGCTCCTATTTTATTGAGTTGGAATACAACACAACCACATTAAGCAAACGTTTTATCAAGTTTTAACGTAAGCACTTACTGGAAGAGCCGCCCAACGGGCGGCTTTTCTTTTTCTATCATGCAATCTTTCAGCTGATTTCGTAGTCTGAATAATAAGATTAGGCAAAGAATAACCGAATTCTCATAAGCGTAAGAGGAAACCGATTATTTTCACGGCCCGACAACCCTTTTAGTGAAATAAGTATTTCATCGAGGTCTGTTGATAATGCCTTGCCACCACGCAGTATTTACCGCCTTAATTCACTAACCTTGAAATGGTAAGTAGCCCAATAAATAATCAATCACCCGTCAACCGAATGGTAAAGCATTTACTGATTTGCGCAGCAGCAATTTTCTTTGTTCTTCAGGCTTCAACGACCCGTGCTCAAACTATTTTGGGTGGTAATATCACGTGGGAATGTTTGGGCGGCGACCAATACAACATAGCGCTGAATATCTATGTGGATTGCTTCGGACTTGCGTCGAGCACCTCAGCATTTCCCCAAACAGTCGACATTGTTTTCTTTCCAAACGCCTCCTGCACAGGGCCCTCATACACCGCATTCTCTGCTTATGCTGACAGCACAAGCATGACAGAAATCTCAGACTTATGCCCTACTGAGTTAACCAACAGTTCATGCAACAATGCTACAAGCGCAAACTTGGGTATCAAAAAAATAACTTACGAAACCCAGACAGCACTTGCCGCAGGCTGCTCGTGGACAGTATCGTATAATGGATTGGATTGGAGTTACTACTTTGAAAATGCTGCTCCTGTTTTTCTTCAAGACGCCTACATTTATTCGGAGATCAATACCGCCGCCACTTCATGTGGTTTGGTTGACATATTGCCCGACCTTGATGGCGGATACATTTCATACTTCTGTGCACAACCTGCAACAGCCGAAGAACACGACATACAAATTAGTTTGCCGGCGGGTGTTACCGCTACGTATGCCTTTGGCGTTCCCTACACGAGCGGCGCTGTTGTTAACTCTCCAGTTGCAATTTCTGGTTTTTCAATACCGGCGGGCCTTACTCTAAACCCTACAACCGGACTGCTGAGCTGGACACCTCCCGCATTGCCGGCCAATTCACCTACGCTCGTATACATTGTTCCGGTCGATATTGCGCTCAATGCCGGCGGAACCTATGTTGGAACCGTGCGCTACAATTTGGCGCTCGCCGTTCGCGATTGCTCACTCACCGATACCGCTTTTGACGTGGTGCCTGTGACAGTCCTAGGAACCGATGTGACATACACCAATAATCCCGGAGCTACCAACGACCTGCTAGAGGTCTGTGCGGGCAACCTGCTCAGCTTCTCTGTTCAGGCTTCCAACGTGAACTCTTCGCGCAACATCACCATCACATACGCATTCTCACCGCCGGCACCCGGCCTTGCTGCGCTTACCATGACACAGTCCAGCCTTGCTCCGGGCATCGCAAACTTCGAGCTGCAAACCACAGCTGCCATGGCCAGCGCTACGCCTTACACCCTTACGCTTCATGCGCAAGATGACGCCTGCCCAATTGCAGACGACGACGACATTGAACTCGAAATTTCAATCGTACCCAACATAGCCATCACCTCTGCACCCGATGTTATTTGTGCCGGCGATGTTTATGCCCTGACAGCCGAGGGCGCCGGAGCATCAAATCAGTACACCTGGAGCGTGCAGCCGGGTGGTGATGCTACACCTGCATTGACTCAAAACGTGGCAACTCAAAACGTTTCACCCGATAGCACCACCACCTACCGCGTGAGCACACCGTTGAATACCGGTGGTTGTCAAAGTGAAGACTTTGTAACGGTCGATGTTTCATTGCACCGCTTGCAACTCGATGCCGTGGATGAGTCGTGCGGAACGCTTGGCTCCATAGACCTAACAACGTTTGGAACCAACTCAGCCAATTTGACCTACAACTGGGTGGCCGGCGCCGGTGGTGCAGGCATCGTAAACGGACAGCAAGACCAGACAGGGCTGCAAGGAAGTGCTGCGGGCGTTACGTATACAGTAACCGTCAACGACCTTACCTATGGCTGCACAGAGACAGCCAGCGTTTCCATCAATGAAACTGCAGGACCTGAATTTACACTCAGCGCACCTGCTACCGTTTGTGAAAACGACAATGCCACGATAACGATTGATTTCACTGCGGGTCAAGCTCCATTTGATGTTTGGATCACCAACCCTGTGGCAGGCGCACCCAACCTGGTGGACATTGCGGACCCTTACAATTACATCATTCCAATAACGGCTAACACAACTGTAACCGTAGTTCAGGTGCGTGATGCAAGTGGATGTATTTCCGACCCGGCAACCGTTCCTCAAAGTGAAACCATCAACGTGCGACCAATTGTAACATCTGTTTTTGACCCGGAAAGCCCGATATGCCTTGGCGATGCACTGGAGTTGACCATGAGCCACAGCGATCCGGGAAGTTACACGGTTGTTTATTCCATTGCAGGCACCAATCAACCTGCGGTGATTGTAGCCGACAACGGCGTCGTGAACGTTCCGGACCCAACAGCCGCAGGCAACATCACCTACGACATAGAGTCGGTTGCATATACCGACGCTCCGAGCTGTCCGAGCAACGATGCATCGAACCCGTCCATAAGCGTAAACACCAACGCCAAGCCAACTGCAACACTTCCGGATGGATTAATTGCATCGGCTTGCCAGGGCAACAGCGCTATCATTCAAATAACCCTCACAGGCGATGGCCCTTGGGTTGTGCAATACACACGCGACGGTGCGGCTCAACCCGCATTGAACATTGCCGATAACCCTGCCAGCCCAAACTATATATACATATGGAATTTGACTGTCGCCGGAGAGTATTGCATTACGCAAGTAAGCGATGCCAACTGCAGCAGCACGGTTACCAATGAATGCGCTGAGGTTGTAATCAATCCGCTTCCTGTGCTGACTTCCTACACCATCAACGGTGAAGACGCATCTACAAGTCCTGTGGATGTTTGCCAAGGCGACAACATCCTCATTGAAGTAGAAGTAACGCCTGCGGGCAGCAACTACAGCTACGAGTTTATTAGCACTCCGAATATCGGTATTGGCGTGCTCAACAACCAGTCGTCATCTTTCAGCCAAACCATTACGGCGGCCAGCAACTTCAGTCTCGAGTTGGACCAAATATACTTCACCTCTGCGCCCACTTGCCTTACCCCAATAGACGAAACAATTGCTGTAAACATCCGCACCGATATTCAGGTAGCACAAACAACCCTCGTGTGCGACAACGTGGGTGAAAACTATACCATCCAATTCACGGTTTCCGACGGTGCTTCGCCATATACAGAAGCTGTTGGTGGCATTGGAGGGTCATTCGCAGCAAACGTATTTACCACGTTACCGTTGGTTTCTGGCGGCGCAGGAGGCTCGTGGACGTTCAACGACGTTTACAACTGCAACACCGTTACTATGACAGACGCCGGCAATACCTGTCCTGTTCTTTCCAACGGAGGGGTAATGACCGCAAGCTCTCTGAGCATTTGTTCACCGGCAACAGCGCCGGCTCAAGCCACAGCCACTCAAAGCACAGCCTACACGACCGACGCCAACGATGCATTCATGTTTGTGTTGCACACCAATGCCGCGGATGTATTGGGCTCTGAGATTGCCCGCTCGTGCGGTGATCCGATTTTCGGTGACGCCAATACAGCACTTTCGTTTGGTGCTGCTTCAGGACCGGGCGTCATTGTAAGCGGCACCACCTATTACATCTCATGCGTAGTGGGTAACAACGATGGTTCCGGTTGCGTCGATGAAACTAATCCGAATATTGGGTTTTCATCCAATACCCAATCTGTTGTTTGGTATATCGCCAGCACAGCTACTCTGAGCGCTCCCTCTGGAAACGATGCTTGTTTCGGGCAACAAGTGCCACTCGAAGTAGACTTCACCGGCAACGGTCCATGGACGTTCGTGTATAGCATCGATGGAGTAAACCAGCCTTCCATCGTTGTTCCATTGACGAACCCATATACTTTCAACGCTTCCCAATCAGGCACCTATGCTGTTCAGTCGTTGACCAACAGTGCTCAAAACTGTTTGGGCACTGCGGCAGGTTCAGTCGCTGTTCTTATTCACCCACTACCAACTGTTACGATTAGCGGCGACGCTTCCATATGCGGAGGACTCAATCATTGCTTCGACCTTGCTTTTACCGGAGAAGAGCCCTTCACCGCCGTTATCAACGTACCCAATGTGGCCGCCAATGAAACAGTGGCAAACTTGCTTACCAACGACCAGTATTGCACCGGTATTGAAGGCGCCTATCAACTGCTTCAAGTAACGGATGCATTCAACTGCGCATCCAATGTAAACGCAAGTGCAAACCTTGCTATTTACCCGGAAGTATCTGCAGCCTGGTTGAGCAATAATGAAAGTTATTGCCCGAACGAGCCCGCAATCACAGCGACCTTCTCCACAACAGGCGACGGACCTTTTACCATCGACATTCAAGGACCCGACCCGGCCAACCCTCCGACGATTTCAGGAAGCACTATCACCATCAATGATCCGGGCACATACTCCATTATAAGCATCACCGACACACACGGCTGCGTCAATACAACCGTCGACGACTTCGAGGCGATTGAACTTGCTATCCCAACAGCAGCGGCAGGACCCGATATTGCACAATGCGCAGGGTTGCCCGTTACGCTCGGAACACCGGCCTTGGGCGGAGTTACTTACAGCTGGACGCCATCTGCCGGCATTGCCGCCGGACAATCTGACGATGCGCAGCCGACTGTTAATATCAATAACTCCAACAATAGCCCGTATACCTATACTCTTAACGTTTCGGATGGCACTTGCTCGAATACGGATGAAGTAATCGTTACTATTCATCCAAACCCTTCCATAAACGTAACAGCCTCAGACAACATACTGTGCTTCGATGCCCCGAACAACACAGCCACACTCACTGC
Source organism: Chryseobacterium gleum (assembly GCA_945862415.1). Lineage (GTDB taxonomy): Bacteria > Bacteroidota > Bacteroidia > Flavobacteriales_D > Sanyastnellaceae > JAIBBG01. The sequence continues at coordinate 12,076 of CAMAYP010000020.1, read as the reverse complement.
CACACCCACCGGAGCGGGCACCTATAGCTACGCCTGGGCAGCATCAGCATCTATTGCCGGACCAACCAACCTTGCTTCAGCAGACGTGGATCCTACCACTAACGAAATTTTCGAAGTAATAGCCTCCGAAAGTTTTGGCACAATTACCTGTTCTTCAACCGAAACAATTGCGATTGAAGTAAACGACCCAATCGAAATCATCAACCTGATTTACCCGGTTGATATGTGCAACGGGACCTGTATCAACGAGGTTTCGCAAGACATTGACTTCGATGTGATGGGTGCTTTCAACAATGCTTTCACTGCCTCTATTGATGGCAACAGCACTTCGGCTCCAATCTGTTTTGATGATCCTGAAGACCACGTGTTGCTTGTGGCGGATGCGGAAGGATGCGAGACATTCGTGGACTTTACCATCAATGTGCGCGAACAAGAATTCGTTACGGCCGACACAGAGCAGTCGTACCCGTTTTGTTTTTCTGATGAAAACGGTGCTGTGGAAGGCAACAACCCCAATGCCAGTCAATACGTGCTCATTGAAAACGAACAGGTTATAGCCATCGCTGAGCAAGCGCCTTTTGTGTTCTCTAATCTCGGAATAGGCACCTACGATTTGTCTGTAAACATCTTATTGAGCAGCGGACAAGTTTGCATGGCCGACACTACGTTCACCATCAGCCCCGATTCTCCGGAAATATTCATAACTCCGAACCCTCCTGCTATTTTGGGTTGCCCAAACTATCCAATTACATTCGACGCATTGGTAAGCGGGGGTGCGGGTAATTTCACCACGTATTGGAACGGATGTCCGGAAGCTAACGGTTGTTTAGTGGGCACCTCAAATGAGGCCGCCAATGAAACCATCACGATAACTCTTTCACAAGACACAGTGCTTTACTTGCATGCACTCGATGCTATTGGCTGCTCGTCAGATACGATAACCGCCGTGGGCACTGTATCATCAAGCGTTTCTCTATTTGTTCAAAATGGTTTGGATACCCTGTATACATGCCAATATGAATGCAAAGAACTCACCGCATTGGCCACCGGTGGAACCGGTAACTTATTGATTGAATGGTATGAGCTCAATGCTGTTGTTGATCTCACTCCAACGCTCATCGCATCGGCAGATACGATTACCGAATGTTTTCTGTTCGATGAAATTTTTGAAATACGAGTAACGGATGAAAACTGCCCGCTAACGAGTGTTTCAGACACGCTGTGGGTTACGGTTCACGACACTCCGGAGCCTATAATGGATGCCGATGAGTCGGGCAGCTGCTACCCTGATACCATCGGGTTTTACTACAACTTATTGGACCCCAACTACGACGATCTGAGCACTTGCATCTGGTCGTTGGGCAACGGAACACAACTTTCATATTGCGGTGATACATCGGTGGTGTACACTTCACCTGGAAACTTCTACCCCTCTCTTACCATTACTTCTGAGTTTGGCTGTGTGGGATCTGATACTCTTTCAACACCCATCACCATTCGCAATTATCCGGAAGTGGACTTCACTTGGGATCCGCAACCTGTCGACATCCTCCACCGCGAGGTACATTTCAGAAACCTGACTGCCGGCGCAGACTCCATTTACTGGAACTTTTATAATGCCGGCGAAAGCTTCTTTGCCAACCCTGTTTGGACCTTCCCCGACATCGAAACAACGTCGCCCTACCTCATTTGCCTCACCGCGGGCAATGAGTTCGGCTGTCTCGACACGCTCTGTCAGGATGTATACATAGAGAACATTCTACAGGTGTTCGTGCCCAATACCTTTACACCCGATGGTGACGGACTCAACGATGTGTTTATGCCTGTCATCAACGGAGAATTAGACGGTAGCTACCGTTTTTGGGTATACAACCGTTGGGGCGACATTGTGTTTTACACCGAAGAGGTTGGTAAAGCATGGACCGGCGGATACGATGGCGGCGCCTACTACATCCAAGATGGTTACTACCTCTGGAAAATTGAGGTCGACGATTTGGAAACAGGAAAACCCAAAACGTTTGAAGGCAACGTCAACATCGTTCGATAAACCGCCCCTCGTCTATAATTTTTTGATTCGCAGGCAACTTTCATTGCCCGGATAGCATCATTATCCCCAGAGAGTGAAATGACCGACCGTGAACTTGTAAATCGCTGTTTGATAGGTGATCGATTGGCTTATGAAACCCTCTGGAAGCAGCATTCCGGGAGGATGTATTCTGTTTGCAAACGTTACTTCGACCGCAATGAAGATGCTCAGGACGCTTTGCAAGAAGGGTTTATTCGCGTGTTCAAACACTTAGACCAGTGGCAAGGAGAAGGGCCGCTCGGCGCATGGATACGCAAAGTGATGGTAAATACCTCCCTGAACATGCTCAAAAGCCAGGCTAGAAAAGGAATACACGTGCAAATGGACACGGTAGCCGAGCTTACGGAAAATGACTTTAACGCTTTAGGAAGACTGAATGAAGATGACCTGTTAAACCTGATACGACAAATGCCTGCTGGATACCGCACGGTATTCAACTTGTTTGCCTTGGAGGGCTACTCCCACCTCGAAATTGCAGACATGCTGTCGGTAAGTGAAAACACATCAAAAACACAATATCATAAAGCAAAGGGATGGCTAAAATCCCGATTGGAAAAACCGAATAATAACAGTGCCCACAATGGATGAAAAACTCCGCCATATTCTCAAGGAAAAGCTAGAAGCACACGAAAGCGCAGTGCCCGGCCACCTGTGGGAAAAGGTTTCTGCCAATGTGGGAAGTAAATCGGTGGGTGCTCTGAGTCAAGCCAAGTGGTTTATTGCTGCCGCGGTTTCAGCCGGTATTATTGGTTTCGCGTTGTGGATTGCTGCTGAGCAAAAAACAGAGGATACTTCCACCCGCAATGAATCGCCCTCGCAATTCAACACAGAACAACCCGTGGAGCAGCCCACACAAAAGCACGTGTCGGGGGAAACTGCAGCGTCCACAAGCACATTGGTGAGCAACGAAACGAACAAGGCTTCAACCCATGTGGTTCCAGCGAACACCCTCTCGGAAAAAACCGCAGACTCTCAGCCGGCACCAACCGCTGAAGGGACAGGGCTAACAAACGCGCCTTCCGAAAAACCAACTGCACCTTCCGCAATTAGCCCAACAGCTAAAACAATCACGGCTAATGGGCATTCCGAAAAAACGCAAGACTCCTTCTCGGCCGTACAGATCAACCGTTTTGATATGACCTATTTCTTTATACCAACCAATCCGGAAGCGGAACAATACAAATGGGAGTTTGGAGATGGTGAACAATCGAATGAAATGAGCCCCCAGCACACCTATGATGAACCGGGCGTCTACCAAGTAAGCCTGCACACCACAGCGTTCGGTGAAACCACCACGTCCCATAATCCCGTTGAATGCTTGCCGGCCTCACAGCTTCACGTACCAACCATTTTCACGCCCAATGGTGATGGCAAAAACGACCTCTTCGACATTCTAACTCTATCCAAATTCTTGGTGATAAAAGAGTTTCGCATATTCGACGACAAAGGAAATCTGGTTTTTTCCTCTGAGAACGGAGAAGCCTGGAATGGAGTTACCCCGAGCGGAATAGATGCTCCGGAGGGTAATTATTTGTATCAGATACAAGCACGCGACCTTCGACAACAGCCCGTGGAAAAGAGTGGTTTCATATACCTGCGGCGTTGACCTAGCTTTTATATTTGCATTCCTCGGATTAATTCGAACGATAATTTCAGCTTTACCAATCATCCCTATGAAAAAACATCTGCTTGTCACTTTGCTTACCGCAGTAATATGCGTATCAGCTGTTGCACAAGAGCATTACTACACGGCTCCTTTCAATGCTCGCTATTCGCGGAAAATGACAGAGGAACAACTGTACAGTATGCCTTTTCTTCAAAAGATGTCGAAGCAGGATTGGGTTCATTTCACCAAGGATCCACGCTTTGATGCCGACCGTGTTGCTCGCCTGAAAACAGATTGGAAACGCGAACACCAGCAAACCCGTCGTCAAATGCGCACCAGCCAAACTTCGGGCGAATCGAACTGCAACTGGATTGAACCAACCAGCGAATACACGCACCCAAACCCAATACAATGGCCGGGTAGCCCAGGTAACAGCACCGACAATTACAGCGCGCCTATCAACTTAGGTTGGAACTTCAATTTCTTCGGCACCAACTATAACCAAGTTGTAATCACAACAAAGGGAACTGTTGTGCTTGGCAACACCGGTTATATTGACTTTACACCTTCAGCGTTCCCCGACCCTTTGGGCACTGAAACCAACCAGCAATACAACCACATCGCAGGTTTTTGGTCTGACTTCGATTTTGGCGCCAGCGGAGAAATCTATTACCTGCTCACGCCTGAAGCGCTTTACATCAACTACATCAACGTTGGTTATTGGCCAAACTTCGACGATAAGACGAACTCGTTCCAAATTATCATAACGCCCGATGGCAGCAGCGTCATTGGCGGTGGCAATAACGTGCAATTGGTGTACCTCGATATGCAGTGGGCCAATAGCCAAATCAGCGGTGCCACAGGCGGCTGTGATGCCAACAACAACTTTGCGATTGTAGGTGCCGACCGCTCATCGGGTACCCAGCATTATGCTTTCGGCCGATTCAACATCTGCAATTCGACGGCATGGGATGGCCCTTACGGCGTTCAGGCGAATAATGAAGATGGAGTGGACTGGCTCGATGGCCGTGTCATTGAATTCAACACAGGCGTTTCAAACTTCGTTGCCAACCAACCTCCTGTTCCGGTCGGCGAAGCATGCGACACAATCACCATGTGCGTGGGTGAATCGTTTGACTTCAATTTGGCATTTACCAGCCCCGAGGCCACACAATCGACCAGCATTACCTACACACAAAGCAGCACAGGTTTCACTGCAACTTCCACTTCAGGAAACGCAGCCGTGCTCAACAATGCAACTTTCACGGCCAGCGCAGCTAACATCGGTGCCAACACGGTAACGATTACTGCTACCGATAACGGAACACCCGCCGCTTCGACAGTAGTTACATACACCTTCCTAGTTGAAAACGTGGAGGCCCCGCCCATTCAAATCGACGGAGTGTTAAACATTTGTGCTGGCCAGGTAACCGAACTTACAGCTACCGACGGATTCGACTCTTACTCATGGAGCAATGGATCTTCGGGTCAAACAGCCGATGTATCGCAGCCGGGCAACATCACTGTTGTTGGCGCATTTGGCTTCTGCTCTTCCGTTGCAACGGTTTTTGTGGATGTGACCCCGTACTTCATTCCTCAATTGGAAGGCGGCAACCTGCCGATCGAAATTTGTCCGGGTATCGACACCGTGGTTTGCGTGCTCGGTGACTATGCCAACTACCAATGGCAGGTTTCAGCGGGCTATGATGGTGAATTTGTGCCTGGTACACCACTCGATGAAGCCTGTGCTCAAGTTACAGGCAACGTCAACGGTAACTATGAAATCTTAGTAACCGATGGCGCCGGCTGTCAGGGCTTCAACATCAAACTCGTTACCACATCGCCTTCTACACCGTGTCTCACCAACGAAGACAACAACGGCATTCGCTGCAGCGGTCTGCAAGAACTCGACTTCTGCGGATATTCCGTACCGCCTGAAGACAACCTGATTATTTATGCCCTGAGCACCAACCAAAACGGATGGCAGGGTTCGTTCATCAATATTTACGTGTATCCTGCAGACGGCGGTCCGGTAGTGGAATACTTCCTCACTTCATTCGGTGCACTTACGCTATACGACGACATCCTGATTGGCGCAGGCGACAGCGTTGCTATCGAGTACTTCGCCAACGGCAACAACTTCCAAGGAAACTCACTTTGGGTGATCAACTGCGGACAAAGCGCTCCGACCATTATTCCTGCGCCACTAACTACCGGTCTCGTTTGGTCGGGTGCATCAACCTGCGTTACAACAGGCTTAGACGGAACATGGGCTGTAACGGGCCCGGGCGGTTGGTCGTTTTCGGACCCATCACAAATGACCACTACCTGGACACCGTCACAATATGGCGTCTACGAGCTTTGCTTCTCGAATGCCAATTGTGCTTTCGATTATTGCTACGATATCGAGTTTGCGCAAGCACCTACTATTTCCATTAACCCTGGAAGTAACGTATCCCTCTGCGATTCCGAAACCTCACAGCAAACCCTCGTTGTAACGGATCCATCAGGTAGCGGTACTATTTCATGGTCGGGTCCCGGTGTAACCGCTGCCCCAGACGGTTTCTCAGCTCTACTCGGACCGTATAGCAACTATACGAGCGGCGCCATCACCGCCAGCATAACCAATGCCTGCGGCACCTTCAGCGACTCGTTCAATGTTTCTTATCAACCCGATGTGCCAACTCCTTCCATGCAAAGCCAATTGCTTTGTCAGAATGGCTCCGTGACGCTCGACCCCATTCCCGCGAACCAAGACAATCCGGCCTTGCAATACGAATGGACGCCCGGAAACAGCACCGGTTCAACACTCAACGTTACTACTCCGGGCACTTACACGGTTGTTGTATCGAACGACTGTGACGACTCGTTTCCGGTTTCTGTCAATGTAACCGGCGTTGTTTCGGCAACCATTACATCCGCACCTGCAGCTTCTGTGCTTGAGTGCGACGACGACCAAGTGACACTGACTGTTCAATACAACGACCCCAACAGTTACAGCGCCTCATGGGATGGTCCGGTCGACTCACAAACCGCGACTGTGGTTGCTGATCAAGACGGCGTTTACTGCTACACGGTAACCGACAATTTCGGTTGTAATTCGGAAGCTACGGCTTGCATTAACGTCAACATTTCGGGTGCTCCAACCACCAATTCGGGAAGCAGCGAATTGCTCGCTCTTTGCCCTAGCGAATGCAAAAACCTGGAGGTAATTTCTAATGCAGAAAATGCTTCAGTAACTTGGACAACAAGCTGTAGCGACTTCGTGATTGGTACATCGGGTGCGGCTCTCGACTACTGCGCCGACAATGTTCCGCAAAGCTGCCTGAGCGACATTGTGACCCTAACAGCCAACATCAGCAACGGATGCGGAACAGCTCAAGCAACTTGGCAAATCCAATCGAACGCATGTGAAGTGAAAATACCGAACGTATTTACACCGAACGGCGGCCAAGGCAACGACTCATTCGAAATCGAAGGTCTTGAAAAATATTCAGGCGCAGAGTTACAAATCTTCAATCGCTGGGGCCAGTTGGTGTATGAAAGCACCAACTACCGCAACGATTGGCGCGCAGTTGATCAAAGCGAAGGAACCTATTGGTACATCCTTAAGCTTCCTTATGGCAGAAAAACAGAATACAAAGGGAACGTTCAAATTTTGAGATAAGTTATTCCTTATGCATATAAAAAAGGCTGCGCGCAATCGCAGCCTTTTTCTTTTTCTACCTTCGCCGCGATGAGTAAAATTAAAACCGCTTTTTTCTGTCAACACTGCGGAAACCAATCACCCAAATGGTTAGGAAAATGCCCTGCTTGCGGCGAATGGAATTCGTACGTGGAGGAAGTAATTCAAAAGCAAGAGGCAACCGCAACCGGTATGCGCGTGGCTCAGAAGGTAAGCAAGCCACGCCCAATCCACGACCTGGAATCGGCGCAACTTCCCCGATTTCCAATTATCGACCAAGAGCTGAACCGGGTGCTTGGAGGAGGATTGGTGCCGGGAAGCCTCATTCTTTTCGGAGGCGAGCCAGGCATTGGTAAAAGTACGCTCATGCTGCAGGTGGCATTGAAACAACTCAACCTCTCTGTTCTATACGTGAGTGGTGAAGAAAGTGAAGAGCAGATACGCATGCGCGCCGAACGACTCGGTTTGGAAAACCCACGCTGCCTCGTGCTCATGGAAACATCAGTCGAAAACATACTCATGCACGCAGAAGAGTTGAAACCCGATGTGCTCATTATTGACTCCATTCAGACTCTCTCTTCTCAAACCATCGAAAGCTCACCGGGTAGCGTATCGCAAGTGCGAGAATGTGCATCGCGCATGATGAAGTTCTCGAAGGAAACGAATACGGTCGTTTTTCTCATCGGACACATTACCAAAGAAGGAACACTTGCCGGACCAAAAGTGTTGGAACACATGGTCGATACCGTGCTTCAATTCGAGGGAGACCGTCATCACATTTACCGATTGATGCGCACCACAAAAAACCGCTTCGGGAGCACGAATGAACTGGGTATCTACGAAATGCAAGGCGCCGGACTCCGTGAAGTCGCCAACCCATCTGAAATACTCATTCACTCGCAAACCGAAGACCTCACCGGCTCTGCTATTGCCGCTACGCTGGAAGGTGCCCGCCCATTGCTTGTGGAAATACAAGCGCTGGTAAGCACGGCAGTATACGGAACACCGCAACGCAGCACAACGGGTTTCGATGTGCGCCGACTCAACATGCTGCTCGCAGTGCTCGAAAAAAAATGCGGATTTCGCCTCGCCATGAAGGATGTGTTCCTCAACATTGCCGGCGGTATGCGACTAGAAGACCCGGCCATGGACCTTGCTGTCATTACAGCCATTCTTTCAAGCAATGCCGAGATTGCAATTCCGAAGCTTACTTGCTTTGCGGGTGAGGTTGGATTGAGCGGTGAAATAAGACCTGTAACCCGCATCGACTCGCGCATACAGGAAGCAACAAAACTGGGCTTTGAAGAAATTTACGTCTCGAAATACAACAAAGGACTGGAAGGGTTTTCCACCAAAATCAAGGTGATTCAGGTAGAAAAAGTCGGTGATTTGTTTAGCCGGATTTTCGGTTGATTAATCCACCCCAGCAACCACCACCACAAACTCACCTCTCGGCTCGTGCACGCGGAAGTGCTCAAGAACCTCGGTAGTTGTACCGCGCACGGTTTCTTCAAACTTCTTGCTGATTTCGCGGCTAACGGAAACGTGTCGCTCCGGTCCACAAAACTGAACCAGCTGCTCCAACGTTTTCAGCAGCCTGTGCGGACTTTCATACAAGACCGTTGTTACCTCGCTAGATGCTATTTCCTTGAAACGCGTTTCGCGGCCCTTTTTATGGGGTAAAAAACCGATGTAATGAAACTCCTCGCACGGAATGCCGCTCACGACCAGCGCAGGAACAAATGCGGTGGCACCTGGCAAACACTCTACGGCTATACCGGCCTTGATGCACTCACGCACCAACAGATAACCGGGGTCGCTTATAGCCGGCGTACCGGCGTCGCTCACAAGCACCGCCTGCTGCATCGATTGAATATACTCAACCGTTTTGGCTACAACCGCATGCTCGTTGTTGAGGTGGAAAGAACTCATCGGCTTGTCGATGCCGAAATGAACCAAGAGCTTTCGTGTTTCTCGAGTGTCTTCAGCGTAAATATGATCACACTCCTTCAGTATGCGAAGTGCACGCAGCGTAATATCTTCCAGGTTGCCAATGGGTGTTGGCACTATAAAAAGCTTCAATTCAAGGAAGTTTATTGGTGACGACGTTCAACCAACGAACAAAAGTCGCGAACCACCGAAGAACCTGTACTCCACTGATATTTTGCTTCCAACGACTTGATGTACTGCATCGAATCTTCTCTCGAAGATGTGTTGAGCAAATCGATAGCTACCTCATAATCTTGGTTATTCCCCTTGAAAAGCTCGCGCGAGAATTGGAAACGTTGGTTCAGGGTAATTGCAATTTTCAAATCGGTAATCGGAGTATGCGTATGGTGCTGCGCAACGGTTTCTTGCTGCACCATGGTGCGTGCAAGCATTTCATTCACGCTGGGTGTTGCAGGAAGTGCCGCCAAATCAAACAACGTATTTACACCCGGCTGCTGGGCTACAGGTGTGTCAACGGTAAACAAAGGCATCTCCTCAACAACATCCTCTGTCTTGGTGACCTCAGCAATTGCATCGATAAGCGATACCTGATTGGTGAGTTCGGGTTTTGATTCTTCAACCGAGTTCACAGCACTCAAGACCTCCTGTTCAGCTACCACAAGGGGGCTTCCGTTCACCGACTCATCGAATGCCTTGTATCGAAGCACAACCAAGCGCTCATATAATTCGCGGCTTTGGTTTACAACCATTTCAAGCTCTTCAAGCGAGAGCTCACCGGCCTTCAATCGCTCCATTTGCAGTTGAATGTTCGCTGACAATTCCTGCAATCGCGGATACTTAGTCGATTCGTTCATTTTGTGAGGGTTTATTATCAAATCTAGAATGGGGAAACGTTCGGAATTTGGAAAAATGCTAAAGTTTTTCACGTTCCTTTTTTGGCAAACTCGACTTTATTAGTTCGTAGCTGTGGTCAATGAGCCGGATGAACAATTCGTGGTCAACATCACTCAGCGCCGCCACCGTGTTCCAGTGCTTCTTGCTCATGTGGTAACCTCCTGTAATGCCTTCGTATTGCTCCCTCAACTCTACCGCCCATTCGGGATCACACTTCAAGTTTGCCCCTTCAAAATTCTCAATGTCACACAGCGCGAACATTTTCCCTCCTACTTTAAAAACCAAGGTTCTATCGTCGAAGGGAAGGTGCTCCGAGGCTCCGGGCTTGCTAATGCAATAGTCGCGAAAAGTCTGAACATCCATGGTTTAATCGTAAGCTGCGCATGGCACATACATTTTGTTGCCTTCCTTGCAGGCTCTTATTCCCACTACGATTTCATGCGTGCTGCCCGCCACATAGCGAATCTTGTTCATCGTTACGTCATAAGCGTACCCAATGGTCACATACCGAATTGCTGAAAGTTTCAATAACGCAGAGAACCCATGGCCTGAGCGAGCGCCGATACCAACGTCGACCATGTCTTTGAACGAAAGTACCAACTGGCCATCTATGGAGGCCCTGCTCTTGCCCACGTAGTTTATCAAAAACGCGGGCTTGAAAGTGAGCTCCGTTGATATGCGCGTTGCGTAGCCATTGGCAAACGTATAATGCCTGCGCACCTCTGTATCCGCAAGGCCATCGATTGACTTGGTATTTAGGCTTCGCACCGATAAACCATAAAAGCGATCCGAACGGTACAGCCACAATCCGGCGTTGAACATCGGAAAAACAAAGTCGTTCACAATACCGGTGATGGCTGTTTCGGCAAGCTGATTCTCAAAGGTCATCTCACCATAGTCGATGCTGTATTGCGCGAACCCAAGACCTATTCCTGCTGCCAGAAAATACTTGCTTGCAAGCTTTGTGTGATAGGCGTAATTGACATGAACTGTCGTGTAGTTAAAAGGTCCGGCATCGTCATTCTCTACGGTTGCTCCCAACCCATGAAAGTGAAACTGCGACTTCTTCCCAATCTTACCATGAATATTGGCAAAACCGGTAGTAGGCGCACCTTCAAAACCTTTCCATTGCCTGCGTATGCCAAACTTCAAGTCGAGACAAGGTGCCGTGCCAACTACTGCCGGGTTATACTGCATGTAGTTGTAAGTGAAATAGGTAAAATGAGGCAATTGCTGCGCCAGCCAGCCTTCTGCCAGTAATAACAATAGCGCTATGATTGCATACCTCTTCATTTCAATGTACAATACTTACTACGCCAGTAATAGGAGGTATGGTTACTTCCAGGGAGTTGAGTTCGATAATGTAGTAATACGCTCCCGTCGGCAAATACTTCCCCTTGAAGGTTCCATCCCAAGGTTGCTCATAGCCCACCGACTTAAAAACACTTTGTCCCCAGCGATCAAAAACCTCTACCTGACACGTTGGGAAGCGTTCAATTTCAACAATGTTCCAAACGTCGTTGATTCCATCGCCATTCGGAGAAATCGCTGTATAGATGTCGATCGGTAAGCCAATAGTTAACGAAATGACGTCGGTAACCGGACAATTGCCCACCTGCCCACTCACCTGAAACGAGGTTGTTTCCTCTGCAAAAACCTCGGGAGTCAAACTCGTGGGGTCATCCAAGTACTGACCGGGCGTCCATTGCACCGGATAATCATCATCAGCGCCTTGAACCAACAAATAAGCCGACTCGCCCAATGACACCGAAAGGGGATCTACGCTGGCAGTAATGCCGAGGGCGCTGCCCGAAATAGTCACGTCAAATGCACACGGGTCTGCAAGGTTTCCGCC
>CAMAYP010000019.1 GCA_945862415.1 Chryseobacterium gleum | reverse complement strand
GGAAGGAGACGCACACGTCAATGCAGTAACACGGAAGTTATCGATGTTGATATCGTCGTTACCAAAGTCAGAAGTTGAACGAATACGAATTACAGAAGTAGCAGTACCGGCCATGTTGCTTGAAAAGGTATTCCAAGCGTTACCTGCAGTACCGATGTTTGAACCTACTTGAGTAAACGTAGCACCTGCATCGCCGGAGTAAAACACTTGAATAATATCCGTACCCGATGGGTTGTTGTGCAAGAACTGAACGTTGTAGAGGGCGATAGGGCTTGAACTCATATCGAGGTAAAAGTCCATGTCGCCATACGTACCTCCAGAAATTTGATAAGAGTGGAAGCGAGCACCGGGAGCAACCGCAGCACCGCTGTAGGTTGTCACCGCGCCAAGAAGATCGGTCCAGCCGACAGTCGAGGTGAAGCCGCTAACAAGGTTCGCGCTTGAACGCCACGAGTTGTCACCACGGCTAGGCCAGGTGCGAACGTTTGAACCCGGGCTATCGCCAGTATTTAATACGTTTGACCATGTTGCGAAGTCGTTCAAGTATGGAAGCGTTGCATACGATGCAGCGCCCCATGTAGAGCCGGGTGTCCAGGTGAAAGTCAAGCCAGAAGCAGGAATGGTAGTACCGTTGGTAGTACCAATCGTGCATGTGTTGGTAGCTGCAGTACCGCCTGTGATGGCCGTCCAGTTGGTACCGGTACGGTTGCTCAGGTCACTGCTTTCGCCACCTTTCAGACCTACCTGACCGGTAGAAGCTGTGGCACCTGAAGCAACTGTTCCGTAAACGATAGCCACCGTGTTCGATGTTTCGTTCAAACGAATCTGGAAGTTCAAGCGTTGGATAACACCGGTGGTAAGAATAGCCACGTCCTTGTATTGCACTACGAACGTGCGGTTGGGAGCTGATCCCAACGTTTCGTAGCGAATTTCAGGCGTAGCACCTACCACGGCGCTAGCGCGCAAGTTGGCAGCAAAACCCGCAATAACCCCTTCAGGAGCCGGGTTCACGTTAGTTGACAAACCTGTGTAGGTTGTTGTCAACGCCGTGTTTGCACCGAATGTAATGAAACCGTTGTTTGAAATACGCACTGTAGAGTACGTACGGTTGTTGTACAAAAAGTTGAACCCGATGTTCACGGCTGCAGAAACTGCATCCGTTGTTAGCGTTGCGCCGGCTTGGTATTGTGTACCACCGGTGATCGCCGTGTACGTACCACTGGATTGTGCGAACGTGTAGGCCGTTGTACCTGCGAGGGCCGTTCCGGCCGCTGCTGCAGTTCCGTTTGGCGGACCTACTTGCGCAACAACCCCTGTAGTCGAGAGCACCGTAAGGAGCGCAAGACCACACACAGAACTCAGAAAGCGCAAACGCGCTGCAAGAGATTTGTAAATGATTGTCATTTGATTTGGTTTAATTGGTAATTTTTGATTTGGTTGTTTGAAAGGGTCGCAATGCACAAGCGCTGGTGAGGCCGACATTACTCCCGTGTTTGTTGTGGTTAATCCTTCTCGTCGAATTGAAATGTAAAATTTGATTTAAGGTTTTTAGGCAACTAGCTATTTAAAGAAATAACTATTTCGCAATACTAATGACGAATTGATTTCATAATGGATGCCTGTAAAAAAAAAATATTCGAGGAAAATGGGAATTCTATCGGTGAATGTGCGAGGTGCGACGTGCGAGGGGCGAGGGGCGAAGGGCGACGTGCGAGGGGCGCGTCACGATATACCGGTGGTAGGGACGCATGGAAATGCGTCCAGAGGGTGCGAGGTGCGATACAGCCCACGGCTTCAGCCGTGGGCTATTCATTCAGGATGCCGAGGGGCGGTTACCGGGTTCTGTTGTTATTGGACGGGCCTCGACTGCGCTCGGCCACCGGGTGCGGTCTTCAAAGGTCCTTGCCTCGGCTACGCTCGGTAACCTACCCGAGGTAGGGGTCACCGGGCGAAGCCGAGGTGCCCTCCTTCAAAAGAAACCAAATAAATCCCCGTGGCGAGCTCGCTCGTCGCGTGTGCCTCACCTGGCGCCAATGTGAAATCTGAAACAACTCTTCCTGTGCTATCCAACAAGCGTAGGAAATGCACTACGCTAGATCGGTTGCATACGCCACGCAACGGGTCGAACACGATAGCACCAACCTCGGTCTCCTCCCCTGCTCCCAGCGGCACGAAAATATTTTCTACCACGGCAGCGCATCCTGCGGCATCGGTGATGGTCGCAGAATAGTTGCCTGTAGTTGCCAATGGCAGCATGTTGCCGGTGGCACCGTTACTCCATTGCACATCATACGGTGGTAAACCGCCTTCAATCTCGAGTTCAATCTGACCTTCACTTGTGGCTGTTGCATTCTCAATGTCAACCTCCCAAATCAGCTCTTCAAATTGCTCCACATAAAAAGGTGTTTCGATGATGCAGCCGGCGGCATCCATCCACTCCAATTCGTATTCGCCCGGCACCAAAGCGCTCCAATCGAATTCTTCTTCTACTAATTCAAGAGGCAGTTGAGCATTCGTCCATGTATAGGTTGCTGATGCTACGCCGCCGAAGCAAGCAATGTCGGCGTCCAACTCAAAAAGAGGTTGTTCGCGCTGAAACACATCAAACGAAGTTTCGGCCGCACAACCACGCGCATCCAACACGGTTACTTGGTAGCTGCCTGCGGGCAGAGCGCCTTGCTGTGCATCGATGCCCAGCCATATGTAGGGAGGAATACCCGCTTCAACATTCAACGCATAGAAGGCGTCTTCTCCGAAGCACGCTGTATCGATCGCGGCACTGATTGACATGGGTGCAATGAAGGGCACTTCCATCGGGGTGCTGTAATTGCATCCGAGTGTATCGGTCCAAATTACATCATAGTAGCCTGAAGAAATTTGTGCATCGCCCGGCGTGTATACTTCGTTGTTGAGCCATGCTGTGACCACTGCATCGCTTGCTTCGAGAGCGGCATCATCGGCACCGCAAACGGAAGGAATGAGTTGCCAATGGGCATCGGTTGTTTCCAACGCAACAACCTGGTATTGCAACGCAAACGGTTGGCCTTGTTCGTTCCAAGCTGTTGCGTTTACAGTGCCTTCCGAGAATACTTCGAGCTGCCATTCGGTGCTTCCTCCCTCCCACTCTACCGCATACCACTCGCCTGCATCAATCCACGCACTTGCGCCGGGACACATCGACAGGCTATATTCAATTTGCTGCGCCCATGCGATAGCGGGTTCAACTAACGTGTGTGTTTGACCCGCAGCGAGCATCGTGTGCACCGAAGTAATTCCGGAGGGCCATTGTACCACAACCGAATCAATTTGTTCGGCACCACTCAAACCAAACATGATGTACCGAGAATCCTGTGAGGTAAAATTTTCACCGCATGTAACCGGTCGCAGATATTCATGCCCATCCACAAAACAGCGCAACGTAGCACCTATACCATCGCGGTTACTAGCCGTGCCCTGCAGCGCAACCTTCGCCCATGTGGAAGAAGGTCCGGCTGCTTGAAAGAGCAACGATCCATTGTTGTAGTAAGGCATGCACATTACATCGTATGCACCGTCATTGTTGGCATCGCCTTTAGCAACGGCATACATAAATTCAGCGTCCTCATTATTGAAGGCCGTATGATTTGAATTGAAAAGCGCACCTTGTGCATTCTGCAAGAGCACGTTCATTCCTTCTTGTGGGCCTGTGCTCACCACGTACAAGTCTTCCCATGTTTTTTGTTGTGTATCGATGAACACGGATCCCCAGCAACTGGCATTGACGGTTGCATTCCATTCGGCAGCGCGATTCACGAACGTGCCATTTTCGTTGATTAGAAAAAAATTGCCCTCAACTGTATTGCTGATGTAGTAATCGTAGTCACCGTCGTGATCCACATCGCTCACCGAAAGCGACATCGCATCGAGCTCAACATTGAAACCATTCTCGTTGGCAATGTCGGTAAACACGCCACCGTCGTTGCGGTAAAAGAGGCATCCGTCACCTTTGTCGTTTACCACCAGCAAATCGGTATCATAATCGAAATCGGCATCGAGAAACATGCATTGATAGGCCCGTAAATTTCCATAACTCACACCGGCTTCTTCTGCCACTTCATCGAAGGTGCCATCGCCGTTGTTGCGAAACAACCAGTTGTGATCGCCCATGGTTGGTTGTTGGTTGTAGTTCGCCACATACACATCCAGAAAACCATCGCTGTTGTAGTCGCCCCAGGTGGCTGTTGTGCTTATTACACCATCCATCGGGCAAGGCAACGAGGCACTCACATCTTCAAACGTCATGTCTCCGTTGTTGCGAAAAAGAATAGGACATTCTAATGCGCGTGTTGCGAAAAAATCGGCATCGCCATCGTTGTCGTAATCGACCCAAATCGGATGCAGTGTTTTACCCGCGATAGCGGCGAAATAATACTCCTGTACGAAACCGCTGCCCGTATTTCGAAACGTGAATACGCCCATGCCACTGCCGGCGTAGGTCAAGTCGTCGAGTCCATCGCGATTGAAATCGTGAAAGCTCACACCGCTCTCGCTGATGGGAATATCGTGGTAGATGGTAAGTCCGTATTGATTGGTGACATCGGTGAATTGCGCGCGCAACATCGCCCCGTCGAAAGGCGATAGAAACATCATTGCGAACACACACAGCAATTGAAACTGTAAAGTAGTAAGCATAGTAATGGAATTAAGGTCAACGGTCGCGCTGTTGATCTCAAAACTCACTACAGGTACAATCGAAATGACGGCTCCGAAGGACAATGTTCCAGCATTGCTGCTATGCCATTCAGCGGCACCTTCGGGGGGGCAGTTCGAGTTAAGGTGAAGCAAGTATAATTAAAAATGGCGAATGGCGAGTGGCGAGTGGCAAATATTCCGGCGGTAGGGGCGAGGGGCGAAGTGCGAGGGGCGAAGTGCGAGGGGCGAAGTGCGAGGGGCGAGGGGCGAGTTGCTCGTCACGATATTCCTGTGGTAGGGACGCATGGCAATGCGTCCGGAAGGTGCGAGCCGCGCAATAGCCCACGGCTTCAGCCGTGGGAAATTATAATATTAAAATCGCTTTAAACGATGGATTGCAAAAGAAATGCTGAAGGCTTTTCCTTCCCCCCACGGCTGAAGCCGTGGGCTGTTCATTCAGAAAACCGTGGGCGGGCCTCGGGTGCGCCCAGCCAAAGGTGCCGGTCTCCGAGTGCAGTCGAGGTGCAGTCAACGAGCGCAGTCGAGGTGCGATCACCGAGCTTAGTCGAGGTGCCGGTCAACAATCACAGCCGAGGCGCCGGTCACAGAGCGCAGTCGAGGTGCGCTCGACCTTACGCGTTGCGACCCACACAATTCAAATCCTCAAACGCCTGCTTGAGTCGCGTCACGAATGTCTTTTCGCCTTCACGCAACCACACACGTGGATCGTAGAATTTCTTGTTGGGTTTGTCGTCGCCGTCGGGGTTGCCTATTTGCGACATGAGGTAGCCTTGCTTGCCGAGCACGTAATCGCGCACTCCGCTGAGGAAGGCGTATTGCATATCGGTATCGATGTTCATCTTGATGGCACCGTAGCTGATGGCTTCACGAATTTCTTCTTGTGTGCTTCCGCTGCCGCCGTGAAATACGAAGTGAACGGGCTTTGATTTCGTATTGAATTTTTGCTGAACGTGCTCTTGCGAATTCTTCAAAATCACCGGCTGCAATTTCACATTGCCCGGCTTGTATACACCGTGCACATTTCCGAATGCAGCTGCGATGGTGAAGCGATTCGAAATTTTCGAAAGGTGCTCATAGGTGTATGCAACTTCTTCCGGTTGCGTGTAGAGCTTCGAGCTATCTACACCACTGTTGTCGACACCATCTTCTTCTCCGCCGGTAACACCCAACTCCACTTCGAGTGTGATGCCCATCTTGTTCATGCGCTCAAAGTATGCGCATGAAATTTCGATGTTCTCGTGCAGCGGTTCTTCGCTCAAGTCGAGCATGTGTGATGAGAAAAGCGAATGGCCGTTTTTCTCGAAATAGTGTTCGCCGTGTTCGAGCATGCCGTCCATCCAGCCAATGATGTTTTTCGCGCAGTGGTCGGTATGCAAAATAACCGGCACACCGTATTCCTTCGCCACCATGTGCACATGATGTGCGCCGCTCACCGAACCAATTATCGAAGCTTGCTGTGCATCATTCTTCAACGCTTTACCCGCGTAAAACGCACCACCGCCGTTGCTGAACTGAACGATTACAGGTGAGTTCAACTCGCATGCGGTTTCGAGCACTGCGTTGATACTGTTGGTACCTATCACATTCACAGCAGGAAGTGCATAATGATTTTCGAGAGCATGGTTGAAGACTTCAGTTACTTCATCACCGGTAAGAACGCCTGGACGGAAACGCATGGGAATTGTTGGGTTTTGGTTTGAGGCGCGAATATACGAAAGTGGCGAGTGGGGACTGGGGACTGAGGACTGGGGACTGGGGACTGGGGACTGGGGAGCGGACCTACTACCTACTCCCCACTAACTAGTCCCTAGTACCCAGTACCCAGTATCCAGTACCCACTAAACCTCTCCATTCTCCCACATCTCAACGATGTACTTGCTCCAATAAATGGAGCGTTTTGCCCATTCAATTTTAAGATTCAACTTCTCTGCATCGGAGAGTTGCCAAGGTCTTTTTTCCGCGCGCATGCGGTGTGTTAAGTGCTGCATAATAATCGCCGATGCGACACTTACGTTCAAACTTTCGGTGAACCCAACCGTCGGGATTTTCATGTAAACATCGGCCATCTGCATAGCAGCATCCGATGCGCCTGTGAGCTCTGTGCCCATGAGCACAGCTGTCTTCTTCGAAAGATCAACTTCACTCAACGCGATTGTTTCTTCGTGCAACGCAGTTACGACCACTTGATACCCCGCCCTTTTCAATGCGAGTATACAGTCTTCTGTATTGCCATGCCCTGGCGTGTTGTACCGGTGCATGGTGAGCCAGTCGCTCGACCCCTTGGAAATTTTTCGGTGATGTGAAAACGTGTGCTTGTTTTCGATGATGTGCAAATCCTGCACTCCAAAACTTTCTGCGCTTCGTTGAATCGCGCTTGTGTTCTGTGCCTGATACAAATCTTCCATCACAAGTGCAACATGGCGAGTGCGATCAGCAAGTTTGGTATCGAAGAGATTGCGCTTACTCTCGGTGAGGTGCTCGGAGAGGAGTTCGTAGAGATGGGAAAGCATGGGGCGAAAGTAAGAAGGACGAAGGGCGAGGGGCGAATGGCGCGTCACGACATCCCGGCTGTAGGTACGCATTACCATGCATCTCTACCGCAGGAATATTCGCACATCGCACATCGCACATCGCCCCTCGCCCCTGGCTGAACACCCCGTTTTTAGGGCATTTTCAGAGGTCAAACAGCTGGTTTATTAACAGGAGGTGTGTTTTTTCAACAAAATCAGCAAATTTCCCGCTCCTGCTCTTGCTTTCAGAAGATACTTAACTCTACATTCGCTAGACTAAGCGGAAAGCTTAGATGTTTAACCCCTTAAAATTTATCAAAATGAACAAAGCAGAATTGATCGAAGCAATGGCCGCTAGCGCCAAGATTTCGAAGGCTGATGCTAAGAAAGCATTGGACGCATTCATCGAAACCACTACAAAGGCCCTCAAGAAGGACGACCGTGTAGCGTTGGTAGGTTTTGGTTCTTTCAGCGTGAGCAAGCGTGCTGCACGTAAAGGCCGTAACCCACAAACGGGTAAAGAAATTCAGATCAAAGCTAAGAAGGTTGTACGCTTCAAAGCTGGTACTGAGCTTTCAACCAAAGTGAAGTAATTCGCTTTTGTGAATTAGAAGACTAAGGGTCGGGCGAAAGTCCGGCCTTTTTCTTTTTGAGGGGCGAGGGGCGAAGGGTGAGTGACCAATTGAGAAAGGAGAATGGAGAATGGAGAATGTGCGCTGTACCAAAATCTAGCACCCGTGCCATTCGCACATAGTACCTCGCACATCGCCCCTCGATTTTCCTTCTTTCGTTCTTTTGCCGTAGGTTTGGCCCAAACCAACACCATGACCAACAACACACGAGGCCTTTCGCTTTTCGCGCTCACGATGATTGCCATAGGAGCAACTATTGGCTCAGGCATTTTCAAAACACCTGCAGGTATTGCATCTAAAGTAGGCGACAATCAAACCATCATTTTGCTTTGGATTTTAGGCGGTGTGGTATCGCTGTTTGGCGCATTGGTATTTGCCGAATTGGGATCCCGATTCTCCAACGCAGGTGGTGTATACACTTATCTGAACAAGGCATACGGACCTTTGCCTGGCTTCCTGTATGGATGGTGCTTGCTCACCGTAATTAGCAGCGGAACGATAGCGGCGCTGTGCACTGTCTTTGCCGAAAATCTTGGCTACTTCATTCACATTCCTGAAGGCAGCCAGAAATATGTGGCTATGGCCACGATCGTGGTGCTCACACTCTTCAACACATTTGGAATAAAGCTGAGTGAATGGTTTGCCAACGTTGGAACTGTGCTGAAAATCGTTGGTATTTACGCGCTGCTTGTGCTCGCGCTTGCGCTTGGCGATAAAGCGTTATTTGCTGCTGAAGCAGTTGCCAGCGCTTCAGGTGTAACCCCTGCCGCCGACAACCTGGCAGGTGCATTTGTAGGCGTGCTTTGGTCGTACACCGGATGGCACTACGCCAGTTTTGTTTCGGGCGATGCCATCAACCCGAAGCGCAACATTCCGCTTGCCATGTTGCTGGGAACAGGCGCCGTCACACTTACTTATGTGCTCTGTAATTTGGGGTATTTCAAGGTGATCGACCACGATACGATTGCTTCGTTCAGCGATTCATCCAACCCGAAAGTAGTCGCTGTTGAAGTGATGAATGTGATAATGCCCGCTGCGAGCCATCTCATGCCTGCGCTCATCGCATTGTCCGTATTTGCATGCGCCGGATTGTATATTCTTTCAACCCCACGCATCTTCAATCAAATGGCCACAGAAGGACTTTTCTTCCCGGCGTTTGCCAAGAAAGACCCTCGATTTGGTGTGCCTGTAAATGCCATCATTCTTCAATCGGCCTGGGCCATGATACTCGTTTACTTGTGGGGCTCGTTCAGCAGCATCATCGAGTATGTAACGTTCGTTGAGTGGTTGTTCTTGCTCATTGCCTGCATCGGAATTTTTGTTGTCCGAAAGAAATACGCGCACGAAGAAGCTCCATTCAAAGTGCCCCTCTACCCTGTTCTGCCGTTGCTTTTCATTGCGGTGATAGGCTGGTTCATTTTCAAAAACGCACTGGCCGATAAAGCCGAGTATTACGCAGGGCTGGCGGTGATACCGGTGGGAGTGGCGGTTTATTACGCGTTCAAAAGAACCAGAACTTCAGAGAAATAATTAATAATTATAAAGTACAGAGTACTAAGTACACGGTCGTCAATTTGTACTTTGTATGTCGTAATTCGTACTTAGTAATTTGTACTTAGTACTTTTGCTTTATGCAGCGACTGAAAAAAACCCTCGGCGTTCGTCTCTTTCACCAAGAGGCAGAGCCTCTGCGTTTGCGCAAAGGATGCAACTTCCACTCTGCGGAGCGTGTGGCGTTTATCTACCTGGACAGCGACGAAGAGTTCTTCAAATCGCTGAAGAAATATGCTAAATACCTCAAGGAAAATTTCAACATCAAGTCGGTTATGATGATGGGATTTGTTGACCAGCCCGACAAGAAAATCCCCATTTGGCAACAGCACAAACTAGAGGCCGACTTCTTCTCTCGCACCAACCTCAATTGGTATTTAAAACCCGTGAGCGGTGTGAAAAATTTTCTCGAAGAGGATTTCGATATTCTCATCGATTTCAGCGGTGGAAATACGCTGCCGCTCAACTACGTTTTCAAAGAAAGTAAGGCCAGTATGAAGGTGGGCGCATTGGGCAGCAGAGCGGCACGAAACTGTGATTTCATTCTGAATATGGGCAATCAATTTGGTGTCGACAAATACATCGTTCAACTGAACGCATACTTAAGCAATCCGAAAATAAAATAATGAATACGCTGAAAGGCCTTGGCGTGGCTATGGTCACACCATTCAAAAAAGACCTCACCATCGATGTGGAGGCGTTGAAAACACTCACCAGTCATTTGGTTGAAAACGGTGCCGACTACCTCGTAGTAATGGGTACCACGGGCGAAACTCCGGTGCTCGACAAAGAAGACAAGAAACTTGTTCTTGACACCATACTAGCAACCAACGCCGGCCGCAAACCCATCGTGCTCGGAATGGGTGGCAATAACACGCATGAGCTCTGCCTGCAACTCGACCGCATGGACACCGCGGGCATCACCGCACTACTTTCCGTAGCTCCCTACTACAACAAACCGACTCAAAACGGATACTTCGAGCATTTCAAAGCAGTAAGCGAACATTCCAAACTGCCCATTATACTTTACAACGTACCCGGCAGAACCGGCAGCAATATGCTGGCCGAAACAACCTTGCGCATAGCTTTCGATTGCAAAAATGTAATCGGCATCAAAGAAGCCAGCGGCAACATGGAGCAGGTGATGACGATCATCAAAGACCGCAAGAAAGACTTCCTGGTCATCAGCGGCGACGACGCCATTACGCTGCCGCTCATCGCAGCCGGCGCCGACGGCGTAATTTCAGTTGTAGGCAATGCCTTCCCAACCGAATTCGGCTCCATGGTGCAGCACGCTTTGCGCGGCGAATTCGCTGAAGCGCGCTCCCTGCATTACCGCCTGCTTGAAATCACACAACTCCTATTCGCCGAAGGAAATCCGGCCGGTGTGAAGGAAGTTCTTTCCCATCTCGACATCTGCGAGCACTATTTGCGTTTGCCACTCGTGCCCGTTTCGCAGGCAACCTCTGAGCGCATGCGCCGCGTGATGATGGATGAAGAGCTCATCAAGTAAGTTCTCTCTGCGACGCTGCGGTCTAAAACAGTTGAAAGTTGCACGTTGAAAGTTGTAAGTTGCCTTTCGAACTTTCAACCTTCAATTTTCAACCTTTAACTTTGAGCCCTTTGCGGCTTTGCGGTTTCAAAAAAAAACTCTATCACGGCGTATTTTCGCCGCATGCAGCACGATGAACGATTAGACATCCGCCCCTGGAGTATGGCCAAAATTGCCCTGCCGGTAAGCCTTGGCATTTTCGTTCAGTTCATCGTCGTTTTCATCGATAATTATTTCGTTGCACAGATTGATGGTAATGCCATGAGCGCTGTTGCTTTCGTTGGCCTTATTTACCTCACCCTGGCAATGCTCGGAGTTGGTCTTGGCAATGCTACGCAGATTCTGGTTGCGCGTAGAAAAGGAGCAGGCGAATACGTTGCAGTTGGTCATGTTGTAGGCAACTCATTTTGGCTTGCGTTCGTGGTGGGCATCATTCAATTCATGCTGTTGTATTTACTTATGCCGAGTGTGATTGATTACGCAATCGAATCGGCAGAAGTGCGCGCTTATATGCATGAGTTTATAACCTGGCGCTCCATCGGATTTCTTGTTTACACACCGCTGCTCGTGCTCGATTCCTTTTGGTCGGGTATTGCAAAAACACGCGTGCTCATTTACATGACGCTCATAACCTCGTTCCTTACCATTGGGCTCGACTATGCGCTGGTGTTCGGCAACTTCGGATTCGAAGCTATGGGCGTGGAGGGTGCTGGCATTGCAACCGTCACCGCAGAATGTTGCGCGTTCTTGTTTGTATTAATCTACACGCTGCTCTATCACAACGAATCTGTCAATCGCGAGCAACACCCGGAAGGATATGCCATTAGAAAGTGGCTTTTCAAAATGCCCGCACATCACACAAAATCGCTCATCAAACTAGGCGGCCCCATAGCACTTCAAATGGTATTAAGTCTAGGAATTTGGACCGTGTTCTATGAGTTTGTTGAAAGCATGGGAGAGCCCGAGTTACAATCCTCCTTCATTGTGCGCAACATGTACAGTCTAGTTTACATCAGTGTAGGCGGTTTCAGCACAGTTGCAAAAACCTACATCTCCGGTTTAATTGCCGAGCGCAGACAGAGTGAATTGCATACCGTAATGAAACGACTGATGCTGCTTAACCTCTCCGGCATCGTTTTGCTTACTCACGGCCTGTGGCTATACCCCGAGTGGATTGCACAGCGCTTTACACAGGACCCTCTGGTCATTCAACAAACCATCGACACGATGCTGATTGTTCTTCCGGCCATGCTCATTTTTTCGTGCACAAGCATCATGCTCGCAACGGTCGAAGGCAGTGGCAACACAATCGCCGGATTCCTGGTCGAAATAGCAACCGTAAGTGTCTACCTCACCTCTGCCTATTTCATGGTTTATCAATGGCATTGGCCCATTCACCTGGTTTGGACCGCAGATATCATTTACTTCATCGCACTCGGTTTTTTTTCACTCTTGTTTTTGTGGAATGGAAAGTGGAAGTGGAAGCAGGTGTAATAGGACCGAGGGGATAGGTAATAGGTACGAGGTGATAGGTAATAGGTGAGAGGTATTTTTTTCCCCCAACTCTAACCTATCGCCTCTCAACTATCACCTATACCCTCTCACCTATTACCTCTCACCTCAATTTGCTATCTTCGCGCAATAACCGTAGAATCCTTTCGTTTTGCCGCCGATGTCTAAATTGTATCTCTTCGCTTTCGTTGCAACGCTCTTTTGTGCGAGTAGCACATTGGCGCAAATCGGTGGACTCACATCGTTCAATTACTCCAACATTCCCGGATCGGCGCGTGTGGCTGCCATGGGCGGTAATTATTTCGCAGTAAAAGACGGCGACGTGCATTTGGCGCAATTCAATCCGTCGCTGCTCGACAGCAACATGCACCAAAAGATAGGCCTCAGCTTTGTCGATTATTTCGACGGCATTGCCATGGGGTATGCCACCTATGCGCACCGTGTGAAGCCGCGTTTAACGCTCGGCAGCACATTGCAATACTGCGACTACGGCGACCAAACAGAACTGGATGCACTCGGTTACGAACTTGGACAATTTTCAGCAGCCGATTACTCTTGGATAGTTAGCGCAGGCTACCAAATAGACAGCCTTTGGAGCGGCGGATTAGCCGTGAAGACCATGTATTCGTCATTGGCCAACTACACATCCACTGCATTTGCTCTTGAAGGCGGATTCACGTATAACAAGCCCTCTAAAAACTTTTCTGCTTCAATCGTGTTCAACAACCTCGGATACCAATTCAATACGTTCACAGCAGATACACGAGAGAAGCTTCCGTTTCAAATGCAAATTGGCATCACAAAACGCCCTGCACATGCCCCATTCCGATTCTCCATTGCTTATTCCAACATGCAGCGCTGGGATCTTGTTTGGGAAAACCCCAATCGCATCATCATAACCGACCCCATTACAGGTGAAACAATTGAAAAAGACAAATGGGAATTGGGAGATAGGTTTATGCGCCATGTTACAGTTGGCTCCGAGTTCATTCTTTCGAAAAACATGCACTTGCGAATTGGTTACAATTACCGCAAGCGCCAGGAATTAAAACTGGAAGACAAACCCGGAATGGCCGGCTTCTCGTATGGTTTCGGTGTTCGCGTTTCGAAGTTTCACATCAGTTATGGCCGCTCTATTTATCACCTCGCCGGACCCAGCAATCACATCAGCGTGACGACAGCGATTAGCGCGTGGTAGAAGGACGAGGTGCGAGGTGCGAGGTGCGAGGTGCGAGGTGCGAGGTGCGAGGTGCGACATGAAGAAAAATAAATCTAGAGCGTTCATCGCGGACAATCTAATTTTATCTAGCTTACCGATTTAAAAAGAAGCTCACCTATAACCTATAACCTATAACCTATAACCTATAACCTATAACCTATCACCTGTAACCTATCCCCTATAACCTCATGCAAATAGTCCTTTTCGAAGATCATCTCTGGAGTCGTTTTTTACCACTCGTATACACGCGCCCTGTTGGCGATTTACGCATGGGTATGATGACCATGTCCCAGCGGTATGCACGCGCTCTGAATACAGAAGTTGTTCACGACTCCCGTTTGCCGCTGCGTGCGCTTTTCGCTCAGGCGTCAGCACAATTGCAACTGCATGTGAATGCAAGACTCTTCCCTACCGACTCATTGTTACTTGAACTTAAATCAATGCAACCGGGCGATGTACTCAAACAGGGCGAAACCGTGCTTGCGCGTTGTACCGATAGCATGACGAATCATAACGAGCACGCATCGGAATCGAAGGCAGAGTTGCAATGGATTGATCGCATTACCGATTTGTTTTCATTGAACTCCATGGCAATGAATTTTGATTTTAAGCTTTTGCCGAAAAACAAAGCCATTGCCGCATTGCATCCGTCAAACACGGTTATAGGCAACCCGGAGATGCTCTTCGTGCATGAAACAGCCAAGGTGTATGCCTCGACTTTCAACACAATCGATGGCCCCATCTACATCGACGCAGATGCTGAAGTGATGGAAGGCTCACACATCCGCGGTGGTTTTTATTTAGGCGAACACGCTACCTTGAAATTGGGAACGAAGATTTATGGCGCTACCACCATCGGGCCGCAGTGCAAGGTGGGCGGCGAAGTGTCGAATTCCATTTTCTTCGGTCATTCCAACAAAGCACACGATGGCTTCGTTGGCAACTCGCTCATCGGTGAATGGTGCAACCTGGGCGCCGACACCAACACGTCCAATCTGAAGAACAACTACTCCAACGTAAAAATCTGGAGTTATGCTGACGCGGATTTCGATGACACCGGACTGACATTTTGCGGGCTTATCATGGGCGATCACAGCAAATGTGGCATCAACACGATGTTCAACACGGGAACTGTTGCCGGGGTGAACGCCAACATATACGGCGGTGGTTTTCCCCATAAACACATCCCCTCCTTTTCGTGGGGTGGCCCTGAAGGATGGGAAGAATACATTCCTGAAAAAGCATTTGCTACCATCAACAAAGTGATGCAGCGCCGATCGCAAACGCTCAACGACGCCATGCGCGCCCTGCTCGTTTCCATCTACGAGGAAACAGCACAACATCGCAACAGCGCGTCATAAAGTCAGTCTTTATCGCTTGGCATATACCTTGAAAACGCCCCCGCTGCACCGCGGGGCTGCTTACCTTGCCCCCATTAGCTGAATAGCATGAAAAATTGGAAACACTACATGGCCGACCAGGAAGTGGAAGATCATGAATATATACCGCTCATCACTCCTGAAGATGAAGAGCAAATGGACAATGAGCACACTCCGGAAGTGCTGCCCATACTACCCTTGCGCAACACAGTGCTTTTCCCCGGCGTTGTAATACCCATTACAGTTGGGCGCGACAAAAGCATACGATTGGTGCAAGAAGCGAATAAAGGCAACAAGGTGATTGGTGTAGTAACACAAACCAACGCCGACATTGAAGAGCCAACCTTCGAGGACTTCCATCGCATTGGTACGCAAGCTAGCATCATGCGTATGCTGCGAATGCCCGATGGAAGCACAACGGTCATTCTACAAGGGAAGAAACGTTTCGAAATTACCGGCCTTGTTTCCACCGACCCGTATTTCACTGCTCAAGTACAAGTTTACCCTGAAAAAAATCGCAACAACGAAAGCAAAGAGCAACAAGCACTTTTCGAATCGCTCAAAGACCTTTCGCTTAAGATCATACACCTCTCGCCCGACATTCCCAACGAAGCGTCGATGGCTATCAAGAACATTCACGGTCTGAGTTTCCTTACCAACTTCATCTCTTCCAACATGAAGGTGGAAACATCGGAGAAGCAAATGCTCCTCGAGATAGCAGACTTGGGGCAACGTGCATCGAAAGTGTTGGAGTTGCTCAACAAAGAGCTACAGATGCTGGAGATGAAGAACGAGATTCAGAAAAAGGTTCACACCGATATCAGCAAGCAACAACGTGAATACTTCCTGCAGCAGCAGATGAAGCAGATTCAGGATGAGCTCGGCGCCAACCCGATGAAGGAAGAGATCGAGGAGAAAAAGCGTCGTGCGCTCAACAAACAATGGCCTGAGCATGTGGCAAAAGCTTTCGCAAAAGAAATTGGCAAGCTTGAACGTATGAACCCACAAGCCGGTGAATACAGCGTGCAGGCCAACTACGTCGACACACTTCTCGACTTGCCGTGGAATGATTACAGCGAAGACAACTTCGATTTGAAACACGCAAAGGCAGTGCTCGACCGTGATCATTTCGGTTTGGAAAAAGTGAAGGAACGCATCATTGAACACCTGGCTGTGCTCAAAATAAAAGGCGACATGAAAGCTCCAATTCTCTGTTTGTATGGCCCTCCGGGAGTTGGAAAAACGTCATTGGGCAAATCAGTTGCTGAAGCATTAGGACGCAAGTATGTGCGCATGGCATTGGGCGGCTTGCACGATGAAGCGGAGATACGCGGTCACCGAAAAACATACATTGGTGCCATGCCCGGCCGAATACTTCAATCATTGAAAAAATCGGGCACATCGAATCCTCTTTTCGTATTAGATGAAATTGACAAAGTAGGACAAGGCATTCACGGCGACCCGTCGAGCGCATTGTTGGAAGTGCTCGACCCCGAGCAAAACCATGCCTTCTACGACAACTATGTAGAGCTCGACTACGACCTTTCTAAGGTGATGTTTATTGCCACCAGCAATTCGCTCAGCACCATACAGCCTGCATTGCGCGACCGATTGGAGATCATCGAAGTGACGGGCTATACAGTTGAAGAAAAACTTGAAATCGCCAAGCGACACCTCGTACCGAAACAGCTTCGCGAAAATGGAATTACACAATCCAAGATACGTTTCAGTGATGCTGTATTGGTAAAACTCATTGAAGAATACACCAACGAAAGCGGTGTTCGCTCACTTGAAAAACGCATTGGCAAACTCGTTCGCAATCGTGCAAAGCAAATTGCGATGGAAGAGAAATTTACTATCGATTTGAATGCAGATGAGGTATTGAAAGTACTCGGACCTTCGTATGAAAAAGACAAGTACTCCGACAACGACACTCCAGGTGTTGTTACCGGACTGGCTTGGACACCAACCGGTGGCGACATTTTATTCATTGAAACATCGCTGACCCGTGGAAAAGGAAAGCTCACCCTCACCGGAAATCTGGGCGATGTAATGAAAGAGAGTGCGATCATCGCATTGGAATACTTGAAAGCGCACTGCGCATTACTAGACCTTGACGACGAAATTTTCGACACCAAAAATGTGCACATACACGTACCTCAAGGCGCCGTGCCCAAGGATGGCCCTTCGGCAGGGATTACGATTTTAACAGCGCTTGCATCCGGTTTTACAGGACGTCGCGTAAAGAAATACCTTGCCATGACCGGCGAAATAACGCTGCGTGGCAAAGTGCTCCCCGTAGGTGGAATCAAAGAGAAAATACTCGCAGCCAAACGCGCAGGCATCAAAGAAATCATTTTGTCGGAACGCAACCGCAAAGACATCGAAGAAATCAACGAACGTTATTTGAAAGGATTGAAGTTCCATTTCGTAAACGAAATGTATGAGGTGCTGGAAAAGGCGTTGTTGAAGAGGTGATAGGCAATAGGTTATAGGTGATAGGTTATAGGTTATAGGTTATAGGTATCACCTGGTCCTTCATAGAATTGGCGGTAGGCACGCATTGCATGCGTGCCACCAACAGGCCTATTGCACGAAATTATTGTTCGCATTGCATGCGTGCCCTGTTGCAGGAAAAAGTTATTCGTATTGCATGCGTGCTTTTTTCAGGTAAAAAAAAGGTTTAAGCAAACCAACAGTAACAATTCCCAAATTCAGATGGTGGTTTGTATTGATTTTCGGATTTGATTTGTGATGCGCAAAAAACCATGCAACCGAAAATCCCGCTTTCACTCATTATTTTCTGCTACAACGAAGCAGGCAATATTGGCCGAGTGATTGACTTGTGTTGCAAACTACTTCCCGAAATTTCTTCCGACTACGAACTCATCGTGATTGACGACGGCAGCAGTGATAGCACAGCCGATGAGGTCCAGGAAAAGGCTGCATCGTTTCCTGCGCTTCGCCTTATTCGTCACGAGGTAAACAAAGGAATCGGAAATGCGTTGCGTTCTGGTTATGCTGCTTCTACGAAAGAATATGTGTGCGCCATACCGGGCGACAATCAGTTTGATCTCGCATTATTAAGGGAAGTGAAGCCGTTCGACGACAGCACCTACTACGCCTTCTATCGCATCAACACAGGCTATAGCACATACCGCAAACTATTGAGTTGGGGCAACCGACTGTTCAATCAGCATGTATTGGGTATTTTCCTGCGCGATGTAAACTGGGTGAAGGTGTACCGCTTGTCTCATCTGCGCAGCATTCAGCCTCGCCTCACCAGCTCATTGGTTGAGAGTGAAATATGCGCCAAGCTTTATCGTAAAGGTGTACGCCCCATTGAAATGCCAACGGCCTACTTGCGCCGAGAATTCGGAACCCCCAAAGGCGGTGGCTGGAAAACGCTTCAATTGGCCATACGTGATATGTCGAAGCTCGTATGGGAAGTGTATCGTTTCCGAACCTAAAGAGACAAGCCAACCGATATAGCAGCTTCGTATTACTTTCGCTCAATGGTAACCTTGTGCCACAAATTCCCGGTTCAAAAAAGCGTGCTGTTTAGATGGCTAGCTGCTATCGCAGCGGCGAAGGTGATATGGTTTGTAATCTTCATTCTGCTTCGCAGCGACGCATGGACGGAGCATGCTTCCATTGGCCACATTGCACTTCAGCCCAATGAATCGCATGGTTATTACCGACCAATGGAATCGTTCATTCAAGATGGACAATACCAAGGCATGTGTCATTTGCCAGGGCTATTGCCATTTTATGTCCCGTTGAGATTATTGTTACCCGAAACCATGGCACTTCAAGCAATGGTTGCGCTGCAGGTAATCTTCGACATACTGGCGACATGGACATTGGGTATGCTGGCCGCACGCATCTTTCAATCTATGAGGGCCATGCACCTCACCTACCTGCTCGCATGTTTAAGCACCTTCACCGCGGTTCGAAATAACTTCCTGCTTTCCGACAGCTTGTGCATTTCGATTACGATTCTTTCCCTGTTCAGCTTTTCAAGTTTCGTGATTGACCGAAGCTATCGACACATCCTGCTAGCAGGAGTTGGCCTTTGCCTAGCCATGTTGCTCAGACCGGCCATACTCGTGGTAGTCCCAGGAGTTGCGTTCTTAATCATCCTCGCAAACGGTCTCTCGTTTCGCAGCCTGCGCTATGCCGCAGTGCTCGTGCTTCCAACCCTACTTGCATTGAGCGCATGGACGCTTCGCAACAAGCTGACCTATGGAAGAACGGTGGTGCTGCTTGCCCCTTTGGGTGAATGTCAACCTCAAATAACCCCCGACTTCGTAGCTATTCGCGAATGGATATTAGCTAGTGGCGGAGACTACCAACCCTGGGCAATTGGCGGTGAATCACATTGGTTTTTCGACTCGCCGGCAGAACTGCCCATGCCCTTCCAGGCCGACGACTTTACGCAGGGGTGTGACACGGCAATGCTGTTTTCTTTAAAAAAAGATTATCATTTACTTCACTCCGGAACGCTCACCGACGGCGATTCGCTATCACTCGAACATTCGATTATTGAGCGAGGCCAACTAATCCGCAAATCCTATATCGCCGCTCATCCGTTTCGCTACCACGTGATGAACAAGATCAAATTTGCACGAATGATTCTTTTCCCGACACGCATCGACGACCTGCCTTTTCCGGCCTTCCAGGAA
This sequence comes from Chryseobacterium gleum, assembly GCA_945862415.1. Lineage (GTDB taxonomy): Bacteria > Bacteroidota > Bacteroidia > Flavobacteriales_D > Sanyastnellaceae > JAIBBG01. The sequence continues at coordinate 7,458 of CAMAYP010000019.1, read as the reverse complement.
ATGAACATAGGGCAAAAAATCATCAAGGTGTGCAGTTTAGCCGCCCTGCCGTTGCTGAGCGCGATCAGTTTGTGTGCACTCGTTTTTTGGTTGATAAGAAGAAAATGGGCATGCGTGCTATGGATGTGCTTACCGTTAGGGCTCGTTCTAGTTCACAGCTACATTGGCTTTGTTGAGCAACGCTACCTAGCCGCCTCCTACCCTTTCTTTCTCATGCTTTCTGCGGGGTTCGTAACAGCTATTTCCGAACGTTCAACAACCTCGTTGCGAAAGCAGGGTGAGCAGCTTGCATAATGGCTGTTTCAGCCCATTTCTGCTTACATTCGCGGGGTCAAAACACACCCTATGAACGTATTTGTAACCGGCGGCGCCGGCTTCATCGGATCACACCTCACAGAGCGACTTGTTGCTGAAGGTCACCAGGTCCACATTTTCGACAATCTGCACCGCAATTCAATTAAATACTCCTCTATTCTGGAGCATCCTTCGGTGAAATTCACCCAAGGCGACATTCTGGACAAAGAGCAATTGAAAGCAGCCATGCAAGGATCCGAAATGGTTTTTCACATGGCAGCCATTGCCGGAGTGAGCAACTACTACAACTTCCCCGCAAAGACTCTTAAAGTAAACCTCATAGGCACCTACAACGTGCTGGAATGCATGGTAGAACTCGACATCAAGCGCATTTTCGACATGAGTACGAGTGAAACCTTCGGCACCGACGCAGTAGAAGTAGATGAAGAATCGTATCAGCGCATAGGCCCGCCACAAGACAAGCGCTGGTGCTATGCCGGCAGCAAAATTGGAGGTGAGCAACTCATCTTCCGTTACAGCGAAGAATACAACTGGACGAGCACAATTATTCGTCCGTTCAATATATACGGCCCACGTCAGATTGGCGAAGGGGCTATTGCCAATTTCTGTAAGAATGTACTCGACCACAATGACCTTCGCATCGAAGGCAGCGGCATGGCCATTCGTTCATGGTGCTACATCACCGACTTCATTGAAGCGCTGATGGTGATCTTCAACAAGCCTCACCAAGGCCCTGAGTGCTTCAACGTAGGCAACCCTTGGGCCATTGCCTCGACGGTTAGCTTGGGCGAAGAAGTAATTCGTGCTGCAGGCGATTTGTCGGGAACTGCATCTACCTCGAAAATTGATTTCGTTCCAATGGACTTCACCGAGATTCGTGTGCGCTATCCAAAAGTGAATAAACTGCGTGATATGTATGGCTGGCAGCCAAAAGTAAATCTGGCTCAAGGAGTCTTAAATACGTTGAAATGGTTCAAAGAAAATTATGAAAAAAATTAGTGTAGTAGGTTTCGGGAAGATTGGCCAGGCCATTGTGGCTAACATGCTTAAAAACGGCATTCAGGTCGTTGCGGTAGATATTAATCCGCAGTTGCACCGTGTGTTTGCAGAAGGCCAATATGAAACCAATGAGCCCGGACTTGCTGAGGCATTGACCTCCTCTTTCGCGACAGGGCAGTTGATTGTAACCAACGACTTCTCGCAAGTGCACGACAGTGCTGCGGTGATTGTGGCCATTCCCTTGTTGGTGGATCAACAAAAAAACATCCTCGATGAACCGTTCCTCAGCTGCTTCCGTGAGCTGGCTCCTCATTTCAGTAACAATGTTTTAATTGTTATTGAAACATCGATACCGGTTGGCTACGGCCGAGATGTAGTGGTTCCTGCTATCGAATCGACCGGCAAAAAACACGGCATCGATTTCTTGCTGGTACACAGTCCGGAACGCATCAAGAGCGGCACCATGCTCGAGCAATTGTTGCGCACACCCAAAGTGATTGGTGGCGTATCGCCAGAAGCAACTGACAAAGCCCTCGAGGTTTATCAATGGTTTTTCGATCGTTCGCTCATACACATCGTTGACAGCATTGAAGCAGCCGAAATGGTGAAGCTGGCCGGCATGGCATACCGCGATGTCAACATTGCGCTATCCAACCAACTGGCGTCATTCTCGAATCGCATTGGCGTGAATTTCGCCGATCTCATACCACTCATCAACACCGATGGCGAAGCGCATTTGCTGCAACCCGGCATTGGCGTAGGCGGACATTGCACACCGGTGTATCCCTACTTCCTGATCAACAACTTCAAGCAAGCAGGACTCGATTTTGAGCTGGCAATCAAAAGCCGCGTGATCAACGATGAAATGGCTGCCTATGCAGTGGCTCTTGCTTCCATGCATGTGACCAACAAGACAGCATTGATACTCGGTTTGAGCTTCCGTCCCAACATCAAAGAAGACACTTTCAGCACCAGTTATTTGCTACGCGATGCATTGCTGAAAAACAACTTCGAGGTTTGTTTACACGACACCGAATTCAGCGCTGCAGAAATTGAAAAGAAGGGATTCAAGCCCGCGGCCGATCTATATACAACAGCATCGGAAGCTGTGTTTTTGGTAACGATGCACAAAGAATATAAGCACCTCGATTTCGCAGCGATGCATGCTTCAGGAGTGCGTGTTATCATCGACGGCCGCAACCAACTTAATAAACAAGAAGTAGAACAAGCCGGTATCCGATACCTAGGCATTGGAAGATAATTGCACATGATACCTATTGCTAAACCTTACCTTACAGAACACGATGCGCAAGCCGCCTACGACGCGATAATGTCGGGTTGGATAACGCAAGGGCCGCGTGTGCAAGAGTTTGAAGAAAAATTCGCAGCCTACACCGGAGCGAAACATGCTGTTGCAGTGAGCAATTGCACAACCGGTTTGCACCTGGCTTTAATTGTAGCGGGCATACAAGCAGGCGACGAAGTTATATGCCCCAGCATGAGCTACATCGCTACGGCCAACAGCATCATGTATGTGGGCGCTACGCCGGTTTTCGCAGAAGTACATCCGGAGACCTACAACCTCGATGTTGCTGATGCAGAACGTCGCATCACTCCTAACACGAAAGCAATCCTGCTCGCGCACCAAATAGGCATGCCGGCCGATATCGATGCGTTTTCTGCTCTTTGCAAAAAACACAACCTGGTATTGATTGAAGATGCGGCCTGTGCAGCAGGCTCCTCATATCAAGGAAAAAAAATCGGATCACACTCCGACCTGGTGTGTTTTTCATTTCACCCCAGAAAAGTAATCAGCACTGGTGACGGAGGAATGGTCACCACCAACAACGACGCCTATGCCGAGCGCATGAAGCTGTTGCGTCAGCATGGCATGAGTGTCAATGCCGGCGCACGTCACGGAGCTAAGAAAATCATCTTTGAAGATCATTTGGAAGTGGCTTACAACTACCGCATGACTGATATTCAAGCAGCGGTGGGCATTCAGCAACTGGCCAAGCTCGACTGGATTGTAGAAGAGCGCCGAAAAATCGCAGCTCGCTATCTCACCGAATTGGCCGATATCGATTGCATTCGCCTGCCTCGCGAGGAAAGCGGCTATTTCACCAACTGGCAATCTTTTAGTATTTACCTGAAAGAAAATGCGCCCATGTCGCGCAATGACTTGATGCAGGCTTTGCTTGATAAAGGCATCGCATCGCGTCGTGGAGTGATGACCTCTCACCGCGAAACAGCGTACAAAGCAATGTGCGAGGGATTGTCGCTACCGCGAACCGAAGAAGCATGCGACCGAAGTATCATTATTCCGCTCTATGTGCCGATGAATCAGGAAGATATTTCTTTCGTTATTGAGACCTTGGTTCACCTGTTGCGATAACCCTATGATTCCAAGCAGAAAAGTACTTTGGTCTGCCTTCATGGTTCTAGCCATTGTAAAGACGTTCTACTTTACGCTATTCATTGTGGATCGTAATCCACGAATCATCGATTCATTTGTTGTAGAAGGAATTGCGCTAAAAGGAGGCGACACGGAAACATACTATCGCCCTTTGCGCAGCTTGGTTGAAGAAGGCATTTACCCGGGCATTTGCCGAATGCCCGGACTTGCGCCGGTTTATATGCCCTTCCGTTTAGTTCTATCCCATGAGAAAACACAAGTTGCAATTGTATACCTGCAATTGATTGCTGATGTATTGGTAGCTCTTTTAAGTGCCGTCCTATGTTTCAGAATTTTCAGAAGCATCCCTGCGTTTTGGTTTTGTGTCGCACTCACTGCACTCTCACCGTTTGTGCTTGTCAGAGCGAATTATCTTCTATCCGATAGTTTTTGCTGTTCTGCGCTCATACTTGCTGCTTGGTTTCTATACGAGTTCATTCAGTCGCGAAAAACCTCGACACTTCTAATTTGCGGAGCATTTTTAGCATGGGCCGTTTTTCTCAGGCAAATCAGCTTACTGATTCTTCCTTGCTTTCTGCTGATTCTGCTCACACAGCTTCGCGTAAGCATAGCGCTGCGACTTCGTTATACTATTCTACTTTTTATTCCCTTGTCCATAAGCATAACCGGCTGGGCAATACGCAACACAACAACGTATCAGCGCACCATTCTATTGGTCGCTCCCATTACGGAATGTATGGGGCAATTAACACCGGAGTTCTACTCTGTGCGCAAGTTGTTATTAACGATGGGGCAGGACATTCAGCCCTGGAAACCGGGCAGCGCAGCGCATTGGTTTTTCACAGAAAATGTCGACTATGACTGTCCGATATCGGATAAACACTTCTCAGCATCCTTATCCCGTGATTCCATCCTCAACCTCCGAGAAGACTATTGGACAAGCATCCATTACGGCTCCGACAGCGAAGAAAAATCCAATCCTCTGATTCGTACATGCAGCCAATTCGAACAAACGTACATCAGCGAAAATGCATGGAACTTTTACGTGCTGAACAGAGTGAGTTTCTTCTTTCAATTCATTTTTCCTTCCACGATAGATGATTTACCTGTTCGTCGCTTGAGCGAAGCATCGATGCCTTCGAAAGCTACCAAAGTATCGGGATATTTTCTTCTACTTGCAATACATGCTGTTTTTCTGCTCTCCTTGATTTACTTTCTTGTGAAGCGAAATTCACTGGTTCTAATTTGGTCTCTATTCGGATTGGTTCCCATTCTCTTTCTTTCATACATGGGATGGATAGAGCAGCGTTACCTTGCCACCTCGCATTACTTTATCATCTTAATATGCAGCGGTTTCATGGCTGAAGTAGCAGGAAAACTACGATTGTTCAACCGAGGCAATTAGAACAATACCCGTCAAGATTAGGATCATTCCAATGTAATGCGTAAGGGTGAGTTTTTCTTGAAAAAGAAAATAACCGAAGAACAGTGTTAGGCAAAAATTGATGCCGGTTGCAATGGGATTTACCAGTGAAATTTTGGCTACGCTGAGAGCTTTAATAAGAACGAGCGATGATAAAAACACTACCGCAAAACCCATAAAAACTTTCACTCGGAATAGGAACATTACATATTCCATCGCACCTTTTAGTTGCACGTTTTTCAATTCCGATTTAATCAATGCAGCGCCTGACACGTTGCAGACCGCATACGTAAGGCAATAGAGAAGGACAACCCAAAAATTCATAGCTCAGCACCTCCAATTTTTTCCTCAACAAGATAGAGAGGTCTTTTACGTGACTCTTCCAAATTTCGCCAGATGTACTCTCCAAGTACCCCAAGCATTAACATCTGCATTCCCCCAAGAATGAGGGTAATAACCATGATGGAAGCCCAACCTTCGATGGGATCATCGATTATAAAACGCATCGCAACAATTACAATGGCATAGAGAAAACCAGCAAATGCCGCAAATGCGCCAATGAATGACATGACGCGCATTGGCAGGTATGAAAACCCCACAAAAGCATCGGCAAATGCACTCAGCTTCTTAGAAAGTGTCCACTTCGATTTACCAAACTTCCGCTTCTCCTTGATGTAGAGAACCTCCGTTTGCTTGAATCCAAGCCACGAGATGAGAGCACCCAAGCTGGGTTTACTTCCTGCCGACTCAATTAAGCCCAAATACACCTTCCGATCGAGCAGGGCATAATCGGCGCCCTTCTTCGGTATAGGGAGATTGGTCATTCGAGAGAGCAGCAAGTAAAACAATCGGGAAGCAACCTTCGACAAGATACCCTCACGCTGATGCTCGTCGCGAACGGCCCATACCACATCATTTCCCTCCTGCCATTTATCGAGCATTATGCTGATTAATTCAGGTGGATCCTGGAGATCGCCTGCTAAAAAAACGGCGGCATCTCCCTTCGCATGCTTGAATCCAGCAATGATAGCCACGTGGCTCCCTTGATTTCGGCTCAGACGAATACAGCTATAACTGGGGCGCTTCATAAGCAGGCCCCTCATAATCTCGAAAGAACCATCGGTCGAATGATCATCAACCAATAGTATTTCCGTTTGAACACGCTCATTAATTCGCAGTAGCAAAGCGTCAAGCCGTTCGAACAATATCGACAGACCATCGGCTTCATTAAAGATGGGTATAACGATTGATAACTTCTTAAACATAGATCCCGAGCTTCATTGCAAAGCTAATCAAATTAAACGCCCTGTAGTTAATTCGAAAAACAACACATGAATGAGCGCGGCGCATAGCCCATTACGGTTATCCGACAGGACCCTGGAGTTCACTTCAATCCCAGTTCATTTCGGATTTCCATAGGCAAACGATGAAGCTCTTCCACGGTGCCTTTGCGCTTTGCAGGCGTGCCCATAATGATTGAGAGTGGCTCGAAATCCTTGGTAATACATGTATTCGCCGCAACGAAACTTTCATGACCTATTCGCACACCCGGAGAAATCACGCACTGAACAGCTATCTGGCAACCGTGCTCAATAATTGAACCCCGCTCAGCACCAAATACTGCTGTGACCTGAGGGCGGCGATATGCTACGGGATTGCCGTTGGTTGTTATCGTCATGGGCGCGATGAAGACATAATCGCCCACTTCAGTTCCCATGCAGATAAAACTTCGCGAGTGAATGGAACTGAAACGACCGATTCTCATCTTGCCCTCGAGCTCGACCATCGACCCGATGGAAGTCCCTTCACCTATGATTGATTTCTCGCGAATCAGTGCCTTATGATGGATGCGCACGTTTTTTCCAATTTGTGACCCCACATACAACGTACACCCTTCGCGTATCAGCACGCCATCTCCGATATTCAATCGCTCATAGCTATGCTCGAGACCGGCATCCGGTCGTCCCGTAAAAGCCGTGATATTTCCATACCCCAGATGGCATCCATTTTCAATTTTCACTTGATTACCGATGATGCAACTCTTGACAACACAATTGTCACCGATTTCAACATCATTTCCGATTACGACATCCGCCTCAATCAGCGTATTGACGCCAATCTTTGCATTCAGTCCAATTTGAGCTAAAGGTGATATTCTGTTCATGTTATCCTAGGAATGTTTCCGCAATTTCCGTTGCTGTGAATGTTCTGTGACCCGATTGAGAAAGAAAAGGAATTAACTCACGGAAAAAAGTTCCCGCTCCCGCTTCACGATTCACAAAAGGCGCAACTTCTTCCCTACTTA
>CAMAYP010000018.1 GCA_945862415.1 Chryseobacterium gleum | reverse complement strand
CACTGCCACCGGTTACTTCGTAGTCTTCACGACCGGCAAGTACCGATGCGAGTGTGCTCTTGCCGGAGCCATTCGGCCCCATGATGGCGTGCACTTCGCCTGGCTTCACGTCGAGCGTGAGACCGCGGAGGATTTCTTTTTCTTCGATGGAGGCGTGGAGGTTATTGATGGAGATCATTTGCTGGAGTTGAAGGTTGAAAGTTGAAAGTTGAAGGTTCTGTTATGTAAGGTTCGGAGTGGTATGCTACAGTCTCATCTGTAGTTGAAGGTTGAAAGTTGAAGGTTGAAAGTTCTGTTGTATCAGGTTCGGTGTGGTAGGCTATTTCCTCCTCTCTGGCTGATGAATTTTTTTTGTTGGGGGTGGAGTATGAGTTGCGTTTGGTTGTGCTGGACTGCTCGAGGTATTGGATGAAAGCAGCGAGTTGTTTTGAGATAGCAGTCGATTTTTCAGTTAGTTCATTGTACTGTTCGTTTGAAATGAAGTTGTCATCGAGTAAGGCAACTAAATGGCTGCGCAGTTCGCCGTTGGAGCCTTTGGCGATGAATAAGAACTGAATGAATTCTCTGGTAGTTGATCGTTCAAAGCCCTCGGCAATATTAGCCATAACTGAAAGTGCAGCACGAAGTATTTGGCTGCGCAATTCATATTCATGTTTGAATTGACCACCGCGCATGATAGCACTCAGCGCAGAGCGCAATGCTCTCGCCGCCTGCCAAACCTTTAAATCTTCGAACCTCTGAACAGTAGCCATGTCTAAATTTTTTAATACCTCACCTCAATACAACAGAACTTTCAACCGTCAACTTTCAACCCTTATCCCTTAACTTTCTGAAACCGTTTCACCGCAATCATATTTCCTTCACTGTCATGCAAGCGAAGGATATATTCTCCCGCGAAAATTTTCTCTGTATTAATAACATTTTCACCAATCAATAATCCTTTTTGAATGAGTTTTCCCGCTACATCTTCTATAAAGTAATGCGTGCTATAATCTGTAAGACCGCGCAAGTGAATGCTGTTGGTTGTCGGATTGGGATAGAGTTCAATGTGTTTGGTTTGCGGCGCAAGATTGTTAGTCGACATCACTACATCAGTGAATTCGCAATTATTTGTTGACCCATTGAAAACTTCTCTTGCTAGATTGGAGTTAATGTAAGCAAGCGTTATCTCGTCATAGGGAGTGCCGGACTCTTCTGAATACTGATAGGCAATGTCGAATGTGATGGTGTCGCCCGCTGCGAAGGTGAAAGGGCCCGAGGCAGCAATACCTCTTCTGTCACTAGGGGCATTACCAGCAGATACTTCTGTCCAGGGCACTGCTGTGGTTGGCGGAGCTACTCCATTTGTATTCATGTTGTATGGGTCGGAGTTGCCGGGGAACATGTAATGTGCGTTTAGATCAGTAATTACTCCAGTGCCACTCACGCCGTTACCTCCGAACTGCATAGCTTGTCCATTTTTCCATTTCGATTGCATGTAATTGAAAAAGTGTGGCGCTATGGAGGGCTCACCGTTGATTGGGTTGCTGCTATTGTTGTAGTAAACAAAAGATGACATGCCCAGGTGTTCGTTATCGATAACTCCGTCATTATATCCTGGACCATAGGGACCATAGGTGGTGAACGAGTTCAAATCTGCAGGTAAGGCATTGTCGAGTCCATCGGAATCCATCTTCGGTCCTTGCAGAAATACCACTGATTGAATGGGTGTATTTATACCATAACCCGTCGAGCCCGGACTTGCTTCATCCATCGAATCTCCATTGAAGGCATAATAGAACCCACCCTCTATGTGCGAACCGACGTAATCATCGTTAGCAAAACCGATATCGAAATCTGTCCATTTTCCAATGTACGTTTCCTGGTAATCACTATCGGAACAATTGAAAAGGGTATAGCTGGCGAACAGAGTGTTGGCGATATCGTCGCCCAGACCGGTATAGGCGTACAGCATCAGATGCATCGTGACTTTCAGAGGAGCACCGCCCCATTCGGAATTTATTCCGCCGTTATCATTGAAGATCATGTAGGCGCATTGGTCTCCTTTGAAACATGGATAATCGCCATATTCAGGATTGTACATACCATTGGCATCGGCATCTACAAAAGGTGCGCTGCCGCCGCAAAGTAAGTCCGCAATTGCAACAGGCCATTCGATCATCCATGTAGGCATGAAGTAACCATCGGGAAACATAATATCAGCTGAGCCATTTTGAAGAGCGTTGAAATAGTTGATGTGATTGTCGACGTCCGCTTTGTTGGCCAAATAGATGTGGTTATAGCTGGCCATTAAATTCTCGTTGGTCGCGCCGGAAATGGTCAAGGGGCCGGGATAGAATGCGTTACCCTCATTGGCAAATCTTGGGGCGGCCACATGAAGTCCGAGAGTATCATCTAAACCTCCTATCCAAAGTGAGGAGGCGTAAATAGTGCTCACTCCACCGCCAGCAGGCACTTCAAAGCCTGCCAATCCAAGTTCCGAGTTCTGGAATAGTGCACCGTTATTCTGCAGAGTTGCGATAATATTTCCGAATTGCGTGGTGATGGACGTTTGTCCAAATGAAGACACAGAGAATGAGAGGCAAAAGATTATTGCGCTTACCAATCGTTGTATGTGGTTAAATGTTTTCATGTTTGATGGATTGTTGTTTGGTTTACAATACAATCCCGTCAATTTTTTCCCTCAATATCTCATTTCTACGAATTCTCCTTATCGCCTGCAACACGCTGTGGTGATCGATCGTGCTGCTGTTTCACGTCGCCGCACTGCAGTGCGCACCTTCCGTCTCGCTAGCATCGGGCTGTGGCGTGCTGGCGTGTTACTGTGAGGCCTGGCCGCACAGCAGTGCGTCCCTAACGTTTCTCCGGTAAAAGGTCAGTCGTTATAACTCACCTCCATACCTTCAACCTTCAACCTTCAACTAAATCACCCCACACTCCCCTCCAGCGATATCGCCAGCAGCTTCTGCGCTTCCACGGCGAACTCCATTGGCAGCTTGTTCAGTACTTCTTTCGCGTATCCGTTTACAATAATGCTGATGGCTTGTTCCGTATCCAATCCACGTTGCTGGCAGTAGAAGATCTGGTCTTCGCCAATCTTCGAGGTCGTTGCTTCGTGTTCCACCTTCGCACTGTTGTTCTTCACTTCGATATACGGGAACGTGTGCGCTCCGCAACGGTCGCTCATCAATAGTGAGTCGCATTGCGAGAAGTTGCGCGCGTTCGCTGCGTTCTTATTGATCTGCACCAATCCACGGTAACTGTTCTGGCTGTGTCCCGCGCTGATGCCCTTCGAAATAATCGTGCTTTTCGTGTTGCGCCCGAGGTGAATCATCTTCGTTCCGGTGTCGGCTTGTTGGTAGTTGTTGGTCACAGCTACCGAGTAAAATTCGCCGACGCTGTTGTCGCCTTTCAATACGCACGATGGATATTTCCAAGTGACGGCGCTTCCGGTTTCAACCTGCGTCCAGCTGATCTTCGAGTTCACGCCTTCACACATACCGCGCTTCGTTACGAAGTTGAACACGCCGCCTTTGCCTTCTTTATCGCCCGGATACCAATTCTGCACCGTGCTGTATTTAATCTCTGAGTTATCCATCGCAACGAGTTCTACCACCGCCGCGTGCAACTGATTTTCGTCGCGCTGCGGCGCTGTGCATCCTTCTAAGTAGCTCACGTAGCTTGCACTGTCTGCGATTACCAGCGTGCGTTCGAATTGTCCCGTGCCTCCTTCGTTGATGCGGAAGTAGGTAGAAAGCTCCATCGGGCAACGAACGCCTTTCGGGATGTAACAAAACGAACCGTCGGTGAAGACGGCCGAGTTGAGCGCTGCGTAAAAATTATCGGTACGCGGCACAACACTGCCGATGTATTTGCGAACCAGATCCGGATGTTCTTTGATGGCCTCGCTCATCGAGCAGAAGATGATGCCCAGCTCACCGAGTTTCTCTTTGAACGAGGTGGCAACGGAAACAGAGTCCATCACAAAGTCAACCGCAACACCGCTCAATCGCTTTTGTTCTTCCATCGAAATACCCAGGCGATCCATCGTCTTGCGCATCTCCGGGTCGAGCTCATCCAATGAGTTGAGCTGCTTCTTTTGTTTGGGAGCTGCGTAATACGAAATAGCTTGAAAATCCGGCTTGGTGTAATGCACATGCGCCCATTCCGGCTCCGTCATGTTCTGCCAAATCGCAAACGCTTCCAAGCGCCATTGCAACAGCCACTCGGGCTCTTCTTTCTTTTTTGAAATCAGTCGAATGATGTCTTCATTCAAACCGGCCGGTGCTTTGTCCGACTCAATATTTGTGGTAAAGCCGAATTCATATTCTTTCGACGTTACACTGTCCAACAACTCATCTCCTTCGTAGGCCATAATCTTGGTTGTTGATGTTGTTTAAATGGAAAAACTTTCGCCACAGCCACACGTGCGACTGGCGTTGGGATTCTTGAACACAAATCCTTTCCCGTTCAATCCGCCGGTGTATTCGAGTTCTGTTCCCACCAGATACAAGAAGCTCTTGCGATCAACAACGACCTTAACGCCGTTGTCTTCAAATACTTGATCGCCTTCCTTCATCTCATGATCGAACGTCAACTGATACATCAGTCCGCTGCATCCGCCGCCTTCTACGCCTACGCGCACGAAGGCTCCTTCCGGATGGTTTTCCGATTGAAGCAAGTGTGCTACTTGCTGCTTGGCACTTTCTGCTACTTTGATCATCGTTTTTTGTTTTAATAACCGTCTGTAAGCCTTAACAGTTCACTTATTTTCAATCTATTTAGATTATTTCTAAATAAATTTTCGGGGACGCAAAAATACCTTATTGAAGGTATTCAAACCAAATCTTTCTGAGGCTGACACAAGGTTATTGGAATAATATGCTGAGCAACGCTGCTCTGATTTGTAGGAATAACGGATGCTTTAGCTCAAGTCTTCCGATTTGGTTAGCATAGGTATGCCTTATTGGAATAAACCTCATGTGCAAGTGGCCAAAATCTTTGGCCCGTCGAACAAGCCCTGTCCGACCTAAACTTTAAAAACTGCACACATGAGAAAACGAAAAATCTTTCTTCCCGGTCTGGCGGCCGTCATCATCTTACTGGTCTGCATAATCACCATTCATGCTTGCCGAAGACGCGAGGAGTGGTCATGCAATGAATCGCGAATGCTTGCAATGCGAGTGGTGGAGCAAGCTTCCGGCCGCCCCGTAGCGGGTGCCAAGGTGTTTTTGGTAAGTAAGCCCAATGGCAGTGTGCCTTTGGCTGCTTATAATCTTACTACCGATCAATATGGACGCATAGAGTGGGACTGTTCATGGGCCATAACGCATATATGCGCAGAAGCTGGAGGTGGTTATTGGGATGAATGTGGCTCGGGCTATTCCATTCAAGATGATTTTTTGGCCGACGACTACTACGAGCTCCGCCCAAAAGCATGGGTGCGCATCAACCTCGTTGACACCATGCCTTACAATCCACAAATACAGGTGGCTGCTTTCAGCGATTTCGATGATTCGTTTGAAGCGGAGGGCCTGGTTCCTCAGGGATATTACGACATCCTTGGGGTTGTGGGTGGCGTAAACTCCACGCTGAAAATCCGAACATTCGATTCGGATGGCGATTACGTAGCAGCAGACATAGTTGAGATAATCGCAGCTGCCGGCGATACAGTTGAATGCACCTATTTCTATTGATTCATAATCCTGGAATTAAAGTCTAACTAAAAAATCTTTTACCATGTATTTCTCATCTCCCATTGAGCGTAAGCTCATACCGGCATTGCTATGCCTATTCGTGAATATGTTGAGCGCTCAACTGCGCGATCCGTTCACGCATCTCAACCTGTCATCAACAACAACCGGATTTTTTATTCCGCAATCGTTCAACACAGTACGGATGCCCGATCCCCATTCCGATACAACCGCTATCGATGCCTCGCAGTGTGCTGCACTGTTCATGTCGATGAGCCGCGCAAGTTTGGACTCCACCCACGTACTGACCGATTTCTCGGGCTTCCGCGAGCGTAAAGACAGTGTAGCACACAGCACGGGCTGTTATTCACTAGCGTTGATGGATCTCCGATACGATGATTTCCGATCAACTGCATTGAGCGACGGCTCGATGTATCGTGAAGAGGGGCAGTTTTATCATGCGCAAGGTTGCTCGCAATCGCCTTGCTTGGAGAAAGAGTCGCTTGTGCTCTGGGTCGATGCTCCGCATATCCAATCGCGGATATATCAGTTTGTGCTCAACGAAGAGTATATCCTATCGAACTACGTCATACCGGCCGATTCCATGCAGATAGATTTCGATGATGGAATGGGTTGGCGCTCATTATGGGTGGGCATGCCACTCGAAGTGAACTACAGTGATGGCAATCGAAATCGCACAGTACGTTGCAGGTTATTTCGACAGGGTCATTTGGTCAAGTATTCCGGTTGTGTCTTGAAGTACAGCGAGGAGTATGACGTTTGCGACGAAGCCTCGATGCCTCATCCCGTGTCGCCTCCGTGGCCTTCTATTTCCGACAACCCGTGGGACGTTCAGGTTTCTTCCGACGGTCAAATGGTGCGCGGTCGGGCCTACACCTTGTTGAGTGAGGACGGGGTGTTCGATAAGCCTTTTGTTTTTGTCGAGGGTATCGACTTCGGGTTGGATCGTGACGGACATCCGATACACGATTGGCAGCGTCACGGCACATTTGGTTGGTGCGAATTTGCCAGCGGATTTCAAGATCCGGATGTAAACGACGACATTATATACGGCTATGATGATTTGCACTTGATGCCTCAGTTATTGCAAGCCATTCGATCCGATGGGTATGATGTTGTGTTGGTTGATTTTTACGATGGAGCCGATTGGTTGCAGGATAATTCGATGCTAGTGCAGCATGTCATCCGTTTGTGCAATGAGCACAAAGTAGGCGCTGAACCACTTGTAATCGCAGGTGCAAGCATGGGTGGTGTTCTGACCCGTCATGCATTGCGATCGATGGAGCTGAATGGTGAGGAACATTGCGCGCGGCTGTGGATTTCGATGGATGCACCGCATGAAGGCGCGCATATACCGTTAGCACTGCAGCATGCCATTCGGTTCAGCGAGGAGAACGGACAAGAGCAGGCACAACTGTTCAAGCAGCGTTATTTGCTTCGACCAGCAGCCCGACAGATGCTGGATGCGCAGGTTTTCAATAATTCATATGATTTCCAAGCTTGGTACAACAGCCTTCGTGAGATGGGTTATCCGCAAGAATGCAGATCAATTGCATTTTCCAACGGAGTCTCAAATGGAACGGGGTTAGCGTATAGCAACGACGAATTGATGAACTGGGAATGTGACTTTTGGGGTTTAACCCACTCCAAGATGCTGTTGTTGCCCGAGTCAGGCGATCCATACAACAGTCAAAGTTTACCGGGCAGCCCGCTGATGGCGCATTTCCGTTTACCACTTCCTTTAACAGAGAGCATAGGCGATGAATGGTATTTTTGGTTTGGTGGTCTGCTCATGGGTGCAATAGATGCAATTGACATCGAGGAAGAGTTCGTCTATACTTCGGACGGAACGGCCAATCGCGACTATGCGCCCGGTGGAAAGCGCAACACAGTGCAAACATTTGCGCTTGCTCTCAACGCTGCGATGGCGGAGTTGGAGAGTAATATGAACGATGCTGATATCTGTGATGAAATTTCACCTGCGCAATACAATCCCGATCATGCCTTCGTGTTGTCGGGAAGTGCGGTGGGTTTACAGTTGGAAGATCCATACAGCGATGTAAGCGATTATCTCTGGCAACATCCGGAAGAGAATTATTTCGACGAGGTTTGGTTTGCTCAAAATCACAATGAAAATCACACCGAGCTGACGCAACACAAATTGGAGGAAGTGTTGGATGAAGTTCTTACGCCCAATGCCTCAGCCCTTGGGGCCGTGTTGACGGGTTCGAGCGCCAACCATGGGGTTTTCAATTTTGGTCGTCCTGAATATCCCTATCTGCGAAGTGTACATGTGCACCAGCAAGGTCGGTTGCACATCAATGCGATGATGGACACGCATTATGATGGTGTAAGCGATTATCTGAGCACTCAATTTCATTTTGAAGTAAATACTATGCCTTGTTCGCAGGCCCATGTTCTTGTTAGTCACAATGGCGTGCTATCCATCGGGGATGCCACAGAGGAATATCGTACAGGGAAGCTCACCATTGGCCGCGATTGCAGATTGACAATCGGCAATGGAGGTGTATTGAAAGTGTTTCCAGGCAGCACACTGGTGGTAGAAGAAGGTGGAATGTTAGAGGTGTTGCCCGGTGGCAGCCTGCAAGCTATTTCCGGTAGCATTGATATCCGAGAAGGCGGTGTTTGCCGTTTTGCAGGGGTTCAAGGCACACAGACTTATCACACGCTTGTATTGGCGGGAAATGATGCGCGATTTATTCTGTCGGGTGGTGAGCTGAGTATCGAAACTCAGACAACAGTTATGACTGATATTGATGTTGAATCAACCGGCTATTTAGAAGTCGCTGATGGCACTTCAGCCTTGCTGAGCATGGGCATGCATGCAGCGTTCATGTTGCGCGGACAGAGCACAGAAGATTTGATAATGCGCATCAACAACGGGGCTAGTTTGCGCAACGGTTCCGGCACCCATGGCACACTCGCTTTGATGAATGGGAGGGTTGATCTCACGTATTATGGTTCCGTTCAAATGGAGTCTGAAATCCGCGGGTCGAACGTCCATTTTTATGCAAGCGATTTATGGGAGGCGGAAGGCAGCGAAGTGTGGAAATGGGATGGAACTCCCACGTTCGAACATTGCACGTTCGAGCATGTCGACTTGCATACCTACAACAGCAAGTTGTCAATGAACCAATGCGATTTTATCGGTCCCAATGCCGGCCTTGAAGCATTCGACGGAGCCTATGCAATTGCGGCGTGCAACTTCGATAATGCGCGGTGTATCAGCAGCGAACTTGCGGCGCTTTCTTCTCTTTCCGATTGCCTTTTTACCAATGATGCAGTGCTGTTCGATTGGAGTAATCAGGAGTTGCGAATTCAGCGTTCAGTATTTAGCAATGGCTCCACATCTGCGATTGAGAAAACCGAAGGTGCACTTTCGCTTAAGTGTTGCGATTTCTCTTCTTCGGGGACCGTTATCATCCAGCAAGCAGAACTCGATATGAGCTCGCTGTTGTTTGGAGGTGCCAACACCTTTCGCAATGTGAGCGATTGCATTCAATTGATAGAAGCATCCGGTTTGTTTCTCGAGGAAGGCGGTAATGATTTTTCAGGATGTTCGCATACCATCTTCGAGGGAACGTATGATACAACTTGCGTTCAGAATAGCTGCCAGTTTCAGCTAAACGCAACGCACAATCACTGGGGCTATGGCAGCAATGGACTATCAAACGCGCAAGGGTTGGTTTTGCCCTCATCGGCGATGATACGTGTCTACGCTTCAGGAACATCAGTTTGCTCCGGATACGAAAGCGGTGGTACTTGCAACTTGCAATTGACTGATGCATATCCAATCGCTCCGGTGGAGTGCTTGCAAGCGGGAAAACAATTGATTGCTCCGCCTCAGGACGTGCAATCGCATTGGCACGAAGTGCTGATTGGTTTACAACCTGCAACGGAAAGCTGCACCATTCGATGGTTCGATGCCGCAGGCCGCATAGTCATGCACAAGCAGCTTGCTCAAGGTGACTTCGTTAGGGTCGATGAATTGAATGCAACAAGTGGATTGTACTTGTTGGAGGTGATATGTGCGAGCGATCGAATTACCCTCCGAAGAATCATGGAATAAACGAATTGGTTGGTTAGGTTGATAGAGCGGGGTGAGCGATGGCGCTGCAAAGCGGCCTGCGTTCATCTCCGCTTTTTCAGTGTGAAATTACCGTTCCGAAGTATTTCGAAATTTCAGCTCTAGCTCGGTCGAGCATAATTTTTTCCTGCAGGAGCGAGTCATATTTATCGTAGTCACCAACCGATTGTTCCAACTCCTTTTGGAGGTCAATAATGATGCGTTGAATCCGTTTCAACTTAAGTCGGAATACACAATCTTTGGCGGCTTTTCGAAGATGCATGTCTTCCGTTTCAGGATAGATCAAATGACGCTGCCAGTTGTCGCTGAGGCTGTATGGACTGATGAGTATAGCGGAAGATTCTCCTGAAATTTCTTGATTGCTGTGTTGCGTGAAATTGGTCGGTTGCGGAAACTGTTCTTTTCCGATCAGTTCCACATATTCGGTATAGATATTTGCATATACCGTCGACTCCAACACAATTTCATCCGACTCGAGGTTGCTGATGATAAACTCTGCCACGGAAACCTGGTGTGTCTCCTCGTGACCATCTTCATTGACAATCGTGATGTCAATAGGCTTTTCACCGTAATGAAGAAGTATGCGTATCAAGTCTTTTTCCTGATGATGAATTGTGAATTCTTCTACCGTATTGTCGGGTATTCCATCAGCAGGCAATTCATCGAGCAAGGGAATGTCCGCAGGGGCATCCGCTTTTTTCTCCTTTTTGAAATTGGTGAGAATCACCTTGTTCAATTCCTGCAGGAGCACTTGCTCGTTCATGTTGAGCAGGCGGCTGCACTCTTGCACAAACACGGTGCGTGAAATGCCATCGGGAATTAGCGCGATGCTCTCCACGATGCCTCTGATAAGTGCTGCGCGTTTAACAGGGTCGTTACCTGCGTCTTCTAGCAGCAGCGATGTTTTAAACGAAATGAAGTCGCGTGCGTTGGATGATATGAACGCCTGAATTTCTTCTGAGCTGTGCTTTCGCGCAAAACTATCGGGGTCGTCACCATCCGGAAAAAGCAACACGCGCACGTTCATGCCTTCCTTCAGAATCATGTCGATTCCTCTGAAGGACGCTTTGATACCCGCACTGTCACCATCGTACAAGATGGTGATGTTGGGCGTGTATCGGCGTATCAGTCGTATTTGACCTTCCGTCAGCGATGTACCACTGCTGGCAACTACGTTTTCTACTCCCGCCTGGTGCATGCTCACCACATCCGTATAACCTTCCACCAGGTAGCACATGTCGTGCTTCACAATTGCGTTCTTAGCCAGGTGCAGACCATAGAGCACATTGCTTTTCGTATACAATTCACTTTCCGGTGAATTGAAGTATTTCGCAATGTCTTTATCTGCTTTGAGTGTACGGCCCCCGAATGCTATGACCTTTCCGCTGATGTTGTGAATCGGAAACATGACACGACCACGGAAGAAGTCGTAGATCTTGCCGTCGCGCTCGCGGGTGAGTCCGGCTTTTACGAGGTATGGCAGCTGATACTGTTGCGCCAGTGCAGCCTGTGTCATAGCGTCCCATTTATCGGGGCAATAACCGAGTTGAAACTTTCGAATGATGTCGTCTCGAAAACCGCGCTCCTGAAAATAGGAAAGACCGATAGCACGGCCTTCTTCTCCTTCGTGCAGTTGTTCCTGAAAATAGCGGGCGGCAAATTCGCTTACGACACTGAGCTGCTCGCGTTCGCTTTTTTCCTGAATCTGCTCTTCGTTCTGCTTGTCTTCTTCAATGGCTATTTGATACTTGGCGGCCAGCCAACGCAAGGCTTCCGGGTAGTTCAGTTTCTCATGCTGCATGAGGAAGTCGACCACATTGCCACCTTTTCCGGTTGAGAAATCCTTGTAGATTCCTTTGGCAGGCACTACAAAAAACGACGGCGTTTTTTCGTTTGCGAAAGGTGAGAGTCCTTTGAATGCCGAGCCGCTGCGCTTCAAATGCACGAAATCACCAATCACTTCTTCAATGATGGCGACTTGGTAAATTTGATCGATGGTGGAACGGCTAATCAAAACAGAGGAAATTTCGGGACTGTAAAGTTAATCAACCCGAAAGGTTGAACCGGAAAAGTCGGGAAATTTAGAATTCGTTCAGGATTGAAGCTGAGCCTGAATGGAATTAGTAAGCTCTACGAACGCATCTACTCCTAATTGTTCAGGACGCTTATCCCAGAGGGTTGAGCTCGTGTCTACCCGCCCCTGCAACATACTCTTGAGCGAATTGCGAAGTGTTTTTCTGCGCTGATTGAACGATGTTTTTACGACTTGCTTAAAAAGCTTTGCGTCACACCCAAGTTCTTGCCCGAATTTTCTGCGCATACGAATCACTCCGCTTTTCACTTTCGGTGGCGGAATGAATTCGTCTTCATTGACGGTAAACAAATACTCGATATCGTAATACGCTTGAGCCAACACAGAAATGATTCCGTAATCTTTGTTGCCCGGTCCGCTCGCAAAACGCTGCGCAACTTCGCGCTGAAACATCCCCACCAACTCCGGCACCTGGTCCATGTGGTCGAGCACCTTGAAAACAATTTGGGATGAAATGTTGTAAGGAAAATTACCCACCACCGCTAACGGTTCGTTGAACAGGGTATCGATTGGCATGCGCAAAAAATCGGCCTCATGGATGCGTCCGCGCAGTTCTCCAAAATGAATGTTGAGATAGTCAACGCTTTCACGGTCTATTTCAACGACATGCGTTTCGAACTCTTTGCGCAAAAGCAAATACTTGGTTAGAGCTCCCATTCCGGGGCCTATTTCCAACACTTTTTTATATCCGCCGTGAATGGTTATTGCCTCGGCAATATGCTGGCAGATTTCGGGGTTCTTAAGGAAATGCTGCCCGAGGGCCTTTTTGGGTTTTACACTCATGAGTTGGAAAGTGCGCGAAAGATATAGCCTCCGCGCGACAATTGTTCCAAACTGCGTTCCAGGGCAAAGAGCATGTTGTGTCGTGCCTTGATGCTGTCGTGAAATACGACGATGCTGCCAGGCGATACATTACGTATTACATTTTCAAGACATGCTTCGGGCGTGTTGGCTGCATCGAAGTCAGCACTAAGAACATCCCACATCACGAGTGTAAACTGATTTTTCAGCGCGCTTACTTGCGCCGGAGTAATGCGTCCATACGGTGGACGAAAAAGCCTTGAATCAATAGTGCGTTTGGCTTGCACCACATTGCGCAAGTACTCTATGTGGGGTGTCTTCCAACCGTCGGGGTGATCGTAGGTATGGTTGCCAACGGTATGACCGTCGGCCACAATCCGCTGCATGATTTCAGGATGTGCCTCGGCATTTTTACCTAAGCAGAAAAACGTTGCTTTTGCATTGAAGCGTGACAGAAGATTGAGAGCCTCTTCAGTAACCTCGGGTGTGGGGCCGTCGTCGAACGTGAAATACACTTCCTGTTGTGCGCCCGCTACATGCCACAAAAGATCTTTTGCGAGCGGCTTCAACAATGATGGTGTTTTAACGAGATACATCAGTCGAGCGGATGGGCGAGAACACAAGAAGTTTTTCCCCCAATCACGTTTCCTTCGGTGTCGTATGCTTCAAACATCACCACGTAAATACCAATGGGCGCTTTGGTTCCGTCGTCATCTATGCCATCCCACGACATGCGTGCTTCATTTCCGAGCAACATGTTTTGCATGAGGTGTCGCACGGGGCGTCCGTTGCTGTTGTAGATGCGGATATTGCCCACAAAGCCGGCTTTTTCCAGAAGTATGGAGAACGTAACAACGTCGTGATAGCCATCGTTGTCGGGTGAGAATACTTCAGGGTCGACCGAGATTTCGGTTGTGCTCGCTCCGCTTAATACCGCTTGCGAGTTGATGATTCCGGGGGTTGCGAAGCCTGCGCTTTCTGCCGCGCTGTGCCAGTTGGTTGCGTCATCGGAAGGGCGGTTGTAATCGATACGCTCGAGCGAAACTCCATCGGTTATATTGAGCAAGGGGAAGTGAAAATCGCTGTTGTATGCAACTTCGTCGGCCACTTCTCCATTGGGCAAAAGCAAGTAAGCAACATCATCGGAAGAAAAGTCCGACATGCCTTCTACTTTCCAAACTGCACTTCTATTGGTGTTGTTGTAGAACGAAGGCAGTTCTCTTCCATCGCGCGCAAGTGCCAAAAACGCACCCGGCATGAGCAAGAGGTTCCGCTCAGTAATGAAGTCGGGAGTATTCATTTCACCGCTTGTAGCATCGGCTATCGCGCAGCTGTCGAGTGATACGGCGTGAGAGGAACGATTGTAAATCTCGATGAAATCATTTCCGCCTTCATAGGGGTCATAGAGAATTTCATTGATGATAAGTTCTCCCACAACAGGTGTCTGAGGCAGAGCGAATGAACCGTTGATGCTCATGTTGTTGTTGCTCCAGCAGTCGGCAATGCCAATCAAGTTGAACGTGTAAATAGTGTTCGCGTTCATGGCTCCGTAGGTAAGCACAAGTTCATTGCGCTCTTCACCCGTCAGGTAGGCTGTTGTCAAATCGATTGCAATGTCATTTACAGTCCACTGCGTAACATTCAAACCGGGTTGCGAAAGGGGCTCGTTGAAAACAAGTGTGATGGCATTTTCAGGCTCACTCAACACATACAGCAGTTGAGGAGCAGTGCCATCTGTGCTTCTGTCGAGCACACTGTTTTTTCTGCCGGCAGTGCTTCCCTGCGGTCGCATACAAGCGCGCCAGTTGTCATAACTGTTGCATGGGTCGTCAGGATTTACACGTTCCATCGACCAGCCTCCTGCTTCTTTTTCAGCGTCGTTGTAATATGCTTTCGAGTAGCGAATGGTCTCCAGGGTGTCATTCTCGATAATCAAATGAATTGCAGTTCCATCTTCCGTGAGCAATGGAAATCCTTCCATGTAGGCCACATTCGGGTATGCGAAAAACTGAGCAGGGTCGCTGTCTGTGTCAGTGATAATGATAAATGAATCAGGCTGCAACAACACTTGTGTTTCGAAGAACCCGTTGTTCACTTTCAAGCGAGTTAAATCGATGAGGTGATTTGTTCGGTTGTAGATCTCGATAAAATCGACCGAAGGACTTGCTATTTGGTCGCCGTCACTTCCGTCGGCCATGATTTCATTGATGATGATATCGCCTGCGTTTGGTATTAATCCACGAATGAAGTTAAGCGTGGAAGCGGCGCATGCATTTCCGTCGCAGTCGGTCAAGCCGTTTAGTGATAGGGTATAGGTTAGCTCTGTAACCAGTGGAGTGCTCGTGGTAAGCGTCAGTATATCGCGGTCGATATTCCACATTGGGTTGATGGCAATTACTCCGTTACCCAAAGCTCCGCTCAGGTTCAAAAAGCTGAGTGTGTCCATCGATTCGGTGAAGGCGATGAATAAGGTTGAGTCGTTCAATACGCCGTATTCGATAACCCCCGGCGAGCCATTCGACGCAATGCTGAAGACCGAGTTTTCTGCACCGGGTGTACTGCCAATCGATGCGTTGCTTGCTCTCCAGTTATAGCGGCCGCTGCACTCAGCCAGTGGATTGATGCGCTCTAGCGACCAACCACCTTCGGTTTTCGTATCGTCGCGATACCATTGCACGGTGTATTGCAATTGATCGAGCAACACATTGCCGTTATACAAGCTGAGTGTCGTTCCGCTGTTGGTGAGGCCGGGGAAGCTTTCCATAAAGACAGCTGGTATTGATGCGTCGAATGCAGTGCTGTTTTCAGTGTCGGCTATTATTAAAAATGAGGCAGGTGCTAGTGTGACCTGCGAAGTGAAAAATCCACCGTTTACGTGAAGATTAGTCAGGTCGAGTAAGTTGTTAGAATTGTTTCGGACTTCAATGAACTCGGACATGGGTGACCCTATCGATGGATCCGGGTCGGCCATAATTTCATTGATTATGAGATCGCCCGGGCCGGGTGCAATGCCTTGCGCAAACGGAATATTCACGGGTGCAATGATGTTCCCACTGCAATCCGAAATTCCATTCATCACAAGGTCGTAATAAGAAGAAGGAATGATCGGTGATGTCATGGCAAGCGTTACCACAGTCAGTTGAGCCGACCATACACCGTTGTAGGCACTGTTGAAAGGAAGCACGTCCCACGATGGATTGCTCCAACCGCTGGTGTCCATCGGTTCGGAAAAGGTAAGTTGAATGGTTTGTGCGTCTATCACAACAACCGACTCAACAAACGGTGCAGTAGTGTCGGGTGTGTTGTTGTATTGCGAATTGACAACACCCGGTGTTCCGCCCGGTTCTGCAACGCTCTCTTTCCAGTTGGTGGCATTGGCGCAAGGCAATTCCGGGTTCACCAATTCCAGCGACCATCCGCCTTCACGCTTGCTGTCGGTCTCAAACCAATCGTCGCTATACACCACGATGTCGATGACTTGGTTGTTGTTGTCTTTCAGCGTCAAACTGTCGCCGGTGTTCGTCAGTGCAGAGAACGACGTAATGCCAATCACTTGGCCATAGGTTTCAAACAACGCCAAATTATTCATGTCGCAAACAACAACATGCGCTCCTGGTGCCAGCGTAAAATCGGGGAGGATTTTTTCGGTGGTCGAATTCACGAATTTCCATCCCTGAAAGTTGTAAGCGTTTTCGGGATGTTGATTGTACAACTCCACGAATTCTGCTTCGGGCAGTCCTGCTGATGGAGTAGGGTCGGCCAGAATTTCGTTGAATACCACATCGCGATAGTTGGCACCAATCGGAACAAAGTAATTGAACTCAACAAGGCTGGGAAGCGACATGCTATTGCCTTCAGGATCCGCTATGTTTTGAACTCCGAGTGTGTAGGTTGTGTTGGCCGCAAATGCTGGAGTGGTAAGATGAACCAGCGCCGGATTCATCGCATCGATTGCAGCATTGGATGCATTGCCAATATTTACAATGGTATAGTTAGCAGAATTTGTGGCTGATGATAAGGTGACAGCTTCATTGAAAAGCACATCAAGAGAAGTCAACGAAGTAGGCGTTACCGAAAGCACATTGGGAGGAGTAGTGTCTACTTCAATCGTGCCGACATAGAAGTTGTCGAGTTGTATAGCGTCCGCATTTCCGCTTGTATACTTGTTTACGAAGCCGAAATATGAGCTGCCGTTGCTACTGTTATCAATTATTGCAGCTTCAAGCGAATAGTTTTGACCACCATTGAAATCAGCTTCAATGGTCCAGTTAGCAGAAGCGTCGCGAGTGATGCGAATACTCACTCCAAAAGAATTAGCGATAGAAGTTGTTCCTGAAGCAATCAGGTATATGGCACTGCCATCATCGTAATAGAATCGAATGACATCGTTGGATAGTGCTTCACCGAAGAGAAGAAAATACCCGGAAACTCCTGCGCTGCCCGTGCCGCTGTAACCAATGATGGGGCCATCTGCCGAAAGGTAAACACGAGTCTGGTTGTTGTCACTTCCTGAAAAACCATGGTCAAGAAAAAAACGCCACTCCTTGTTGTTGAGGTTGGTCAATACACTGCCGGTGTAAAGCGCAGAAACAGTGGAGGTAGGTGCTGGTAGTGGATTGTTGTTGCTCAATTCGAGTATCCCATTCACAACGGAATAGGCTGTATCGGCTCCAAGCCAAGCGGGATTCGAAGTGAAATCGCCGTCCGAAAAATCATCTTGCCATTGCGCAAGTGAAACACCTACAAGCCCCGCCCAAAATGAGCCAAAGAGAAGAATTGCTTTCATACTTCAAACATAGTATAAGGCACGTTTTAACCTTAGTTTCGAGGCCAAATAGTTTGCACATGAAAGTTGCCGTTGTTGGAGCCACCGGATTGGTGGGCACAAAGATGCTCGAGGTATTGAATGAGCAGAATTTTCCGGTTACTGAACTCATTCCGGTAGCCTCTGAAAAATCAGTAGGAAAAACAATTGAATGGCGGGGTCGCAGTTGGAAGGTTGTTTCCATGACGGATGCCATTGCGGCTCGTCCGACGATTGCGCTTTTCAGTGCAGGTGGCAGCACGAGTTTAGAGTGGGCTCCGAAGTTTGCGGAGGCAGGCACGGTGGTCATCGACAATTCATCGGCGTGGCGCATGGACCCAACTAAAAAATTAATTGTTCCCGAAATCAACGGAGATACAATCACCGCAGAAGATAAGATCATAGCTAACCCCAATTGCTCAACCATCCAAATGGTGATGGTGCTTCAACCTCTTCACCTGCTCTATGGCTTGAAACGAGTAGTTGTGAGCACCTATCAGAGTGTTACAGGCACAGGCAAGAAAGCGGTAGATCAACTCATGAATGAGCGTAATGGTATTGAAGGCGAAATGGCTTATCGCTATACCATCGACCTGAACCTGATTCCTCAAATCGATGTGTTCATGGACAACGGATACACCAAAGAGGAAATGAAAATGGTGAATGAAACCAAGAAGATTATGGGCGATGATTCCATTCGCGTTACCGCTACTTGTGTGCGCGTACCTGTCATGGGCGGGCACAGCGAGTCGGTCAATATGGAGTTCGAACGCGAACCCAACTTAGCGGAGGTTCGGTCTGCTCTCCAATCGTTTCCCGGTATGGTGGTTTTGGATGAGCCTATGAATTTTGAATATCCGATGCCGCTTATTCATGCGTATAATTCTGATAACGTTTTTGTAGGTAGAATCCGACGGGATGAGTCAAACGTGAATGCAATCAACTGTTGGATTGTGAGCGATAATCTCCGCAAAGGAGCCGCTACCAATGCGGTTCAGATAGCCAATTATCTCTTAGAAAGAGGCTTAATAAAACCTTAACCCAAGGTTTTCCCGCGCGATAATGTTTTGGTAACAGCATAATTCAAGTTGAAAATCACTACGCTTCAACTTGTTAATGTGTTTCGCTCTTTTCAGCAATTCAAGAATGTGTTGATAGATTAACAAAGCAGAAATGAATATGCTGACGACGTGATTACCTTTGGAACCTTCGCCAACTGGAAATGGCGATAAACCTGTAAGAAATGTATGAGTAGTGGAAAATGGGTAGCCCTCATGCTCTTGGGTATGCTGGCTGCAACCAGCATAACCTGGCTGGCAATGAAACCCGCCCTGGATGCTAAAATAAAGGCCGATTCTGAGCAACCAAAAACCGAGGTTGCTGACATCTCGACAAGCCTGCCATGCGATGACGTGTCTATCACGCGCGACAACTCTCCGAGTTTAACCAAGCCATTTTTATTTGCGGATGTGAGTTGCGAGAGCGATGCGCTTCAGTCTTTGAAGCAGCAGCTTACAGATTACATAGACAATCAGAAGGCTGCCGGTAAAATTACCCGAGCTTCCGTTTATTACAAAGAGCTGAATTCACTGCACTGGACGTCTGCCTATGGAAGTGAGTTGTATTATCCGGGTAGTATGATGAAAGTGCCGTTGCTGTTGACAATCTTGAAGCAGGCACAACGCGATAAAACATTACTGGAGCAGAAAATTCAATACCAATCTGCTTCGAATATGAAGGTGTTTGTTCCTGTGCAGCAACCTATGGAGGTAGGGAAATTCTACACGGTGCAGGAGTTATTGGAACGTATGATTCTTTTTAGTGACAACGATGCAACAAGTATGTTGTTTTCGATTTACAACAAACAGCTCTACGACGATTTATTCTTGAAATTATCTATCCCTGTCCAGGATGCGGAAGATTTGTTCTTCCGAGTTTCACCTGCCGACATGTCGAAGTTTTTCAGAGTGTTATACAATGCATCTTATTTGAGTTCGCTGTACTCGGAGTATGCGTTGGATCTGTTGACCAAGTCAGAATTCAAGCAAGGAATCGTTCAGGGAATACCATCAAGCAACAAAGTAGCGCACAAGTTTGGTGAACGATTTACTACGAGCGATTTGGTTCAACTGCACGAATCGGCGATTGTCTACCGTGGCTCCGCTTCGTACGCTGTTACCATTATGACCGAAGGTAAAAGCATGGAAGAACTCAAAGCCATATTGGGTGCACTCAGCAAAATTTGCTACGAACAACAGAAGGCACAAAGTCCTGTGTCGACCCAACGCAAACCTTCGCAGGCATAGCGTTTTACTTTACGGTGGAACCGGTTGTGGGTTCCCGCTCCGTATTCAGAATAGAAAGTTGACCCTGCGGATTTTCAGCCATTAAAATCATTCCTGCACTCTCAACACCTTTGATAGCGCGTGGCGCGAGGTTGGCGAGAAAGAGTACGTGCTTGCCAACTACATCTTCAGGGGTATAGTGCTCTGCGATTCCCGACACAACCGTTCGTTTATCAACGCCGGTATCGATGGTCAGCTTCAACAGTTTTTTCGTTTTCGGAACTGCTTCGGCGGCCAGCACTTTCACAATGCGCAAGTCGAGCTTTTGGAACGTTTCAAAGTCAATAGTCTCTTTAATGGGTTCTACCACAGCGCTGTTTTGCGCTTGTCGCTGAGCAAGTTTTTCCACTTGCGCAGCTACTACTTCATCTGTAATCTTCTCAAACAATATAGGCAGTTGACCAATCGTGTGGCCCGCGCTTATTTGCTCATTCTGCAACACTCCATCCCAGGTGCGTGGTTTCAATTGCAGCGCATCCATGATTTTCTTCGCAGTGAAGGGTAAAAACGGACTCAATGCTGCGGCTGCATCTGCAACCATGTTGAGGCATGCATGAAGAATGCGGGCCGTGGCTGCGGCGTCTGTCTTCATGAGCTTCCACGGCTCGGTTTCCGTGAGTAGCTTGTTTCCGGCTCGCGCAATGTTCATGGCTTCAGCAAGAGCTTCCCGGAACTTGAATTGTTCGATTGCCTTACCTACAGCTTCATATGCGCGGCGAGCTTCGGTGGCTGCTGCCAATTCGGCTTCGGAAGCAGCTCCTTCCAACGCGGGCACAACACCATTGTAATACTTGTGCATGAGCACAAACACACGGTTCACATAGTTGCCAAGAATATCGGCTAGCTCATTGTTAACACGGTCGCGGAAGTCGGTCCAGGTGAACTCACTGTCCTTTTGCTCGGGCATGATGGAGCAAAGCACATAACGCATCTCATCTTGACGGCCCTTGAAGTCTTCCAGATATTCATGCAGCCATACAGCCCAGTTTCGGGAAGTCGAAATTTTATCGCCTTCCAGATTCATGAATTCATTGGCGGGTACGTTATGCGGTAGGATGAAATCGCCGTGCTCTTTTAAGATGATCGGGAAAATGATGCAGTGAAATACGATGTTGTCTTTGCCTATGAAATGGATCAGACGCGAGTCGCCGCTCTTCCAGTAATCTTCCCAGTTCTTTCCGTTTTTATCGGCCCATACTTTTGTGTTGGTGATGTATCCTATGGGTGCATCGAGCCACACATACAGTACTTTGCCATCGGCGCCTGCCACCGGCACGGGTACGCCCCAATCCAAATCGCGTGTCATGGCGCGACTTTGTAATCCACCATCTACCCAGCTCATGCATTGGCCAACCACGTGTGCCTTCCATTCTTTCGGGTCGTGGTGATGCTTCCCTTGGTATTCTCCTTTGCCGATGTAATCGCGTATCCACGATTCATGATGCGCCATAGGCAAATACCAGTGTGAGGTTTCCTTCAGTACGGGCTTACTTCCGCTTAGTGTTGATTTGGGGTCTATCAGTTCAAGCGGGCTCAGTGAGCGACCGCACTTTTCACATTGGTCGCCATAGGCTTTGTCGCTCGAACAGTTGGGGCATGTTCCAATAATGTAACGATCTGCCAAAAATTGACCCGCCTCTTCATCGTAATACTGCTGTGAAGTTTCAACTTCAAAACTGCCCTTCGCTTCGAGTTTTTTGAAGACGGCTTGTGACATCTCCTTGTGCTCTTCGGAAGAGGTGCGGTGGTAGATGTCGAACGAAATACCAAAGTCTGCAAAGGCATTCTTCATCAATTCGTGGTAGTAATCCACGATTTCACGAGGGGTCTTTCCTTCCTTTTTCGCACGAAGCGTAATCGCTGCTCCGTGCTCGTCACTGCCGCAAATGAATGCAACGTCCTTCTCTTTCAAGCGCAGGTAACGCACATAAATATCGGCATTCAGATAGGCACCGCCAATGTGGCCAATGTGCAAAGGGCCATTTGCGTAGGGCAGTGCGGAGGTTACGAGGTATCGTTTTGGTTCGCTCATGAAAGTGTGTTGAGAGGGACGTGTAAAACTACAGTCCGTGGTATGCTGCACGTGTCTTAAGAGCGTGCAGATTTGGAGCGCAAGATAGTTTCGAGATGGTATTCAAGACTCCTCCTTTTCTAAAATCAGGCGATTGCATCGGTATCGCAGCTACAGCGCGTTGGGTAACCACTGAGCAATTGCAACCTGCCATCGATCGCTTTACCTCGTGGGGCCTCCGCGTGAAGGTTGCTCCCAATGTGCACACGCCGCACTTTCAGTTGGCTGGCAATGCCGAGCAACGTGCCGAAGGGTTGCAGTCGTTGCTGGATGATGAAGAGGTGAAAGCCGTAATCATTGCAAGAGGTGGCTATGGCACTGTGCATACCATCGACTTGCTCGATTTCTCACGCTTTGAGACAAACCCGAAGTGGATTGCAGGATACAGCGACATCACTGTGCTGCATGCACACCTCAACAGTCGTGGTATTGCTACCATTCACTCTACCATGCCCATTTCGTTTCCGGATGCCACGGAAGAGGCAATCGAAAATCTGAGGAAGGCACTCTTTGGCGAACTGCAAACGTTCCAATCGACGGAGCAAGCCACGTTGCAGCCGGTGAGCGGAGTCGTAATGGGAGGCAACCTTTCAGTGCTTTATAGCTTGCTGGGTAGCGATTCATGGCGAGAAGTATCGGACGTGATATTGTTCATAGAGGATGTTGATGAAATGCTCTATCACCTCGATCGCATGTTGTGGGGGCTCTACCGTTCGGGCATACTTTCCAACGTGAAAGCCATCATCTGCGGGGGTTTTACTCAAATGAAAGACAACACAAAGGCCTTCGGTTTTCCAAGCGATAATCCTTGGGGAACCAACGATCAAGCGATTATTCGGAGCATCGCAGAGAAGTTACAGGTACCCGTTGTGTTTGGCTTTCCCGCTGGACATCTCAGCGATAATCAAGCCTTTTATCTGGGTCGAATTGCCACCTTGCACAGTGAAGGTGGTTTCCCTGAATTGCGCTATCAA
Source organism: Chryseobacterium gleum (assembly GCA_945862415.1). Classification (GTDB taxonomy): domain Bacteria; phylum Bacteroidota; class Bacteroidia; order Flavobacteriales_D; family Sanyastnellaceae; genus JAIBBG01. The sequence goes on along the minus strand of CAMAYP010000018.1, from coordinate 4,892 downwards.
CATACCTGACCAATAAGTTTCGAAACAAACAGGTTGTGCGAAACCATTTTATGTCGATTTTAGCCCTTGGCAACAACAGGAATTGTCTGCTTGTAAATGAGACAGTAAGTGGCCTTTCACACCCTCGAAATAGAAGACGAATACGATTTTGAGATCATTGGTGTAAGCAGCCATGAAAAAGACTATCGCCTGGCTTGGTCGCTCAACAAATCACTGGGATGGCGCCTTGTGCGCATTGAAGATGCTGTAGTTGAAGGAAAGCGCTCCACTACCCATCATGCCCGTTTTCGTTGGACGCACCCGGTTGATCAAACCGTGTTCACATTGATCGATAACAAAACTCCGGAAGGCACATTCATGCCCGATTTGATGCAGTTCGATTACTTATTGAAAATCGAACAACCATCGGAATCATCCATGAAAAAATTGCAATCGGGTTTACGAAAAACCGACTTTGTACTCGCCTTTCAGCGACAAGAAGTCGACAAGTTAAAATACAAAGACAACCTGCTCGATGAGAACAGGTAACAACGCAACATGAACAAGACAAAAACAGTAGCAACCATAGGCCCCAGCAGCAGTTCGAAGGAAGTGCTCATGCAAATGATTCAAAACGGACTCGATGTAGCTCGACTCAACTTCTCACACGGTTCCTATGAGGATCATCAAAAGGTGGTCGATGCCATACGCGAGATCAATAAAGAATTGGGCATAAATACTTCGATGCTGGCCGACTTGCAGGGCCCAAAACTCCGTGTTGGTGAAATGGAGAATGGTAGCGTGAATATTGAAACAGGAAACAAAATCACCATTTCAACCATCAAGCAAATAGGCACCGATAAGATTATCTACACCAACTATAAAGAATTTGCGCGCGATGTTAAAGCCGGTGAAACGGTGTTGCTCGATGATGGCAAACTCGCCTTCCGCATTCTTTCTACCAATGGTGTGGATACGGTAGAGTGTGAGATTATTCAAGGCGGACCACTCTCCTCTAAGAAAGGATTGAATTTGCCCAACACAAAAGTTTCATTGCCCTCACTGTCCGAAAAGGATTTGTCGGATCTTGAGTTTGCATTGCAAAACGATATCGATTGGATAGGCTTGTCGTTTGTGCGAAACGCTCAGGACGTTATTGCCCTCAAGGAAATCATTGCCAAGGCCAACAAGCACGCGAAGGTTGTTGCCAAAATTGAGAAGCCGGAGGCGGTAGATCAAATCGACGATATCATTCGTGAAAGCGATGCGGTGATGGTAGCCCGCGGTGACCTGGGAGTTGAAATACCCCTCGAGCGTGTGCCGCTCATCCAGAAGAAAATTGTGAAAAAGTGCGTCTCGGCAGCAAAGCCGGTAATTGTGGCCACACAAATGATGGAGAGCATGGTAACCAACATGACTCCAACACGTGCGGAGGTGACTGACGTTGCCAATGCAGTGCTCGACGGTGCCGATGCCGTGATGCTCAGCGGAGAAACTTCTGTTGGGAAATACCCTGCTGAAGCCGTGCGCATCATGAACAAAATCATCACCGAAGCAGAAACCTATGGTGGTATCTACTACCATGAAGAGATGCCGAGTGATATTGATGTATCTCGCTTTATGACCGATAGCGTTTGCTACAGCGCGTGCCGCCTAGCCGCCCGTGTGAATGCATCGGCTTTGGTAACCATGTCATTCAGCGGTTATACCGGATACCGCATCTCGAGCTGGCGTCCGAATGCCAATGTGTTCGTTTTTACCAGCAATAAAAAGATACTCACGCAGATGAGTTTGGTGTGGGGCGTTCATGCGTTCCACTACGACAAAATGGTAAGTACCGATCAAACCATTGCAGATATCCGTTTCTTCCTCAAGAAAAATAACCTTATTAAAGACGGTGAATTCATTATTCACCTCGCGTCCATGCCAATCAGTGAGCAGGGCATGACGAATATGATTAAGATCTCGAAAGTATAGTGAAACGGTGACGTGGTGAAATAGTGAAATGGTGAAAGGGTGGTGAGGGGCTTACTATTTCACCATTTCACCCCTTCACTGTGTCACTACTCATTGGTATTCTAGCTATCTTCGCGCACCTTTCCACACACCATCATGGCTCAAGTGTACCGCGAATTTAAAGGCCTGCAACTCCCGGCTATAGCCGACGAAGTAATGGCATTCTGGGATGCTAATCGTATCTTCCAGCGCAGCATCGATGAACGCAGCGCTGACAATCCTTTTGTGTTTTACGAAGGACCGCCTAGCGCCAATGGCATGCCCGGCATTCACCACGTGATGGCGCGCACCATTAAGGATATTTTCTGTCGCTATCAAACGCTCAACGGCAAGCAGGTAAAACGCAAGGCCGGATGGGATACGCATGGTTTGCCCATCGAGCTGGCTGTGGAGAAGACCCTTGGCATTACCAAGGAAGATATTGGAAAAAAAATCACGGTAGAAGAATACAACCTCGCCTGCAGAAGAGAGGTGATGAAGTATACCGACAAGTGGGAGGAACTCACCAAGGTAATGGGTTATTGGGTCGACATGACAGATCCCTACATCACATACGACAACAAGTACATCGAAAGCGTCTGGTGGCTGTTGCAGCAACTCTTTAACAAAGGACTGCTCTATAAGGGCTATACCATTCAGCCATTCTCTCCCGCCGCAGGCACCGGCCTTAGCTCTCATGAGTTGAATCAGCCGGGTTGCTACAAAAACGTGAAGGACACTTCGGCCGTAGCCATGTTTGAAGTGAAGGAAACTTCGCTTCAGCTTCTCCAGACGTCAGATATTCCTACTTTCATTCTAGCCTGGACCACCACGCCCTGGACGCTTCCGAGCAATACCGCCCTTGCAGTAGGTAAGAACATTGAGTATGTGTTGGTGAAAACCATCAATCATTATTCGGGTGCTACCGTACAAGTTGTGCTGGCGAAAGATTTAATGGGTAAATATTTCTCTTCGGCACAAGCCGAATTGAAGTTCGAAGACTACAAACCCGGTGATAAGCAAGTACCGTTTGAAGTGCTTGCCTCATTCAAAGGTTCTGATTTGGAAGGCACGCGTTATCATCAGTTGCTTCCCTTCGTTCAACCCGAAGGCGATGCGTTTCGTGTCATCATTGGAGACTTCGTAACCACTGAAGACGGTACAGGTATCGTGCACATCGCGCCTTCATTTGGTGCGGATGACTTCCGTGTTGCCAAACAAAACGGAATCGACTCACTCACGTTGGTAGATCGTCGCGGACGATTCTTGCCTGACGTAAATGACGGTGTTTTCTTGTTCGGGGAAGAATTCGTGAAGGAAGATTACAACTCCGATGCAGAAAAGGCAACTGAGCTCGAGCGCCAAAAGACAAGTCTTGCAGGATTCATCAAAGACACCTCGAAACTCAATTACCTGAGTGTCGATGAACGTATTTGCCTCAAGCTGCAAAACGAAAACAAACTCTTCAAGAAAGAGAAATACGAGCATAACTACCCCCATTGTTGGCGCACCGATAAGCCGGTGTTGTATTATCCGCTCGACTCGTGGTTCATCAAGATTCCCGAAGTGCGCGAACGAATGGTGCAGCTCAACAACACTATTCACTGGAAGCCGGAATCGACAGGTACGGGCCGTTTTGGTAACTGGCTTGAAAATGCCAACGATTGGAATTTATCGCGCTCGCGTTTTTGGGGAGTTCCGCTTCCTATTTGGCGCACTGAGGATGGCTCTGAAGCCTTGTGCATTGGCAGTGCCGAGCAGCTCCAAGCGGAAATTGAAAAAAGTATTGCCAAAGGATTGATGACTGCGAACCCGCTCGGCGATTTCATTCCCGGCGACAATAGCAAAGAGAACTATGGACGATTCGACCTGCATAAACCCTATGCCGATGATATCGTACTCGTTTCTGCCACCGGCCAAGCCATGCGCAGAGAATCGGACTTGATCGACGTGTGGTTCGACAGTGGTGCTATGCCATATGCGCAGCTCCACTATCCTTTCGAGAATAAAGAGTTGATTGATGAACGCAAGGCTTTCCCTGCCGATTACATCGCAGAGGGAGTCGACCAGACTCGCGGTTGGTTTTATACGCTGCATGCCATCGCGACCATGTGCTTCGATTCGGTGGCGTATAAAAACGTAATCTCAAATGGTCTTGTGCTCGACAAGAACGGCAACAAAATGTCGAAGCGATTGGGCAACGCGGTTGATCCGTTTACCACCATTGCCAAGTACGGGCCCGATGCAACACGCTGGTACATGATAACGAATGCGCAGCCCTGGGACAACCTCAAGTTTGATGTAGAGGGTATAGCAGAAGTACAGCGGAAGTTTTTCGGAACGCTTTACAATACGTATGGATTTTTTGCTATTTATGCTAACATTGATCAATATGCAATCGATGGTTCGAAAACACTGGCACTAAGTGAACGCAGTGAACTCGATCGATGGATTATTTCAAAGCTGAATAGCCTGATACAAACCGTTACAGATTGCTTGGACGATTTCAATCCAACCACTGCGGCTCGCGAAATAGAAGAATTTGTGGATGCGCATCTTTCGAATTGGTACGTACGATTATCGCGCAAGCGTTTTTGGCATGGTGAACTGAGCAACGATAAGCAGGCGGCCTATCAGACGCTGCACGAGTGCTTGGTTACGGTTGCGCAGCTGGCTTCACCATTCGCGCCTTTCTTCTGCGACTGGTTGTATAAGAACCTCACGGAAACAGCTCGCAACGCAGGTTCCGTGCAGCAGGCATTGAGCTACGAATCGGTGCACCTGAGCATGCTCGTGCGCGCCGATGTTTCCCGCATAGATTCCGAACTGGAAAGTAGGATGGATTTTGCACAGAAGATTTCCTCGATGGTTCTTTCCATTCGCAAGAAGGAGAATCTGCGAGTGCGCCAGCCCTTGCG
>CAMAYP010000017.1 GCA_945862415.1 Chryseobacterium gleum | reverse complement strand
AACCGCTGGAAGGCAAACAAGGAGGATCGATTGGCGTGGAAGATGAATGGATTGCAACCGGGATTTTTAACGCTCATTCGCAAGCCTCTTTCTAAGTTGCTGCAATACCTTCCGCGATAGTCAACTGCGGTTGGCAAACGAGTGCCCAACACTCCCGCTTCGACTGGCATACTCGTTCATTCGCCACTCTCTCCCATTCGTGCATTCGTGGCACAGCATCCATCAACCTCAATCAGTGTTCATTCACCACTCTCTCCAATTCGTGCATTCGTGGCACAGCATCCATCAACCATCCTCAGTGTTCATTCACCATTCTCTCCAATTCGTGCATTCGTGGCACAGCATCCATCAACCTCAATCAGCGTTCATTCACCACTCTCTCCAATTCGTGCATTCGTGGCACAACCTCCTTCAACCATCCTCAGTGTTCATTCACCATTCTCTCCCATTCGTGGCATAAAAAAAAGCGGCCTTACGACCGCTTTCAATAGGATATAAATGGTTTAGAACTTAGCTCGTGATCTACGCACGGTGGCTCTGTTTTTTACCCAACTGTATTTGCTCTTGTAAAACTTAGAACGACCGCGAACAAGTTTTGTAATAACTACCTGTGAGGTTACATAGTTGTCTTTGCGAGCCAATGGATTCGAAGGGTCGTGAAGGCCTCGCGTAGACTGGAATGCATCTGGCGTAATGTCGTTTTGGGGCTGATAACGGAAGTCGTTGAGCGACATAATCGGGAAGATATCCTCGTATATAGGATTACCCTCCTCAAGTCGCAGGAGTGCATTTTGGTCATCAAGCAGGCCCTGATAGGTTTGTGATTGAAGCGCTAAAGCAAGGTCGAATGTCTCAGCATTATCTGGTGATGGTTTGTTGTAGTAGGTAGAGACATCATCGAGATAGTCAGAGAATGTTTTTCTCCAACAAATTTCCCATCCAACACGCCAGGTTTTATTGAACGTAAAGTACATGCCTATTCCCATTGGGATTGCAAGTCCAATGTTGCTGTAGGTTGAGCCTTCAGTGCGGTAAGGGCGTAAACTATACCAAGTGTCATTAACAAATTCTCCGGGGACCAATTTTGCGGTATCACCTCCAAGACTAAAAGCCAATTCTTTCTCAGATTCATCATACACGAGTCTTGCCTGAGGGTTGCTGTAGTAAGCCGCTAGGCCGGCAAATGCAAAAAGTTTGAAGTCCGGATTGTAAAAACCACGATTACCTACGTCATTGTCATACCACAAGGTAAGCTCAGCTCTTCCGGATAGTTCGAACATGCGGTTGCGAAAGTTGAGATTCCGCGCGCGGCGTGGTATGTATGTAGTGTATTGATCGGCGTCTTGAATGAGCATGTGATCCAATCCTGCGCTTAGTGCAAATCGTTTAGAGAATTTATAGCGACCATACGCACCAACTGCGTAACGTGTCTGTCCCAAGTGCATGTCCCAGAAGTAGTCTTTGCGCTGTTGTTCTTTACCGCCTATGTCACCGAGGTAATTTGCAGCGCCCAATCTAACACCATAGTCCCATTGATATTGGGCCGAAACGGAAACTGAGGCAAAGAGCAAAAAGATAAATAGTATTTTCTTCATGTTGGAATTAATTAAGGCTCTAGCTGCCAAGGCGCTAAGATAGAAGCAAAATCGATTTCTGAAAATATTTTATTTGCAAATTTGAAGTTTATAACCTTCGAGTAATGAAGGCCTGCCAATGATAACTTTACGGCCTTTTACATACAACGTTTGAGGCTATGAAAAATCCCATCACATCTCTATTTGGCATTCATTACCCGATTGTTCAGGCAGGTATGATTTGGTGCTCCGGTTGGGAGCTTGCGAGCGCGGTCAGTAATGCCGGCGGACTCGGATTGTTGGGGTCAGGCTCCATGTACCCCGACGTTTTGCGCGAGCAGATTCGGAGAACGAAAGCCGCCACCAACAAGCCTTTTGGAGTTAACCTTCCGCTGCTCTATCCACAAATAGCGGATCATATCAATATCATACTCGAAGAAGGTGTCAAGATTGTTTTTTCTTCCGCAGGAAACCCCAAAACATACACGCCCATTTTCAAAGAGCGAGGCATAACAGTCGTCCACGTTGTAAGCAGCTCCCGCTTCGCGGTTAAATCGCAAGAGGCTGGCTGCGACGCTGTGGTAGCGGAAGGGTTTGAGGCGGGTGGGCACAATGGCCGTGAAGAAACAACGACGCTCTGTCTGGTTCCGGCTGTGGTCGATGCAGTTCAAATTCCTGTAATTGCCGCTGGAGGCATTCACGACGGTAGAAGCATGGCCGCAGCTATCGCGCTTGGGGCATCGGGCGTGCAAGTGGGTAGTCGGTTTGTTGCATCGCTGGAGGCTTCCGCACATGAGTCATTTAAAAGAACGGTTATAAACACCCCGGAAGGGGAAACCCGACTCACGTTGAAAGAATTGACTCCTGTAAGGCTTATTAAAAACGACTTCTACAACCGAGTAGAGGAGGCGTACGCCAAGGGCGCAACGAACGAAGAGCTTGCGACGCTTCTAGGTCGGGGGAGAGCTAAGAAGGGAATGTTTGAAGGTGATTTGGTGGAAGGGGAGTTGGAAATTGGCCAAGCTTCGGCCATGATCAAAGAGGTCCTTCCGGCCGCTCAAATCGTTGAAAATATGATGTTCGGTTACCGTTCAACCATCGAAAAGTTAACCGGTGGCCTTTAAACCGGATCGAATTCTAAATTGAGTCTGTACGCATTCAACATGCATTGTTGAGAAATTTCCGAGATGCTGTCCCTTAGGTCCTGCGACTGATTCATTTTTGATTTCCGCTCTAACTGAAAAAACTCACCACGATGCATGCAACCTGTTGAAGGTTTTTAGCGTGTAATAAAAGGTAAATTTTTCCGTTCACGCGATGCCAAAATCAAAGACGGTGGTCAAACATTTTTTAAACGCAAGCATCTATCTAGCACTGAGTCTGCTTTTTCAGTTGCCCCTGTTCGCTCAGGAGCAGCCCGGTGTGACTTGTCTTCAGGTCGATGATGTGGGAAATGTCACCATAAACTGGATCCCTCCAAACGCTCCGACCTCCAGCTTTAGTCATTATGAAGTTTTTTACAGCATCTCGCCCGATTTAAGCTTCACATCCATAGCTACTGGCCTCACACCGTTAGCGCTGAATAGCTTTACGCACATTTCCAATTTGGCTCTTTCGAATGATTATTACTACTACGTATTGGCCTGGTATGACGACGGTTCCGGAGTGTTGGATTCTGCTGCGTCCGACACCCTCTCTACTATTTACCTCGAAGCAGACCCTGCTTTAGGAAACTGCGTTAATTGTGATAGTGCCGCTTTTTTGGAGTGGAACGAGCCATGGCTGCCGGTTGGCGCGTCAACCGAAAATTTGCAGTATCAAATCTGGACCGATTATCCATCGGGAAGTTGGCAGCTCCTTACAACCGTTGGATTTGGTGTGAATGAATTCTTGCACTATGTATATAATTGTTCGCCTGTTTCAATGAATTTCCGTATTCGAATGGTCACCTCAGATGGTTGTGAATTTGTAAGCAATTTCGATGGAGATCAGTTTAGGGATAGTGTTTTTCCTGCTTCCATAGTAGTTACTACTGTTGAGGTGGATGCCAATGGATATGCTGTTGTTGACTGGTTGCCAAGTGCTTCTCCTGATGCTGCAGGTTATTTGGTTTATAGATGTAACGGCACCAGTACAATACCCATTTTTGACATTGATCAATCACCGTGGCAATTCTCGGATGTGTTTGCAGTAGGTCAATCATCTGCTGGTGAAGTTCAATATGCGATTGCGGCTTACGATGGTTGTGATAATAGAGATACCACATTCTGCTATGCATCATCGTTTTTGGAAGTAACAGACTACACCGTTTGTGATTCTGAGATTAGTTTCAATTGGTCCGGCTATTACAGTTGGAGCAATGCTGCCAGCTATTACATTGTTTACAAGGGATTTGGTCTAACGGACGATTATACAGCGACAACGATGACCCCGATTGATACGGTAACGGAGTTGAATTACGCTGATGTTGCTCTCCAATTTGGGGGTTACAACATATACCGTGTTGAGGCGGTGGATACGATTACGGGCTACCGTGCATTCAGCAATTTTCACGATACATACGTCGCCGATTATGCTGCACCTTCATATGTCGAGATACAATCGGCATCTGTACTGAATGCTGATTCCGTTCAAATAATCTTGGGTATTTCTCCGACAGTTCTCAGTTTCCGATATGAGTTGCAGCGACTGGAGCCAATCACTCAAACATGGGAAGAAGTTGTTGTGCAAGATGCAAGTGCTGCCCTTGAGCTCGTTTTTATAGATGATGAACGCGCAAATGATGTGTTTTCATATTCCTACCGAATACTCGTATTCAATTCATGCGGATTGATTGTCGATACTTCCAACGTTGCGAGAACAATACACCTCGAAGGTGAATCCGATCAGGAACGTTTGGTAAATATTTTATCTTGGTCCCCATATGGTGAGTGGGTGGAGGGTGTTGAATGGTATCGCATCTACAGGCGTATGAAAGATTCAGAATACGAACTGATTGATGAAGTGAATGGCGGTGGCAGTATGTTTTACGAGGACGATGTGTCTGAATTGATAGAAACCGACGGTGATTTTTTCTACCGTATTGAAGCCATTGAGAGAAATGATATTTCGCGTGCGCCTTTTTCAGCCCTTTCCAATGAAGTCAATCTGTCTATAAATCCCATAATTTGGATACCGAATGCCATCGTACTTGGTGGTTACAATGATCTTTTTAAACCAACTGTTTCATTCGCATTGGTAGAGGAGTATTACATGACTATTTTCAGCAGTTGGGGTGACCTCATTTTTGAAACACGAAATATCGAGGAAGGTTGGGATGGAAGGATGAATGGCAAGCCTGTGCCTGAAGGGCTATACAACTTTTATGTGACCGTAAAGGATGGTCGAGGAAGAGCCACTGATCAATTCGGCCATATTACAGTGCTCAATTACGAGTGAGTAACTAGCTCGGATCTCACCAAACTGTCCAGCCTCCTTCAACCAGCATGTTGTCGCCGGTTACATAACTGCTTGCATCACTAAGCAAGTAAATAAGCGCGGGTGCTACTTCGTGGTTAAAACTCAACCGCTCAAGAGGCGAAAAGCGAGCGAAGTTTGCTTCGAACTGCTCTTCATGATTGTTCCATACACCATGCGGCGTAATCATGTTTACACGCACTTTTTTGGAGGCCCAGTAGCTCGCCAAGTAGCGAGAAAGTGCGTCAACTCCTCCTTTGCTCGCGCTGTACTCGGCAGGGCAACCAAGTGAAGTTCCTTTATATAAATTCTGATTTGGAGCGACAACGCTGTAGGTGCTCGGAATGTTAACGATGCTTCCTTTTCCTTGTTCGGCCATATGCGAGCCAATCACCTGGCAAAGAAGGAATGTTCCTTTCAGATTTATCTCAACAACAGTGTCCCAATTCTCTTCAGATACTTGCTCGAATGGCACAAACTTCAGATGTGTTTTGTTTTGATGTCCGCAAACTAAACCGTCAATTCGGCCGAAAGTATTGATTACCGCATCTTTCAAGTCAACCACTTCTGTTTTATTAGCAACGTTAATGCTGTATCCCATCATAGGTCTGCCATGGCGTTCGCTGAGTGACTGAGCGAATGCAACCGGGTTGGCAACTTCAATGTCAGCGCATACCACAGTAGCTCCAAATTGAGCAGCCGCCTCACAGAATGCGCGTCCAATAAGTCCGCAGGCGCCACTGATGACAATGACTTTATCCGTTAGTTCGAATTTTTTTCTGAAATCGATGGTTGTTGGGTCGGTTGTTTTCATGGTATCCGGTTGCGGAGTCTGTTCAATTAGATAATTTAAATTTTCATTTGAAAAGGCATTGCCAATGCATCAAATGTACTTTCGAAAAACGGGCTTAATTGGTTCGCCGATAAGGTATTTTTCATAGCCATCTTCAAGGCCTTTTTTGAAAATAACACAAGACTCATCCATGGCATTGAGCACATAGTCAACATCCGATTCCATATGCGAAAAATGGGGGCAGAATACGCCTTGAAAAAGCACACCCCTCGCTATCAGTTCCTGATGAAAGAGCGTTCTTAATCCGAAAGAGTTTACGCCATCAGCGTCGAAATAGCCTAATGATGCATGCCAGTTAAATTGCATGTTCCGAATATGATTGGACAGCCCATGTCGGGCAATCACTTCTTTACTGCCATCTATGAATCGTTGACCCATGCGCTGGTTGTGTCCAATTACATCGTGCTTTTCGAATTCGTCCATAGTCGCAATCGCTGCTGCAATGCTGCTGGTTTCTCCGCCGTGAGTGGTGCTCACAAGGAAAAGCTTTTCGCTGCCTATTTTGCGAATTCCACCCAATTCCATCACTTCTTTTTTGCCGGTCAAACAGCAAAAGGAAAATCCATTTGCTATGCCCTTCCCCCAAGTGGTCATGTCAGGCGTCACGTTGTACCTGGTCATTGATCCGGGATAAGCGGTTTTAAAGCCCGTTATCATTTCATCCATGATCCAGAGTGCTCCATGCTTATGCGCTAGTTCAATAGCATCACTCAGGTAGTTTTCAGGCAGTGTATTGAATTTCTCCGGCTCGGAAATAACACAAGCGATTTCATTCGGATACTGCGCGAATAAATCGAGGAGCGACTGCATATTGTCTGACGTGTAGGTGACGGTAAGCGCTGAAATATCCGAGGGAATTCCACTTTTCACATCCGTACTTCCAATGAACCAATCGTCGTAGGAATAAAAAGGATGGTCGATAGGTCGTGCAATAATTTTTCGTCCGGTAAATGCTCGTGCCAATTTCACCGCAGCGGTCGTGACGACTGATCCGTTTTTGGCGAACTTAATCATGTCGTGACCGGGAACATTCGATAGGAAGCGCTCGGCTACCTCACGCTCTATAACCGATGGTCGGCTAAAGTTGTTGCCTTTATGTAGCTCTTCAACTACACGCTCCACAACGGGTTCGTAGGCATGCCCCAGGCTTATGGATGCTAGACCTCCCAAGCACTCAATATACTCATTGCCGTCGGGGTCCCATACTCTGCAACCTTTGCCGTGGGTAATGGCTGCAGGTGAGTGCAGCGGAAATTGATCATCACCTTTGGAGTAGGTATGCGCGCCACCGGGAATCAGGTTGTGAATGGTATTTCGATACTCATCACTGATCTTGAAATTCGATATTCGCTTTGTTGCCAAGTGATCCATGCTTTATTTTATTTTACCATGCGGTCTTCGCGAATGGATTTTTTATAGCCTGAATTTATTTCGCTTTCACTGTTTATCTCGAGAAGTTCAGGTTTCCTTCGCAGTAGTTCCACTACATCATCAATGCTGAAATCGGGTGTGTTTTGCAGTTCAATGAAAATCTGCTCTGCAAGGCGCAAATCATTTTCTGTATCAACCGAAAGTTTGAAGTTGTAGGAGTCGTTGGCTTTCCTCCAGCCCAGTTTGAATTGTTTTGAATTCTTGATAAACGGCATTACATGCTCTCGTTCACTCATTAATGTGGCATGGTTTGCTGCGTTCATGAGCGCGGAGTAGGCAACAACTTCTACATCGAAACCGTCCTCCAAATAGGAAGGCTCCTGATTGCTGTTCGAGAAATAATCAACCTTATAACGGTAGAATTGTGACACAACGAAATCGACTACCTTCCATGAATGAATCGGGTTGTCGCAACAAATGCGAATGATAGCATCTCCATTGGTTGCGCCTACTGAATGGGCTGCTTCCGTAAATCGGCTTAGGACGTCCCAATCACTTCCTCTGAAACAGGCAATACCATGCTGTTTACAAAACGCTTCGATAGCGTCATCTTCGACATTGGTGGTGGTAGCTACAATTAGTTTGTCGATTGTTTTTGATGGGTGAAGTCTATCAACCAAGTGCTGAAGTATTGGCTTATCAAATACAGCGCGCAGCACTTTTCCCGGCAGGCGGGTCGATCCCATTCGTGCTTGTATGATGCAAATGTTCATTGAAGCTCGTTACTAAAAATACCCATGAAAAATTTGTCGATATACTCTCCTTTAGAATATATCTGAGCTCGCAAACAGCCCTCCTGCTGAAATCCTACTTTCTCATAGAGTTTGATTGCGCCCGGATTGTTGGAGTAAACGGCAAGTAGCACTTTTCGCATATTCAATTGCTCGAAGGCGTAACGAAGGGTGAGGTGCATTACCTCAGTGCCAACTCCCTTTCCCCAATATGAACGATCGCCAAGCAGAAGTCCCAATTCGCAAGTTCGATTTACCCAATCGAAATTGTCAAGTTTGATATTGCCAATATGCAGGTCATTCTGATTGTCGCAAATTGCAAACATGACCGCGTTTTTAGATGTTGTAATGCCTAGGATGTATTTTTTCAAATCATCGAGCGTGCTGGGATAAACGCCGGATGCAAGGCCTCTGGTCACCTCTTCATCGTTCATCCAAGCCACATACCGATCACTGGCATCTGCCATTTCAATGGCGCGCAAGTAGATGTTTTTACCTTCAATAAATCGGTTCATCGTCCGTGTTTGCTTTGAAGCATTTCGAGATGCTTGTCCATTTCATCCGCATTCTTAGTGAGGTTATTACCATGCATTCGGTATCGGTAAAGCGGAAGTATGATGTTATAGATGTTGTATTTATCGGTCCAACGAATTCGCAAGTCTTCTTCTTCACGGGCTCGGAAGCCTTCGTCATATAATCCGATGTTGTATAAAAAGTCTTTTCGAAACATAATGCCGCATGCAATTGGCTTGTCAGCTGCGCTCACATGTTCAATGTGTTTACCGCGCTCATCAACCAAATAATAATCAACGGATACGGCGTCAAGACTGTTGTTTTCTTCCAAGAAGACTTTCTGCATGCGAAGAGTCTCCTTGTGCATATAATCATCAGCGTCGAGAAAAATGATGAATTGACCTTTTGCTTTTTGAATGCCGAAATTTCTAGCACCGGCAAGTCCTAAGTTCTGTTCGAGGTTGAATGCACGAACGTCATTCACATAATTTTCCAGGATTTGAGCCGTGCCGTCGGTCGAGGCATCATTAACTACAATGACTTCAAACTGACTTTCGGGCAGGCTTTGATCGAGGGCACTTCGAATAGCTCGCTCCACATACTGGGCGTAATTGTATGTCGTGATAATCAATGAGACCATCTGTGATTACTTCGAGCGTTATGGTTGGTAATTAACTTTTCCTACGCTTCGTCTTGTTAGACGAATCCTCGGTGTAGTAGTTGTTTCCGTACATATAGCCGCCATAGGTATTACCATATCCGTATCCGTATCCATATCCATATCCATAGCGATATGCATACTTGCCGTAGTAATACTTCCAGCGCTTTTGTTTGATGTTGTTCAGAATGAGCGCATTCTTCTTCAGATTATTCATCAGGAGAATGTCTTCCAAATGGCGAAGACCGGATTTGGTTGCTTTTTCTGTATTGAGAACGAATATTCCCAGGTCGACTTTACTCAATAACACCAATGAGTCGCTGATGAGCAACAACGGAGGTGTATCGACAATTATAAAGTCGTATTGTTCTTTTACTTCGCTCAGGAGTTGGTCTACGCGCGTATTTAATACAAGTTCAGAAGCGTTTGGCGGAACCGGACCTGCGGTTATTGCTTCGAGGTTTTCCACCGGTGTGGCTCCGATACTCTGTTTGTAATCGGTTTTGCCAATCAGGAAAGAAGAGATACCGCTCACATTCTCCATGCGCAGCGACTTGTGCACTTTCGGTTTGTGCATATCGAAGTCGAGAATGAGCACGCGTTTTGAAGCCTTAGCCAGCACGGAGGCCAGGTTAATAGACACAAATGTTTTACCTTCTCCCGGATGCAGTGAGGTGACCAGAATAATTTTCGGACCCACGTCCGGCAGAATGTATTGAAGGTTGGTTCGTATGGAACGGAATGCCTCACTGACATTCGAACGAGGGTTGCTTGTGATAACAATCGGGTCGAGATCTACGTCTTGATAGTTTGGCACTCCACCTAGCAGTGGCATGCGCGTATACGCCTTGAGTTCGCTCGTGTTTTCGATACGTTCAAAGAAAATTGCTCGAACAAATCCAATGATAAGGGCGATGAAGAAACCGATTCCGACGAAGGTCCAAATTGTACCTGATTTCTCCGGCCCAACTACGCCCAATGAGCGGGCTGCTTCAATCACACTTGTCTGCGGAATAATACCTGCTCGTGCAATAACTGTATTGGCCTTCTTTTGAAGCAAGAAGGTGTATTGACCTTCGTTAACGTTCAATTTACGTTCAATACTCAAAAGATCCCGCTGCGAGCGAGGAATATCGCGCAGTTCCAATTCAGCCTTTTGGTGCTGAACACGCACGTCGGCAATACGCATCTGAATTTGTTTCTTGTTGTCGGTTGTATAACGGAACACACTGTTGCGAATGGTTTTCACAACAGAATCCACTTTTTGAACCCTTCTATCGGAAGGTTTCATATCTACCAACAACTCAGTTTTGCGCTGGCTCAAATTAAACAAGTCCATTACAAGCTTGCTAAGCGTCTGATCTTCGTCTTGCAGCAAGTTGAGCGGTGGAATAATGGAAAGGTCTTTTTCTTTGACCAGGAATTCTTCCAAATTGATAAGCGCATTTTGACGTAGCACAAGATTGCGTTCTGCTCTTTCGGTTTCTTCTAAAATCCTGAAGGCATTCTGTTGCTCCATTCCAAGGTCGAGAATGTCCTTTGTTGCCTTAAATCCGTCAATTACGCGCTCAAGAGAATCCATTATAAGCATTACACCATCTAACTGCTTGTCGATGTATTCCTCTGTTTTTTGGTTTACCATTAACTGGTTTTGCAAGGTGTACTCAATGTACACTTGTGCCAAGGTATCAAGAAATGTTTTTGCCCTGCTTTCCAGCATGTCCCTCATGGTCAATGAAAGGATACTGGTGAATTCTTGGTTTTCGATAGTCAGTCCGGCACGCAGGCGGTCTATGAGTACCTCCGGGTGATGCACGGTGAATTGGAAGTTTTGCTCTTGAATACTCTTCAAGCTAACTTCGTCAACCCGTGTCAATACGTCTACTTTTATTGTGAAATTGACATCCTCATTGAGTTTTCCAAATTCAAATTCGTGCGAAATCTTGTTACCATTGAGTACATAGCTAATGGAGTACCTGTTGAGGTCAATGATTTTTAGGTTGAAAGGCTTGCCATAAAGTCGTTTGTCTAACATTCGCCAATCGCACATCACGTCGAAATAGGCAAATCGATCTACTTGTTCTGTTTTAATGCGACCAACCAAAAAATAGCTTTGCGTAAAATCTACTCGATCCATAACTCTCCCTACCAAGTCATAGGATGTTAGGATGCGTTTTTGGTTGGTAATATCCTGAATTAGCGAGTAATAACCGATGTCTTTGAAAATCTGGGTTTGGTAGTCGTACGTCTCTGAAGACTTCAACAGAATTTCCGTTTTTGCCGCATAAACATTGGGCAATCGGTGCGTGTAAAACATTGCAATAAGCCAACCTATTCCAGAGAATAGAATCATCAAATACCAGTTTTTACTGATGAATTTGATGATGGGTCTTAAATCATCAGCATCAAGAAAATTGGTTTTTTGAGGCGCAGGGGTCGTTGTCGACATAGTTGGCTTTGGTAGGTGTGGTAGAATGGCAAATATACTCGAATGATTGCTCGCACACGTAAAAACTCTTTGTCGTTATTCGAGATACTGTTTTTTTTTCGAGAAAGTTTCTCTACATTTGCTACTCGAAAAACATTTTTCACATGCAACAGGCGCTTCGTATAATCATCGTAATTTTTTCATTAGCAGTTTTCCCAGTAGTATTGTATGCCCAGCCGGGTACTCCTGGTAGCCCGCCTTGTGGAGGCCCATTTGGTCCGGCTTGCCCTATCGACGGTGGAGTAAGCCTGTTAATCGCTGCAGGCTTGGCCTATGGCGGTAAGAAGTCATATGACATGGGACGCAAGAAAATTTGATGCTCCGTACCCTTTTCGCCAATCCTTTTCTTCGTTTTATATTCTTCAGTGTAAGTCTCTACGTGACTTGGTATGCGTTTTATGAATTCTACCTGCATACGCAAACCAACTTCGACAAAATCATAATAGATACGCTGGTGCGCTGGGCTGAAGTAACGCTGCGTGCCATTGGATACCAAACTACCGACTATTTATCAGTCGATGTTGCATTCAGAGAACACATCGGCATTGCAGGTTCCAAGGGTGTTACAATAGGCGCTCCATGCGACGGAGTTGTTTTATACGCGCTATTCATTTTTTTCATTCTCGCGTTTCCGGGGCCCATCAAACACAAGCTCTGGTATATTCCGTTGGGCGCATTGTCGGTTTTCTATTTGAATGTGCTCAGAATCGTGGGCTTGGCAATCATAATGGACATTAATGAAGAGTGGCTGGCTTTTAATCACGACTATACGTTCACCATCATTGTATATGCTTATGTATTCGCTTTGTGGATGATTTGGGTTCAAAAATTCTCTCCATTCGCTAAAAAACCAATTGGGGCATAGCCAT
Organism: Chryseobacterium gleum; assembly: GCA_945862415.1. Lineage (GTDB taxonomy): Bacteria > Bacteroidota > Bacteroidia > Flavobacteriales_D > Sanyastnellaceae > JAIBBG01. The sequence goes on along the minus strand of CAMAYP010000017.1, from coordinate 16,079 downwards.
GAAAAGAGGGTTGATTCTGCTCGCGTTGGTTGTGTTGGCGCTTTTTTCCGGATTTTATCAGGAAAGGGTGAAAATCAGCATCAACTATATACTGGATCAAGGCGCACAAATACCTGGTTTTTTCAATTTGCCACCAGTTGAAAAACAAGCGAGAATTGAGCAGTTCAGGGTGAATGCGCCGTTCGATTATTATCACAATCACAAGACTATTTCATTTTTATATCGATTTGATGCCAAACAACTATCGGTCATGAAATGGATGGTTACAGGAATTTTCATGGGGTGGTTCTTGGTGCTCAACCTGTTCTTGCTACATACGTTGCGCTCAAACAATGCTGTGATACGCTCTTTACCTCGATTGTATCTTTTTTTCGCGCTCTTTTCTCTAGGTGTTTTTGCAGTAGGGGTGGCGGGATTCCAAAAGGAAAAATGTTACGCTGTTAGCCGAGAAATTATGGGGGCTTTGCAATCCATTGTGCCTGTGTTAATTATTTGGCCGGCGTCTCGATTGTGGGATCAAACAAAATCGCTGAAGGAGATATGAAGAAAATGAGTGAAATGCCCGATTTTGCTCGGGTTTGGATTTATCAAGCCAATCGTATTCTTTCGCCAGAAGAAATGGAACTTGCTCAAAAAGAGACCACGGTTTTCATGGGGCAATGGTCTTCTCACGGAGCACAGTTGGACGCTACATTCGAGATTATACACTCGCGCATATTGGTTATTGCTGCTGATGAGCAGCAAGCCCAGGCAAGTGGCTGCGGTATCGATAAGTCTGTGCACTTCGTTAAGGAGCTGGGCGCACGAATTGGGGTCGATTTTTTTAACCGAACCGTCGTACTGTATCTAGAAAATGAAAACTTGTGCGATGTCTCACTGCATGAATTCTGGGGGCTGCGTAAGGCGTTGGTTGTGACTGACGATACAGTTGTAATCGATACAACTATTCGCACCGTTGGGCAGTTGCGCTCGGAATTTCAAAAGCCTTTCAGCCGCAGTTGGCATGCTGAAATGTGGGGGTGATGAAGGTCATGCACCTTCCTACTGATTAGGAAATGTCGTTTCTAGAATTTTTTTCCCGGTATTTTGGTTTTTTGGAATTGAGTTCTCTTATCTTGCGCTCACTTTTTTAACCGACTTGTCTTTTTGATAATCCAATCGTTTGTCTTCGAGTAATTCGATCTTACTGAAAAAACAAGTTGATCAAAAGTGATGCAATCATTGATTGCAGTTGTTTATTTTAGTTTGAGTGTATTAACCAAAACCAGATTTTTTGATGAAAACTTTTACGAGATTAGGTTCGTTCTTGATGATCGTAGCTTCGCTCTGCTGGGGCAGTGCTGCGGCTCAGTTCACGTGTGATTCGCCTTCGACAATCGCATGCGGCGAAACAGTGTTTGGTTCCACCACCGGTGTTACCAACGACAATGCCACTTCCGGCGCCCCAACCTGTATTACCACAGTTGGTACTGCGGGTCAGCATTGGTATTCTTTTACAGCTCCGGCCGGAGGAACATGTACGGTCGACTTAGAAGGTACAACAGACTATGATTCTAAAATTCACGTGTACACCGGTTCTTGCGGAGCACTCACTTGTGTTACAGGTGACGATGATTCAGGAACAGGAACGATCTCGGCTACTTCTTTTACGATGGTTGGTGGTACAACTTACCTGATTCGTGTAGGTGGTTTTGCTGCCAACGCGGGTAACTTCCAATTGAACGTCGCTTGTGAATTGGATACCGACGGTTGCACGGATCCTACAGCTTGTAACTTCTCTGTCGATGCAATTAACGACGACGGCACATGCTGCTTCGGTTCATGCCGCACACTTACAGTGGGTGGTGGTTTCTTTCTTGGTGAAATTGCTTGGCAGCTTTTGGATGCTTCCGGTACTTTAATCGCGGAAGGTGCAGGTGAGGCATTCAACGGAAATATTTGCGTAACGCCTGGCTGTGGTTTCCAGTTTATCATGAACGATACTTTCGGAGATGGTTGGAATGGCAACACATTCACAATCACCGATGAAAACGGCAACGTAGAAGCTACGGGTACTCTTCTTGATGGAAACGGTCCTGAAACGGTTATTGCTGCTATTGGTGGCTTTACTTCGGGATGTACTGATCCTGGTGCGAACAACTATGATTCGGCTGCACAGTGCGACGATGGAAGTTGCATTGTATGCTCGGGTGGTTCCTCTTTCTATACTGTGAATATGTTTGACTCCGGCAACAACGGCTGGGGCGGTGCTACTTGGACGTTGGTTGATGCCGGTTCAGGTGCTCTCGTTGATACAGGTGATCTTCCAGGCGGTGGTTCTGGTTCTTACAGCGAGTGCTTGTCACCCGGCTGCTACACGATGATTACTACAGATGGTTTTCAGCCTACTCAGATTTCTTGGGAAATCGTAAGTATTTCAGGCACAGTGGTGGCTGAAGGCGGAGCGGGTTCGAGCATCGGCTTCCCATGGGGCGGTTCAAACTGTGAAATCCCAGGTTGTACTGATTCGGGTTGTAACAACTACAACGTAAACGCAACCACTGATGATGGTTCTTGCGTATGTCCTCCATCAAACGACATTTGCGCGAACGCCACACCAATCGGTTGTGACGTTACCGTTAACGGAACTACTATCAATGCTACCCTCGACCCAACAGCGGTGAGCTGCGATGTAAACACTCCGATTACTGCTCCTGGTGTATGGTACACATTCATTGGTACAGGTGATTTGGTAAATCTTAGCACGTGCGGTAGCGCCGGTGGTGATACCAAGATTCACGTATTCACAGGTAATTGCACTACACCAGTTTGCGTTACTCAAAACGATGATGGTTGTGCTACAGGATTGCTTTCCAGCATTTCATTTACAGCAATCAATGGTTTCGCTTATTACGTTCTTGTTTCTGAGTTTGGTACTTTCGGAACAGGCGTAGACTTCGAATTGGCCATGACATGCGTACAGTGTGATAACATTGCCATTAACGATGCTTGCGATACAGCACTTCCTCTTCCAACAGGTGTTAACTTCCCTGGTAACCTTTGTTGCGCTAACCCTGATACCGATATGGGGGAATGGGCTGGTTTCGGAACTGAATACGGTATCTGGTATGTAATCAATTCTGAAGACTTCTCTGCTCTTGATATTTCTTTCTTCAACGGTACTGGTCAAGGTGCTGATGCAGCTGATGGCACTGATGTGGGTATCGGTTTGTTTGAAGGCGGTGCCGGTTGTGATGCTCTTACCCCATTGGTGGGCGGAGTTGGTTTCAACGGTGACCCATTGGATGGTTTCATCTTCAACTCACTCGAATTCGGTTTGGGCTTGAATGCGAATACAAACTACTACATCTGCGTGTCTACCTCAGACCCAATCAACTGTGGAGATTTCGTTTTGAATGTGACTTTGGCCAATGGCGGATGTACCGATGCCGCTGCTTGTAACTTCTGCGCCGATTGCACACTCGATGACGGTTCTTGCGAATACGTTTCATGCGGTGCAGTAACTCCAAATGACCTCTGCTCTACTGCAACTCCACTCGTATGTGGTGTTGACGTTGCAGGTTCTACCGGTGCAGCTACCAACACAGGTGCTCCGAACGTTTGTCCTGCAGGCGCAGGAGATATCGGTGTATGGTATTCATTTGTAGGTGATGGTCAATTCATCAATCTCAGCACGTGCGGTTCACCAATCGATTCACGTATCACTGTGGTTAGCTCAGCGAACGGTTGTGCTGGTCCATACACATGCGTAATCTCTGAAGACGATGATGCTACGGATGCAGGTTGCGGATTCTTTGATGGCGACGATGCTTCTATAGGTTTTATTTCTACAGTAGGTACACAATATTATGTCTACATCACAGCCGGTGGCGTTGATACTAACGGTGACGGTGTTGATGATCTTACAGATGGTAGCTTCACATTGTCTTACTCATGTGAGCCTGTTGTTCAGGGTTGTTTGGATCAGTGCGCTTGCAACTACAATGCTGCAGCGAACGTTGATAATGGCAGCTGCGATTTCTTCTCTTGCGCAACTTGCGGAGCAGGTGAGACAGCTTACCGTTTTGACATGAACGATACGTTCGGTGACGGATGGAATGGTAACACCTATTCTATTACTGATTTGGCTGGTAACGTGGTAGCTGAAGGTAACCTCAACGATGCACAGTGCACAAACGGAACGGATGCAGGATTTGATATTATCTGCCTCGCTGATGGTTGCTATAACATGACAGTTGGTGGCGGTTTCTTCACCGGTGAAATAGGCTGGGAAATTTCTGACGCTGCCGGTAACGTTGTTCAGACTGGCGTTGCTCCTAACGGTGATGGCACATTCTCATTCACTATTGGTGGCGGAGTTTGTGGTTGTACTGATGCTACAGCTTGTAACTTCGATGCTGCTGCTACTTCAGATGATGGTTCTTGCGAGTTCACATCGTGTGCAGGTTGCACCGATGCAACAGCTTGTAACTTCAACCCTGATGCAACTATTAGCGATGCTGTACAGTGTTGCTTCGAGAACTGTGTTACTCTTATCATGAACGATACCTTCGGTGATGGTTGGAATGGTGCAACGGCCTCTATTCAGGACGCATCTGGTAACGTTGTAGGCACAGCAGGTCTTCCTGCAGGCACTAGTAATGGTACTGCTTCATTCTGCTTGGGTGATGGTTGCTTCACAATCGTTGTTGGCGGTGGAACTTTCGATAACGAAATCACTTGGACGCTTACCGGCATTACCGGTGGTATCCTCAACGGTGCGGCTAACGACCCTGATGGTGTTGGCTTCAGCACTGCAGGTGTAACTTGTATCCCTGGCTGTACAATTGCTGTTGCTTGTAACTACGATCCAGCTGCTACAATCGGAGATTGCACATTGTGTGACTTCTCTTCTTGCACAGGTTGTACTTATGATGTAGCCACTAACTACGATCCAACTGCAGCGGTTGATGATGGCTCTTGCGATTTCAGCGGTGCTATCAGCGACTGTCCTGCTGATTTGGACGGCAATGGTTTCGTGGGTGTATCTGACCTGTTGATCTTTATCGCAGCTTACGGTACTATCTGCCCTAACTAAGCATAAAATACACTCCATAAAAAAGGGCTGTCGAAAGACGGCCCTTTTTGTTTGATTGAATTCTCCTCAGCGAATCAAAACTTTCCTTTGCTTTCGAAAAATAGAGGAAGCAATTGTTTAATGGAAGGAGATAGGGTAATCTCTCCGGATGGACTCATCATGTAAAGTGGGATGTCCGCATATTGCTTTAGCTCATATTCAAGCATACACTGACGACAGCCACCGCAGGGTGTAACCGGGTCGCCTTCGGAGTATTGAGCGGAAGATGCAGTAACGCTGGCGGCTACTATACGCACTCCCGGATAATTGGCGCCCGCCGCATAAAATGCAACACGTTCAGCACACAGACCGCTCGGGTATGCAGCGTTTTCCTGATTGTTTCCTTGCACTATTACTCCGTTTTCAAGAAGGAGTGCGGCACCAACCCGAAAGGAAGAGTAAGGCGCATAAGCCCTGTGCATTGCTTCGATACAGGCATCGAGCATCGGTTGTATAGTGTGATTTAGCTGGTCGCGCGAAGCAAAGCGCTCGAAAGAGCAGGAAATGGTCAGTTTTTCCATGTATGTGGTGTGATTAGCGATGTATAAGAGCCACCGCATGCGCTACAACTCCTTCTTCACGGCCAATGAATCCCAATTTTTCATTGGTTGTGGCTTTGATAGATATGGCGTCGGTAGTTATAGAAGCACTTGCTGCAATAGCCTCTTTCATAGCCTCCACATGAGGCATAATCTTAGGTCGTTCCAAAACCAACGTGCAATCGATATTGCCTATTTGCCAGCCTGCATCACTAAGTAATTGCACAGTGCGCTTTAGGAGAATCTTGGAGTCGATATTCTTGAACTCACCTTGCGTGTCCGGAAAGTGAAAACCAATATCACGCATGTTGGCTGCTCCCAGAAGAGAATCGCATATGGCGTGCAACAAGACATCCGCATCGCTGTGGCCCAGAGCACCTCTCGTATGCTCAATTTTGACTCCGCCCAACCAAAGGTCACGTCCTTCAGTAAGTTGGTGTACATCAAATCCAAAGCCGACGCGAATATTCATTTAGATTGGTTTACTCAGTGGGTTCTTCATCATTGTTTCCCCCTGCTCCCAGTGCGAAACGCATAGTAAAGCGAAGCGTATTGGCCAATGGATTTTGTTGGGTTGTGCTTATGAGGTACGACATATCGATGGTCAATACCTGATACTTCAGGCCTGCTCCCAACGTAATGAATTGGCGATTACCCTTGGTGTAGTTTTCATAGAAATATCCGGTGCGAAAAGCAAATTGCTGATCATACCAATATTCGAAACCTCCGCCAATATTGATTTCTCTGAGTTCTTCCTTGAATACCGTTCCAGGAATGATAGTGCCTTCATTGCTTACATCGCCGGGCGCGTCGTAAAATGATTGTACCATGCCTGTAGCAACGCCCACATCCGGGTTAAGTCCGGCTAAAATGCTATCTCCTTCTAGGTTATAACGAGGTGGGGTCGGAACCAGCAATTTGTTGAAATCAACAAGAGTCGTGATTTGGTTATACTTGTCTAAGTTCACAGTGAATGCGGTACCCAATTTCAAATTAGTTGGAATGAAGTCGCGCTTGTCGCTGTTCGTGTAGCGCATTTTGTTCCCGACATTGCTGATGTTAGCGCCAATGTTGAGGCGTGCGTCACGGCCATTAACTTTCAATCGTTTGTTGGAATAGAACGCGCTTACATCCGCTGCGACACCCATCCCAGGCTTACTGTCGGCGCCCAGCACGTTTTGTCCACCGGTAAGGTTAGAGTAGATGTATCTGATAGCGATACCACCACTGAATTTTTCGCCGAACTTTTGACCAAACGACATGTCCAACGAGAACTCATTGGGTTTGAAATCACGAATTTGGGTTCCAACTTCATCGGTGAAGGTGATATTACCCAGGGTGAAATACCGCAGAGAGCCTCCTATTGCTTGGTTTTTAGAGAGTTTTTTATAGCCACTCAAATACGCAAGACTCATATCGTTTACGAGTGCTCGCAGCCAAGGCGAGTAGGAGAGGGAAAGCTCAACGTCTTCTTCAACAAAAGCAAGTTTTGCTGCATTCCAAAAGGTAGAGTTGGCGTCGGGGCTGAGTGCTACACCGGCGTCGCCCATAGCTCCGGATCGTGAATCAGGCGTAATTTGAAGAAAAGGAACTGCTGTAGTAATGGTGTTTAGTTGCCAAGTGCTACGTTCGTCATCTCCTGTGTTATTGAGCTGTGCCAGCGCATTGGAGCCAAACGCGACCAATGAAATTGCTGCTACCAAGTACTTATGCATGTTTTTCTTTTTCAACGTAATTGCAAATATAGGAATGGATGTAGGCTTAATTTTATTTGAGGATAACCAGTTTCTCATAGTGCTCAGCTAATTGACCCTCGTCATTTCGAACTTCCAATCGGTACACATATACTCCTTTCCCGATTCGGTCACCAAAATCGTCGGTGCCATCCCAGGGTATTGGCTGAGATCTATAACCCTCTTGCAGTACTTGTTGTTCAATCGTCTTCACAAGTTTGCCGCTTACAGTGAACACTTGAACGCGAACATCCAGCGCCGTGCAAACCTGATTGTGTTCGAACATGAATTCTGTATAGGTCGTGAAGGGGTTGGGGTAGTTGAGCACGTGATCGAGTGCTATTGAGCTGTTGTCGGCAACAACAAATTCAATAGTGGCGTTTGAAGAGTTGTTGTGCACGTCCCAGGCCTTGAGTGAAAGGGTGTGGTTTCCTTCAGAAAGTTCGGGTAGCTGATAACGTACCTCACCGCTTTTGTATGTGTCGAGGTCTGTTTCGTAAAACTCATTCAATATGATCGGCTGCTGCGTGTCGCTGTCAATCACTGCTGTAAGGTCATGCCCTATTCCGTTTCCAACCGTGTTGATGCCATTTTCGTCGCGCAAACGGGCTAGTAGAATGGGGCGTGTGTCGCTGATTCCCCCGGATACGAATAGGGTGTCATTGAGATAAAGGTCTATGTCAGGACCTACGCGATTGAGTTCTGCACCGCTCAGTGAACCGCCAATACGAAAGGAGTTTGAATAGCCGTGTCCATCTGAGTTTCCGGCAACAGTATAGTAGCTCACTCGGGCTGTATCAACTACATAATTGATATCGAATGGAACAACAAATTCAAATTGGAAGTCGCCATTTACTACGCTGGCTTTTCCTTTGAAGATGTTTTTGTTGAATACATCGTATTGCTGGATTTCACCGTTGGTTCCATCAAAATCATTATTCTGGGTGTACACGCGGGTTTCTTTATCGAAGACAGTTGGGTAAACGAATCCATTGAAATTAGTCATTTTAGTGCCGTTTTCATCAGAAACAAATCCTGTGAACTTAACCTCTTGCAACGCCTTCAGGTTGTCGGTAAATGTTTCAATCGGCACGTCGTTGATGGCGGTTGTAACCACGTTGTACTTGGGGTAGCTCATTTTGAGTGCGGGATCACCCAAAAGACTAAAGTTCGGCTTGCTGCTATTGGAAGGATTTACACCGTTCTTCGTGAGCATATTAATCATACCTAAGCTCAGGTTGCTGATGTTGCCATCCTCTAGGGCTACATCGAAGAAGGCAAGGTCCATTTCCATGTTTGAACCTGCGAACACCACACGCGTAGTAGTGAGCATTGCAATTGCACCGCCATCGGGGTTCATGACCAATATCTCACCGGCGCTATTTACCCCGGGATCGTCGTAGCGCGCTAATTCGCACGTAGCGGTAAGAAAAACGGGAAGCCTAAACTTATTGGACCAGGAGCCTATCGTGTTTAGATCGAGAATGCGCTCATGCGCCCAGCCGCGCTCCCCACCATGACCTAGATAAGAAACGAGAAGTGAACCATTTTGAACACGGTTGCGTATTGCCTCTTCGCCCTCGGGGTAGCGCTCACCACCCGGAGTCGATTCTTGTTTGAAGGCGTCCATGTAAATTTTAATCACGTCAAATTCAGGGTAGCGGTTACGCACGATATCAGACAATTCATTGGCATCATCCAGGTGAATTTGTTCAGTTGCTCCTGCATTTCCGTCCTGGTCGTCGGCCACAAACGTGATGAGGTTTCGCCAAGAGCCATAGGGTGATTGTGCTTCAACGCCGAGGCAACTGGCAGCTCCACCCGCGGTCGTGTTTTGAGCGAGGTAAGTCCGCACTTTATCGACGTACGATGTGCCCTCTGTTTGATCGGAAGCCGGAATTCTTCCCACTCCTGCATCCAATAAGTTTGAGCTACTTTCATCGTCATCGTCGCTCAGAAATACAAAGTAGTCGTCGCTAACGGCCGACCATGCGGGGCTTAACGACTCGCTGGTTTCATAGATAATTACGTTCGCACCGTTAAACGCAGCCGTGCCTTTGTTTTTGCTGAAGTCACCATCACCGAAGAGCAATAGATTTTGAGGCATTAAATCGGTGTTTCCTTGAGCTCTGTCGTAGAGCATTTTCATCAGCATTCGAATCGCTGTGACATCGGGATTACCGCTCGAGAATTCATTGAAAATCTCCTCTTGTGTAACGACGATAGTTGAAGTGCCTAATCCTGTATGAATCTCGGCTAGCGCCTCTGCCGATGCCCGATGCAGGGGAGCAGTAACAATTACATAGTCGATGTTTGAAAGACCGTGAAGGTTTTGATTTGCTACCGGACCTTTTGGTGCCGGTGTTAGATAGCCGCTATTAGCAAACGCAATGTATTCTTGGAGTGATGAAGTGGCTGCCTTAAACTCAGCCATGTTATCGGTTGTATTGTATGAAACACGCCTTGGATTTATGTGATCCGTGATGTCCCATAATTGAGAAACCCCGGATGCATTATCCAGTTGAAACAGACCAACGTTGCCATTACCAACACTTACGGTGTCTCTGAATTTCATTTGTGAGCCCGACATTTCGAGAGAACGTGTGGCGTTCAGTCGCAAAAAATCGACCCATCCAAGTACTTCTGCGGTGTTGCTGTATTTGTTGAATTGCAGATTAACGGAAACCGAAGATCCGGATGGAGTAAATGGCAATGAAATTCGCTCGGCAGTTGCAACAGCAGACAACACTCCATCGCCTGTGCTTACAGGGGAAGTTTGCTCAGAGGCACCACCAACGGTAACGGTCCAATTGCTCGAGCCTCCCAGCGAACGAACAGCTAAATTGGCTTCCAGTAATGCTGGGGTATCCGAAATCAAATTGGGCATCGTGAAGCTGTAAGAGCCCGATGTATTGATGTCATATTGTTCGCCGAAAAACTCTCGCCCTGTTCTGCCGATATTGTAGAGGTCAGTTTCAATAAACTGATAGTCTTGAAATCGGGTGATGGTATGCGTAGTCGGAAGGTCGGAGGTCGCTGCTTGTTGGATGCGAAGCGGCTCTGCATCGTCGACGCGAATGAAATAGTAAGCAGAGTCGGAGTAGTAATGTTTGTTGTGCCGCCAGCGACTTTGTTGGGTGTCGCTGTTTATTTCGCGTTCCCAGTTATCGGCCCCTTTGCCATAAAAAAGTATGAAGTCATTGTCCTGAAAAACATTGTCTTCTTCGCCTTGAAAGAATACAGCACATTTTTGCAAGTCGTCGAAACGAGGCTCCAGGTTAGATGAAGGCAGCAGGCTTCCACCGTTGCCATACACATTGATTGCCTGCGGACTTAATTCAGCGATGTTAACGCCTAATTGGTTGAACGTGTTTTTGTCAATTCTGTAAATGCCATCGCGGGCAATAGCAATTTTAAACCAGGTGCCCTCGCTCAAAACGGATTGTTGGGCGAAATCGAGCATGCGTAAGTTTGGCTTTGGCGCAGTCTCCCATTCGATGGTTATATCGGCCTCCAGCATGCGCTCAACGCCGGCAGTTGTTTTGCGCAACGGTACAACCTCAACCAACAAGTATGGCACTTCGCGGGCATCCGTAATTTTTGCTGAGTATAGCCAATCGCTTGAAAGGCGTGATAGCCCGGAGTGGGAGACGCCGCTTTTCACATATTCGGTTCGGAGGGCGGTAATACGGACCGAATTGATTCGGCCGAAATTTTTTAACGCCTCTCTGTGCACAATTGAGGGAAGATTATCGAAATCGCTTGAAGGCACTGATTCTTCGAAGGTAAATTCACTTGCGGAGCTGCCAGACTTTGGATTGTTATCTGCCCATTGTAACCTTTTTTGGAAGTTTATAGTTTCAAGAGATTGGGATAAGAGTGTATTGCAGAACGTTAATAGAAAGATTATCAGGAGTTTGTGTAGTAGTCTCATTCGATTTTTTTCGTTGGGCGCAACTGCTTAAACCATTTGGTAGTCTGATTATTGCAATGGCGGCGCAATTTTTTTCCTCGCAAAGTTGTTGTATTATTGCTCATTCTTTTCAACCACCCAAAAAAGAAATTGTTTCTCTATGAACAAAAGCTTAAGACTGATTCTTGCTTTAATGTCGGTGCTGGTGATGGCCAATGACATGCGTGCTCAAGATCCTGAGTTCACGCAGTTCTATGCCAACCCGCTCTACTTGAACCCGGCCTTTGCAGGAACCAATCGCTGTCCGCGTTTGGTGATGAACTACCGCAACCAGTGGCCATCGCTCACTGGTAATTTCGTTACTACTAGTGCCACCTACGACCAACACGTTCCTACCATTCAAGGTGGATTGGGACTAATTGTTCTCAATGACCGCGCTGCTCAGGGTACGCTCAATACGACCACCGTTAGTGGTATTTATTCGTACCAGCAACCGATTTCCCGTAAGTTTTCTATCAAGGCGGGTTTTCAGGCAAGTTATTTTCAAAAAACGCTCGATTGGAGTAAACTCACATTTGGTGATATGATTGATCCGCGGAAAGGGTTTATTTATCAGACCAATGATGTGCAGCGTGGAGGCCAAGTGAAGGCAATTGATTTCTCTGCCGGTTTGCTTGGGTTTAGTGATAAGTTTTACGGCGGCGTTGCGGTGCATCACCTCAACGAGCCGAATGAGTCGCTTATTCTCGGAACCAGTCGTTTGCCTATGAAATACACGGTGCATGCCGGTGCTGTTATTCCAATCGAGAAAAAGAGCAAAGACAATGACGCAAGACTATCGCCCAACTTGCTTTACCGTCGTCAGGGAGAGTTCCAGCAATTGAACCTCGGTATGTATGTGAGCAAAGGTCCATTGGTGGCCGGTGTTTGGTTTCGCGGATTGCTTTTCGGGCAGACCTATCGCGATGCCTTCATCGCAACCATTGGGATTCAGACGGATGTTGTGCGTTTCGGATATAGCTATGACGTGACCATTTCGGAGTTGACGCCTTCTACAGGTGGTTCGCACGAAGTTTCACTCGGTATCAATTTCGAATGCCGCCAGAAAAAAAAGAAGTTCCGCACAATAGCTTGTCCTTCTTTCTAGTTGAATTCACTGTTTAAACGATAAACGAACCATCAAAATCAAAGGGAAATCATGAAAATCGTTTCAAAGATGTTCTTCGGATTGGCCGCCATTGCAGTAGCGTCCACCTTTACGTCGTGCGACAAAGAACGATCGGGAGCTACCGGTTGGGCTTACAACGACGAGAAAAACGGAGGTTTCGAGCGTCAGGACTATGTTGAGCAGGAAACCGGACCGGGCCTTGTGCTTGTGGAAGGTGGAACCTTCACCATGGGTCGCGTTGAAGACGACTTGAACTTCGCATGGGATAACATACCACGCCGTGTCACTGTTTCATCTTTTTATATGGATGAAACTGAAGTAACCAACCAGTTCTGGAATGATTACTTACATTGGTTGAAATTGGTTTACGGAGATACGTATCCGGAATTGGTCAACCGCGCGTTGCCGGATACCAACATCTGGCGTGAGGTAGCAGAATATAATGAACCTCAGGTAGACTACTACTTGCGCCACCCTGCTTACCGCGATTATCCGGTTGTTGGTGTAAGCTGGTTGCAGGCCAGTGAATATTGCGTTTGGCGCACCGATCGTGTGAATGAATTGATTCTAATCCGCGAAGGTTTGATGACATACAACCCAACCGGCCAAGCCGATGAGGAACACTTTACAACGGACTCCTACTTGTCAGGTCAATATTCAGGTGATGCTGCTTCAGGAGGTTTGAAAGATTACAACCCGAAGGGAACAGGAAATCGTTTGGTGACGATGTCGGACGGTATCATTTTGCCCCGCTATCGCCTGCCTACTGAGGCTGAGTGGGAATACGCTGCATTGGGTCTTATCGGAAACTCATTCCAGGAATTAATTACGGATCGCCGCACCTACCCATGGAATGGCCACTACGTGCGTAACGACGACAACGCTGGTCGTTTCTTCGGAACCATTCGCGCTAACTTCGTTCGTGGATCGGGTGACTACATGGGTGTTGCCGGTTACCTCAACGATAACGCGGACATCACAGCTCCGGTTTACGCCTATCCACCAAACGACTATGGTTTGTACAACATGTCGGGTAACGTTTCAGAATGGGTAATGGACGTGTATCGTCCGCTTTCTCCTGAGGACAAGAGCGAGTTCCGTCCATTCCGAGGCAACGTTTATAAAACCCGTGTTTTGAATAGCGATGGAAGTTTTGCGGACAAGCACGACAAGAATATCTATGATATCGATGGCGTGGCATATTTCTTAAAGAACTATCAAGAACAAGCAGGTGCTCGACTTACACAAACTTCGTTGACGCTTATTGAGCAGTGTAACCAAAAGATTACGTCGGCTCAGGAAAAGATCAAGGAGCGTAAAGACGACGAGGCACAAGATGCCATGCAAGAAGCAATGGATTTGGTAACCGACTCAGAGGATTTGGTTGCAGCCGATTTGCGTGATGGGATGGCAGATTACATTGTGAGCGCACCCGGTGAGGTGAAGCGTCGCAATGTGAGCGTAGAGGAGAACATTGATCGTCGCAATTACCGCAAGGCAGATTACATCGATTACCGTGACGGTGATTTCAACAGCAGCATCTATTATGCGAATGCCGATATGGAGCAAGACAAGAACCGCATGTATGAATGGGGAGTAACCACGCTTATCAACGACCGTGCTCGTGTATACAAGGGTGGTAACTGGAGGGATCGTGCATACTACACTATACCGGGTACACGCCGCTACCTCGACGAGCGTCGTTCTATGTCGACTCTTGGTTTCCGCTGCGCTATGGACCGTTTGGGAAGTCCAACCGGCATTGCAGGCCAAGAATAAGAAAAGGTTGTTCAAATTTCTTTATACAAACCCCGATCACCTCGATCGGGGTTTTTATTTTTAGGGCATGTTAGACAGAATCTTTTCACAGTTCCTCACGGTGCGGAGCGTAACCACTGACACGCGCAAGATTAGCGAGGGAGCTATTTTCTTCGCCTTGAAGGGAGGTAATTTCAATGGAAATACTTTTGCCGCTAAGGCATTGGAAATGGGTGCTTCAATGGCAGTGATTGATGAGGCTCAGGAGCCTGCGGATGACCGCATGGTGCTGGTGGACGATGTCCTGACGGCTTTGCAGCAGGTTGCGATGATGTATCGCGAAAGTTTGAATATTCCTTTCCTTGCGATCACCGGAAGCAACGGTAAAACAACCACCAAGGAGCTCATTCGTGATGTGCTTGCGCAGCGATATCGAGTGAGTGCGACGATAGGCAATTTGAATAATCACATCGGTGTACCGCTTACATTGTTGGCCATTCCGGCCGATTGTGAGCTGGCGATTGTTGAGATGGGCGCCAATCATCAGGGCGAAATACGCAGCTATTGTGACTATGCCTTGCCGACTCATGCGCTTATTACCAATATGGGAAAGGCTCACCTGGAGGGCTTTGGTGGTGAGGAAGGCGTTGTAAAGGGCAAGAAGGAGTTGTATGACTTCACGCACGCAGCAGGCGGAGTGATTTTCGTAAATACTGATTTGGAAAAGTTGAAGCGAGCTTCAGAGGGCATGCACATTACACCCTATTCGAGCAATGCATTGGAATGTGTGTCGGAAAGCCCGACGCTTGTTTATGCTCACACGCATGACGGAATTCGAAGCGAGTATGCAACGCAACTGGCCGGTGCATACAATCTCTTCAACATCGCATCGGCGGTTGCTGTTGGTGAGCATTTCGGTGTTTCGAATGAAATGATTCATGCAGCCATTTGCGCATATACACCCGAGAACAATCGATCGCAGATTAAGCGTACGGAGCGAAACACGCTTATCATGGACGCCTACAATGCCAACCCAACGAGTTTGGAGTTTGCGCTGGAGGCATTGAGCAAGCAAACGGCTGAAAAGAAGTATTTCGTCATTGGTGATATGCTGGAGTTGGGAGAGATGGGGCCGTCGGAACATATTCATATTGTTGAGGTTGCGCAGCGTTTGGGATTGAACGGCATACTGGTGGGCCCCATTTTCAAGTCGATTTGGAAGGTGGGAGATTATCCCGTTTTTGAAAATAACGTGGCCGCCAAGGCCTATCTGGAAACACTCGCTATACACGACCATGTTGTGCTGATAAAGGGTTCGCGTGGAATTAAACTCGAAGAAGTGGTAAGCGCGCTGTGACGCGGTAATTTTGCAACCGACTATGAGCAAGAAAAATTTCATTGAAGAATTGAAGTGGCGCGGCATGTTGCACGATGTAATGCCCGGCACAGAGGATGAACTGCAGAAGGGCATGGTGCGCGGCTACATTGGCTTCGACCCCACTGCCGATTCGCTCGGTGTAGGCAATCTCGTGCAGATTATGACGCTGTTGCACTTTCAGCAATGCGGCCACAAGCCTATGGCATTGATTGGAGGCGCGACCGGCATGGTGGGCGACCCCAGTGGTAAGAGCGCCGAGCGCAATTTGTTGGATGAAGAAACGCTTCGTCATAACCAAGCATGTCAGCAAAAGCAGATCGAGAAATTTCTGGACTTCAATTGTGGCGAGAACTCGGCTGCAATGGTCAACAATTACGACTGGTTCAAGTCGTTTGGTTTTTTAGAATTTATCCGCGATGTTGGCAAGCACATCAGCGTGAATTATATGATGGCGAAGGATTCGGTGAAGAGCCG
>CAMAYP010000016.1 GCA_945862415.1 Chryseobacterium gleum | reverse complement strand
AAACCGCAAATCCTTCCCAAACGTTTCCGGCAGGGCGAGCAACGAAAGGAAGGAGAGGGCCAAACAAATCCCACCGACAATGAGTGCGGCATTCACTTCACCCATGCTGCCGGAAAGCGATTTGAACGACAGCACAATCGGCACGGTGGCGCCGCGCACGAAGTTGGGTACGGTAGTGGTTACCGTTGAGCGTATGTTGGTGCCGAAGGTTTCCGAAGCTATCGTTACAAACAAAGCCCAGTAGCCGGTGGCCGCGCCAATGAGGAAGCACAAGAAATAGTAGAACGAAACCGAAAAGCCGCTGCCAAGAAGGAAGAGAAGTACCACGCCAATGCAGATAATTAAATAAGCAAATACAACACGCTTCCGATTTTTAAGGAGTTGACTGAGGTAGCTGCTCATGAGGTCGCCTGCCGACAAGCCGAGGTACGTGAAAACAATGGCTTGCCCCACTTCAAACGTACCGTCGGTTGCTCCTCCCAAGGCCGCAAATTTGCCGGAGAACTTTACCAGCACTCCCACGCAAAACCACACAGGCAGGCCCATGGCAATGCACGCCAAGTAGCGCACCGCTCGCTTACGGTTGGCAAACAACAGGAAGAAATTACCCTTCGATACGTTTTGCTGCTTCACCTCATCAAACATCTCACTCTCGTGTGTGCCGGCGCGCAGAGTGAGCAGGAGCAGTCCCAGTATGCCGCCAATGATGTACATGATTTGCCACTGGGCTAAGCCAAACATGGAAAGTTCAAGTTTGTTGATGTATACGGCCGCTACCGCTCCGAGCGCGCCCATGGTAACAATGACCATGGTGCCATAGCCGCGACTTTCTTTCTTCAGTATTTCATTGACCAGCGTAATGGCTGCGCCCAACTCTCCGGCCAATCCAATGCCCGCTATCAGTCGTACTGCTGCATACCAATGGATGTCGGTCACAAATGCATTGGCTATGTTGGCCAGGGAGTAGATGAGTATGGAACCCATCAAGATTTTTCGACGGCCCTTGCGGTCACCTAAAATGCCCCACACCAATCCGCCAATGAGCATACCCGACATCTGCCACAGAAACAGCGTGTAGTCGAATTCGGCCAATTGCGCCGGGTCGGTCACTCCAATACCACGCAGACTCGCCTGACTAACAATGTTGAATAATTGTAAATCGAAGATGTCTACGAAATAGCCGAGAGATGCTACCAATACGGTTGGCCAAATGGTTCGTTGATTCATGGTGAAAATTTCTACGGCTAAAATAACCCACGTCGGTTGCATGGTTCATAATTCACAAATCGAGTTGATTTCGCAACCGCTTCGGCTTCGTTCCTTTGCAGCATGCGCTCCGTTTTTTTGATAGCCCTTGTTTTTTCCTTCTTGCTGCCGGCTTCGGTGCTTGCACAGTCGCACTTCGACCGTCAGCAGGCATCGGTATTGCAGACCGCAAGCGAACAATGGTTATGTGCTGAGCTGAGGGAAGTAAATCCAAGTTACTTCCGTTGCGAGAGCCGTTCATGGAAGCTGCCAAGCACGGGTATGTTCCTGCTCTACAACGATAGCATCTCACTTTCATCTGAACACATTGCGCGCTTTGAAGAGATTTGGTTTCCGCAAGGTGACTGCAAACGATTTCTATCGGTGGTTGCTATGGCCGATGTGTATATGCCTTTGTTCAAGCGAAAGGCAGAGCAAGTTTCATTGCACCCCGATGTGGCGTATTTGCCCGTGGTGCTCTCGGGATGTAATCAGAGCTATTTCAGCGGAGATGCGGCAGGTTTGTGGGCGATGTCGTATTTGGCCGCACGCAAAAACCACCTCAAAATCGATACGCTCGTTGACGAACGCTTAGGCGGTGATTTCACAACTGATGCGGCTCTCAAGCATTACAAATACATGTTGGGTCTTCAGCAAAACGATGATTGGCGCGCTACAGTTGCTTATCGCCTTGGACCATCGGAATTGGCAGTTGTCGATACTTCACTTTCCTTCTCGGCGATTGTTGATGTGCTCGAGAATGATGCCGCCGATCTACTGCGATTTCATGCGTACACCAATAAGCTGCTGCGCTCTGTGCATGTCGAAAATCAGCTGAGTAATTGCTTCGATATTCTCGGTCATTTTCAACCGGTCCTAATCGAGAAACAGCTTCGCGTAGCAGCCATGGCCGCTGTTCTTGCTGTCGATGAAGCGCGCTTGCGAAACAGCAACCCTGTGTATACGGGCGAGTATTTGCCTGTAGGTTATCGCAAGGTGCCTTTTGTGTTGGAAGACACGGTCGTAGCTCGCTACACTGCGTTGAAGGATAGCATTGCGCGTTGGCAGCCTGTTCAACCCAAGCTCGAGACTACGGAGTGGGAAACGTATTGGCTGCAGCATAGAGTAGGGAAGGGGGAAACCCTCGGGCTTATTGGGGGAAAATATCATGTTACGATTGCGCAGTTAAAGAAGTGGAACAAGCTACGCAACGATAAAATTCGAAGAGGTCAAATCTTGAAAATCGAACAACGACGAAAAGTAAAAGTGGAGAAGCCAATTCCGGTGAGCGAAACCGAGGTTGAAATACAACCTGAAACTCCTGCGGATTCTCTTACCGCCACACCCGACACCCTTCGCCCTTCGCCGCCGCCACCGGCTCCTCGCCCTTCAACTCCGAAGTACTACACCGTGAAGCAAGGTGACTCCTTGTGGTCGATAGCCAAGAAGTATCGCGGTGTAACCGAGCACGACCTCATGAAGTGGAACAAGTGCGGCCCCAATATTCGGCCCGGACAGCGCCTACTGATAAAAGGCGACTAACTCCAACCTTCAACTTTCAACCTTTAACCAATCTCTCCGAACGATTGTTCATAGTTCAACATTTCAACGTTAATATCTCGAGCGTAATTCGTTTGGAATCAGCGACAAAAAGCTCCTTCTTCGCTTCGCATTCTGAAAGAAAGAATCTCCCCTGCAAGGTTTTTCACTTCTTATTTTTTTCGAAAGCTGCGCGGACCATGGATAATGATGCAGAACGGTTCGCTGAAATTAAAGTGTTGTTCTGTGTGGAACAAGCTTGGGCAGATCGACAGAGCAATACCTAAACATGTAGATTGGCTTTCGAGCCACTGGTGCTAGACTCATTCCTCGGTTTACAAGTCGCCGATGTGTTGCATACAACTGTTTTGAGTAGAGTAAATGTTTCATGGTTTTTTGGTTAATGGAGAAACCACCTTTCGTCGAGGGTGGTTTTTCTTTTTCAGGGATATCATGATTATAGGATAACAGGATCGTAGAAGCGCTTCTCCAAAATCTTGAACCCCCTGATTCCTTTGCCCCCGAAGCCCCATAATCCTACAATCCTATCCACGTTTCGCTTTTGAAAACTTCGAAATAAGAGTAATTCGAAGGCTCGTCAATTCGCTTCTTTTACTACATGAATTATTTCGAACTCAACTTACTCGCCATGAAAACCAAGAAGTGGTTTCTCGTTGGCTCCGCCATAGCAGGTTTGTACCTGTTTATGAATTGAGATTGAACCGCGACCTACCAAATTCTAACGCGAAACACTGAAGTCACTTACACTTCAGAACGAATTTTCTCCCCCTAATTTTTTAATGAAACAACTCATCGAAAAATACAAGAACATGTTTCCCTGGTTCGTCGATTTTTGGTATTACATCGTTATGATCGTGGTGTTCATTGTGCTGGCAGTTATCTTTCTTTGAAGTAATTGCAGACCGTTTACGTGTTGAGTGGAAAAGCCTCCATAATTGTTGAAATTTGTGGGAGCACCAAGTGTTGCTCATCGTTCACTATAGCCGCATCTGCTTTTGCGATCAATTGTTGCTCGCTCCACTGGCGGGATATTCGCGCACGCACATCCGATTCGCTCAAACCGCTGCGTTTCATGACGCGCGCCACACGCAGCTCTTGCGGCGAAGTAACTACGATCACGGCATCACAGTCTGCATCGCTTCCGCTTTCGAATAGAATAGCAGCTTCTCGAATAACGACTTGCACATGCTGTTTTTCCTTCCATCGTTGGAACCGAATTGCCACTCGCGGATGAACCAAGGCATTGAGTTGCACAAGTGCATCGGAATTCGAAAAGACCTTCGAAGCCAACGCCGCTCGATTGAGCGTTCCGTTTGCAAATAGGACGTCCGAGCCAAAGCTGTTTGCTACTTCTCGCAGCAATTCGTGATCTTCTTCATACAGCGCCAACGCTTCGCGGTCGGCTTCAAATACGGGGTAACCCAAGGTTTCCAATACACGAGCTACCGTCGATTTGCCCGAACCAATACCGCCGGTGAGACCAATCACTTTCATGTGGCAAATCTGATAAATTTCACGCAACGTTGTTGCAACAGCTTACTTGAATTGTCGATTTTTGCGCACAAATCAACTCCATGAGCTACCGCATTGCACCCAGCATCCTTTCTGCAGATTTCGCGAACCTTCAGCGCGACATCGAAATGATCAACCGTTCGCATGCCGATTGGTTTCATGTGGATGTGATGGACGGTGTGTTTGTGCCGAACATTTCATTCGGAATGCCCGTTATCAAAGCAGTGCACAAGCATGCCACAAAGCCGCTCGATGTGCACTTGATGATCGTCGATCCCGATCGCTACATCAAAGATTTCAAGGCATGCGGAGCCGAGATTCTCACCGTGCATTATGAAGCATGTACACATTTGCATCGCACACTGCAAGCCATTCGCAACGAGGGTATGAAGGCCGGAGTGGCTATCAACCCACACACCCCTGTTTCGGTTCTTACGGACATTCTATGCGATGTTGATCTCGTGCTTCTCATGAGCGTTAATCCGGGTTTCGGTGGACAGTCATTCATCGAAAATACCTTTACTAAGCTCGGTCAGTTGAAGGCAATGCGTGAAGAGCGAGGCTTATCATTTCTCATCGAAATCGATGGCGGGGTAAACGAAACCAACGCAGCCAAACTCATTCACGCAGGCGCCGATGTTCTAGTTGCGGGCAACTATGTGTTTGCCTCAAACCAGCCGGAAGAGGTGATTGCCGGGTTGAAAAAACACTAATTTTACTCAACATCTGAGTGGGGTTAGGCCAGTTCCGCAGTACACGGTTTTTTTAGTGAGTAAACCGAAATGTGAATTCATTCTGTTGTTAAATTCGACCATATAATTTTCGTTATGCGAGCAATCTTATTCTCTTTCTTCATGTTGATGAGCGCCTTCTTAAGTGCGCAAGCACCAACACTCATTCCCTACCAAGGTGTTGCTCGCGATGGCGAGGGGCAAACGCTGGCTAGCAGCACAATCAATGCACGGTTTACCCTCCACGACGCTACTGCTACAGGTACTGCGGTGTGGCAAGAATTACAAACGATTACTACATCATCTCTCGGTTTATTTACAGCTCAACTTGGCGGCAGTGTGCCGCTTACAGCTGTGGATTGGTCTAGTGGTGCTAAGTTTATTCAGGTGGAATTTGACCTTGGCAATGGATTTATTGATTTAGGCACTCAACAACTATTAAGTGTGCCCTACGCATTGCATGCGGCAAATGTGCGATTGAACGTGAGCAATACGGGTGACACGCTCTTCGTGGGCGATGGGGGTTTTGTGCTCATACCCGGCATCAGCCTTGCGAACAACGGTGGTAGCTCTAGCATCAGCGAGCATACTTGCGGCACCGCCAACGTTCACAATTCTAACCTTTTATACGGCAGCGTAACAGACCATCAGGGGATTGTTTACAAAACGATTGTGATCGGCTCGCAAGAGTGGATGGCAGAGAACTTGAATGTAGCAAGTTATGCCGACGGTACACCCCTGCCCGAAGTAACCGATCCTTTTGAGTGGGCCGAACTCACAACGGGTGCCTGGTGCTATTACAACAATGACGCAAATTACGCTTGCCCCTATGGCAAACTATATAATTGGTATGCTTGTGTAGACGCTCGCCAGTTGTGCCCCATAGGTTGGCACGTGCCAACGGATGACGATTGGTTGGCATTGACAAACTACCTTGACGGTGTTGAATTTGCGGGTGGCAAAATGAAAACCACGGGTACTGTGGAAGCTTCCACGGGATTTTTTCTTTCACCAAACGCAGACGCCTCAAACAGCAGTGGGTTCTCGGCGATTCCCGGAGGCGGGCGCTATTCAGCTGGCACCTTCAACCTCATTGGTGCGCAGGCGTGTTGGTGGAGTTCCACGGCGGGCAGCGAAACCAACTCTTGGGATCGTTACCTTCTCTACAACTTCGGCAGCGCCTACAGAGGCAGCGGAGCAAAGCCCTTCGGTTTCTCCGTTCGCTGCCTCCGAGATTAACCTTGAACGCAACGCCCAATCATAGGCCGTCATCCTGAAGCGCTGTTAAAAGTTGCTCCATCCGCTTTGGCTCAATTAGCTTCCGCCCGAAGACCCACCCGAACCGTACTTCGTACTTAGTCCTCAGTCCCTATCTTCGCGCAATGGACATAACCGCCCTCAAAGCCATCTCCCCCATCGATGGTCGCTACAGCAAACAAACCCAAATCTTAAGTGGTTACTTCTCTGAGCATGCGCTCATGAAATACCGCGTTTGGGTTGAAATCGAATACTTCATCAGCTTGTGTGAAATACCGCTGCCGCAATTGAGCAGCGTTACGCTTGAGCAGCTTGAGAGTCTGCGCAAAGTGTACTGGGAGATGTCGGACGAAGATGTGCTGCGCATCAAAGAATTAGAGCGCACCACCAACCACGATGTTAAGGCTGTTGAGTATTTCTTGAAGGAAAAATTTGAAGGGCTGGGCTTGTCTGCTCACAAGGAGTTCATTCACTTCGGACTTACCTCGCAAGACATCAACAACACCGCTATACCGGCCTCGTTCCGGGATGCGATTGAAGAGATATACATACCCGCCATCGATCGCATTCTGGAGCGTTTGGTCAACTTCGCGAAAGAATGGAAGGATGTGCCGATGCTGGCTCGCACACACGGACAGCCGGCTTCACCAACTAAATTGGGCAAGGAGTTTTATGTGTTCGTGGAACGCCTCGATGAGCAACTTAATCAACTCGAGGAGATTCCGTACAACGCCAAGTTCGGCGGTGCAACGGGTAACTTCAATGCGCACCATGTGGCCTATCCCAATATAGACTGGGCCGACTTCGCAACGGGGTTCCTCGCTACGAAATTGAACTTGCGCCGCTCGCGATTCACAACGCAAATTGAGCATTACGATAACATGGCAGCAGCGTTCGATGCACTAAAGAGAACCAATACAATTTTGGTCGACCTCAGCCGCGACATCTGGACCTACATCTCCATGAACTACTTCCGTCAGAAAGTGAAGGAAGGGGAGATTGGATCATCAGCCATGCCGCACAAGGTGAACCCCATCGACTTTGAAAACGCAGAAGGGAACCTTGGCATTGCAAATGCTTTGCTCGAGCACTTGTCAGCCAAACTTCCTGTTAGCCGCCTGCAGCGCGACCTTACCGACAGCACCGTGCTGCGCAACGTGGGCGTTCCTTTTGCGCACATGATTATCGCTTTCAACTCCATTGAGAAGGGCCTCGATAAATTGTTGCTCAACGAAGATGCGCTGAAACAAGATCTGCAAGACAACTGGGCCGTAGTAGCTGAGGCTATTCAGACCATTCTGCGACGCGAGGCATATCCCAATCCGTATGAGGCACTCAAAGATCTTACGCGCGGAAAGACACAAGTTACGGCTGCTGATATCGCTTCATTCATCGATTCTCTGAATTTGAACGACGGAGTAAAGTCCGAATTGAAAGCCATTACACCAAGCAATTATACGGGCATGGACTTGCTCGATGCTGAACTTGTCTGAAATAGCTTATGAGTAAGTTTCGTGAAATATGGCAGCTGGTCCAGGCATACAGAACAAGTATTGGGGTCAACTTTCTGTTCAATATTCTGAACGCTGTATTCTCGCTGTTTACATTTTTGGCTGTTGTTCCTTTTCTCTACATCCTGTTTCGCGTCAATAGCGGGGCGCCTTCCGCGTCTGCCCAAAGCAATGCATTGTGGCAATGGGCGAGCTCATCGCTCGATGCGTTCATTGCCGCCAACGGACAGGGCACGGCACTGGCGCTCATGTGCGCTTTCATCGTTGTACTGGCTTTGTTGAAGAACCTGGTGAACTATCTGTCACTCTTGAGCATCGCAAAAATCAGAACATCGGTCTCTCGCGACTTGCGTGAGAAACTCTACAAAAAGATTCTTGATTTACCCGTTGCGTATTTCACCAATGAGCGCAAGGGCGATATCATTTCACGCATGACCAACGATTTGATGGAAATCGAATTCAGTGTCATTGGCACATTAGAAGCCTTGCTGAAGTCGCCAGTCATGATAGTCATTTCGCTTGCAACGCTTCTTGTTATCAGCTGGAAGCTTACTCTCTTTGCGCTGCTTTTTTTACCCATCAGCGGCTTTCTTATTTCGCGTATTGCTAAGAGTTTGAAGAATGCGGCAAAAAGGGGCAAAGGCAGCTTGGGCGATTTGATTGCAATCATCGAAGAGACGCTTACGGGCAATCGCATTATCAAAGTGTTTAATGCTGAGAAGCAGTTTCAGCAACGCTTCGATGGCATGAACGATCAGTATTTCCGATTGATGCACCGCTTGTACCGACGTGAATACTTGAGTTCTCCAATGAGTGAGTTTATCTCGTTGATTGTTATTTCGATCTTATTGTTTGTTGGCGGCCGCATCGTAATAAGCGGAGAAATGGGGGGAGAGTTGCTCATAGGTTATTTGGTGGTGTTCTCCCAGATCATTCAACCCGCGCGTGCCTTTAGTGATGCGATTTTTAAAATAAGCAAGGGCGCTGCATCCCTGGAACGAATCAATGAAATAATGGACGCACCGCTCACTGTAAGCGATCCGGTTTCGCCGCGCGCGCTCAGTGGATTCAATGACAAAATCGAGTTTCGTAACATACGATTTGGCTACTACGGTGATCCTGTAATACACGACCTTTCGTTTACGATTGAAAAGGGACAGACAGTTGCGCTCGTAGGCCCGAGTGGCAGCGGCAAGAGCACGCTTGCTTCGTTGCTGGCTCGCTTCTATGACCCACTGGCTGGTGAGGTGCTCATCGACGGTATTTCCTTACGCGACTGCAGAGTGGCCGATGTGAGGAGTATGATGGGCTTTGTATCACAGGAGTCCATTCTTTTCAACGATTCAATCAAAAACAACATTGCATTGGGTGATGTTGCCCACCTGGATATTCAGCGCATAGAGCAAAGTGCACGAATGGCAAATGCCGAGGAGTTCATCAACCCGCTTCCGGAGCAATACGAATACAACGTTGGTGATGGCGGCAACAAGCTCAGTGGCGGCCAAAAGCAACGCTTAGCCATTGCTCGTGCCCTCTATAAGAATCCGCCGATCCTTATCTTAGATGAAGCCACATCGGCCCTCGATACCCAGAGCGAGCAATTGGTGCAGGAAGCAATCAATAAGCTCATGGAAAATCGTACATCGCTTGTTATTGCCCACCGCCTCAGCACCATCAAAAAGGCCGATAAGATTATTGTCATTCAGGCCGGAACCATTGCTGAACAAGGCACCCACGAAGAGCTCATGGCTCATGACGGAGTGTATAAGCGCTTAGTGGAAATGCAGAATTTTGGCT
This sequence comes from Chryseobacterium gleum, assembly GCA_945862415.1. GTDB lineage: Bacteria > Bacteroidota > Bacteroidia > Flavobacteriales_D > Sanyastnellaceae > JAIBBG01. The sequence goes on along the minus strand of CAMAYP010000016.1, from coordinate 19,404 downwards.
AGAACAGTATTACAGGATTATAGGGAACCACCCACATCGCACAACACATGGCAGACAAAACAACCGCTTTCCGGTACTTCGTACTTTGTAATTTGTATTTTCTAGAACAGTCCGGTATGTTTCACCCCTAGTCACTCGCCACTCGCCCTTCGCCCTTCGCCCTTCGCCCCTGCTATCTCACCACCAATATACTCCCTCTGCTACGTGACTTACTCAGCGCTTCTTGCTGATTGTAATCGAGTGCCTCGATTTGCCATGTATAAACACCGTTTGGTAAATAATATTGGGGTGCACCACCGGTCCACACATCTTCGGGGTCGTTGGTTTCCCAAACTACTTGACCAAAGCGATTGAAAATGCGCAGCGTGTAAGTTGAAAGTCCGTTGGCATAAACCCGAAAGACGTCGTTCAGACCATCACCGTCCGGTGTTATTGCGGTTGGAGCATAGATATAAATACAGTCAATATTCATGGTTACAGTGTCTCGCACTTCACATCCGTTGAGGCTGCTGATCATGGTGAGAGTGGATGTGCGTGTTGGTGTAAGGATGGCAATCGTATCGCCTGAGGCTGCGAAAATTCCGTCAACCTCCCAGTAAGTGTCATCACCGGTACTTTGGCCATAAAGCATCGTATTGTCTTCACAATCGCTGTAGAAGTCTTCACCGGCAAATACTTCCGGGTATGGACTGAAAAAAACGGTCACGGTGTCGGTGGTGTCGCAACTCACCAAATGCGCGGATACTACATAGATGCCGCTATTGGTTACCTGTAAGGTATCGGCAACAATACCTCCCGGCCAGCTGTAACTCACGAAGTTGCCACTGGGTATGATGTTAACGATGTCGCCCTCGCAGGCAGTGTCTTTCGACGCAGTCGTCTCAATGGTCATATCAATGCCCAGGTCCACTTCAATAGTGTCGCTATAAATAGGACATTCACCGCTTATAGAGGCTGTGAAGTAGTAATCACCATCCGCAGTTGCATCGAAGATTAAGCCGTTGCCGCCAGCAACAGCAACGCCGTCATGGAACCACTGAATTACCGGTCCATTTGATACACCCAACAACGGGTGCTCCGTAAGACATGTAGCAAGTACGTTGTTTTCAGCATAGGTCGGCGGCGACCAAGTTGCAAATGTTGCCACGGGATGAGAGGTAATGAGCACGGCATCGCTTGTACTTGTGCAACCATTGTCGGTGGCTTCGAGCACAACATCCGAAGCTTGCTCGTATGCTATGTTGAGCGTTGCGCTTGTTCCCGTTGAGTTGCCATTCTCATACCATTGATAGGTTTGATGCTCATTGACAGAGTTGAGCACAATGTCTTCACCGGGACACAAATCAATTGGCCCGGCAGGGGTTATCTGTACATCGGGAAACGCATGTATCGTAACGTCAACGGGCAATGGTTCGCTTTCGCAGCCGTTCTCTGTAACTGTGAGCTCATAGGTGAAGTTGCCAGGGTTGCTGGTAATCACATTGTAGTTTATCAGTGTTGAAAGAGTCACTCCGTTTTCACTCCAGCTATATGCGGAAATGCCTGGCGTGCCTTCGAGCATGAGGCCCTCGTTTTCACAAACCTCGAGGTCGGTGGTAAGAATGGACGCAATGGGCAATGCATTGATTGTTACATCAACAGCAAGCGATTCGTTGGTACAAACCCCATTGTTTGCAATCACGGTATAGCTGCCACTCGAAATCGCCGTTAGCGTGATGCTTGTTTCCCCTGTTAAATCAGCATTATCCAGTTGCCATTGCAAAATGCCGCCGGCGTTGGTGCTAAGAGTCAGGGTTTCATCGGCGCAGAGTGTGGTAGCACCTGAAGCGCTGATGATTGGCAAGATGGGCTCGTCGACCTGAATGGTAAGGGTCTCTGTATCGGTCTCTCCGCAGGAGTTTTCTACTGTAAGCGTCACAGTCTGGCTGCCGAAACTGCTGAACGTAATACCAATCGGATTTTGGTCGGTGGATACTGCAGGTGTTGCGTTCGTGAAGGTCCAATTGTACGCAAATGCCGAGCTGGCTGCACCGCTGAAGTTCAAGGTGCCGCCCTGGCACACAATGTTACTGGTAGCATCGATTGAAGCAATCGGCAACTGGTCGCTGTTGGTGTTTCCAAAACTGGGGCTTCCCGATGTTATCATGGTGCCACTGCAATCTTGCTCGTTGGTTGTGCCTTCATTGACCGAAATCAAATCAAAGCTGGTGTTGTCAATCAGGGTGATTCCGGTTAGTGCATTGCAACCATTGGCAGTAACTGATGAAACAAGTGCTGGAAAGCTGCCCGTTCCCCAAAAAACACCCGACACGAGATTGCCTGTGTTGTCGAGAACAAAAAGCTGTTCCGACGCATCGGTCAGACTTCCTGTCTGAACTAAATTCGAACTGCAATTACAGGTATTCCAATTCAGGTCGGGGATAAGTCCGTTCATCCCACTGCTTATGGTGAAAACAGCGCCGGGTTGAAGTGTTGTGCCACTGGGAATGGTGAGCGTAAAATCGCCGTCACCCACAATCATACAGCTGATGTCTGCGGGTGCAGCACACGTGTTCATCAACTCAATCCATTCGCTCGTATTGGGAGGCGTGCCGTCGTTGCCGGTCGCATTTACCAGTATTTCATTGATAACAATGCACTGAGCTTGCATGGCTGAAAACGGCATTAAACACAGAAGTAAAATGAATATGAAAAAACGCAGAATGCTATCCACAAATTTGTTTTAAGGTTGGTTTACTTTCGGTCGGCGAATTTCGCATATAGAAAGCTTGGTTGGTGCAAATGGGTTCATAAGATTTTCACGATTTGGTCACAAAAGTTACTTAGTTCCATCGAGGGTGAGTGTAATTTTGGTGTATGCAAAAGGAAAAGAGTCGATTGGTATCCATGCTATCGCATGACTGCCCCGTATGTAGACAGTGTTCAATCTATACAAATCCAAACGTTTATACATTCGTCGACATAGGTTCTATGCACAAAGAATGCCCTCTTTGCCATGCGAATTTGGTTCCTGAAACCGGCTTTTATTTCGGTGCTGCTTATGTGAGCTGGGGTCTAACTGTGGCGCTCTGGGTTTCAGTGTTGATTGCATTAAAGGTGCTTGACGCAATCGGGTGGATTGAATTTGGATTTCTAACTCATCCGGTTACATTCTTGGTAACAGGAATGGTGGCCACGTTGGTTTTCTTTCCTTACTTATTCCGCTTGTCGCGCAGTATATGGGCGCACATGTTTATCAAGAAACAGATAGTTGGGTAAGGATAGAGTGGAGGAGGGGGATGCCTGATTGTTGAATATGGATTACGGATTCTTGATTACGGGATGCCTATTGGCTAATAGCTACATACGATAGTATCGTATACTGCACCGTATCCGATGAATGCCCCAATGCCCCCTTCCAGATTACTCTCTAAATTGAACGGAGTGGCGAACGGGCTGCCTTGGTTTGCAATTTGAGCTTCCAGACTTCGAACAAACTTAAACGCTGCCCTGTCGATGGTGCAGCCTCGTATGACCACTGTGTCACCCACTTTAAAGTAACCGCGCTCGTCGTTTTCGTCATCGAACTTTTGAGAGTTTGATTCGATGCCTCGCGGGTACGCAAACTCAAAACTGAGTCCATTGAAAAAAGAATCATCGTAAACCGAACCAAAGGGGGCAATGAACGATCGGTCTTTCTGCTGGCCTCTTAACGCCGCATCGGGAACGGTCGAAGGATAATGGTTAATACGTTTTGCAAACCATCGATAAGCATTGCCCATGGTATCGGGGTCGGTGAGTTGACCATAAAGAATTCCAAGTGTGTCCTGCACAGCAGGGTTGATAATGTCGAAATACAAGGTGTCAAGTTCAACCAAGGCCGGTATTTTGGTTGCTCCTGTAATGTGGTGGATGTCTTTGTGTATGTCTATTCGATATTCGGTGTTGGCCGCGCCTGTCAAGGCAAACGACGTGTAGAGGCAAACATCCAACGATTGAAGTGATTCTATGCTGACTCCCAATGCTGTACTGGCAAGCTCCAACTCTTCCGCACTCAAATCGGATGAGCAAAGCTCTAAGAGGGGATAAGCCGTATTGTTGGCATAAATCGTCACGTCGGCATCGTGCACGAAAATGTTCTGTAAAGAAGTGATGTCCGTTGGTTCGAAATACCCCTGCGTCCAGGTGAGGAGTAACAAAGGAAACTCTCCCGGCAGAATGGTTCCTTCCACCACAATTTTGCTCTCCGCTTTTGGTAAATCAACGATTATTTCCTTTTCACAACCAACGAGGGAAATCAAGAGAATTATTGGGAGTAAGAAGTAGGCGATTTTCATACAGGTTAATAACAGTGCGAATGTAATTGAGTTCACATTTCGCATACTGACAATTCGCAGCCATGTTCTCCAAGGGCGCTTTGATTTTTATGGGCCGGTTGGTTAACACAATTTTACAGCAGCGATGCAATCTGCAGGAGTGAACGCGTTTATACATTTGAATCCGAAATTTTAATTCAACTTTTTACGCAAGAATCTATGAAAAGGAACTTAATGATGTTGGCCATGGCATTCTCTGGTGGTTTGTTGGCACTGGGAACGTATCGAGTTTTTTTTGAATCGAAACAATCCCCACAGTTTAATGAGGCTGCTGCTGCCGGTCAGGTACAGTTTGCTTCGATGGGTGGGGAAGGAGCCGCCGATTTTAGCATGGCTGCCGAACGCACAGTAAACAGCGTTGTGCACGTAAAAACACAAACGACCATGCAGCCGGTGTTCAATCCGTGGTCAGATTTTTTTGGCTACCAACAGCAACCGCATGTGCAGGAGGGCTCGGGCTCAGGAGTTATAATTTCAGCCGATGGCTATATCATCACCAACAACCACGTTGTGGAAGGTGCTGAGAAGTTGCATGTAACACTCAACAATAACAAAGACTATGAAGCTACGGTGGTGGGGCGCGATCCTAGTACTGATATCGCGGTAATCAAAATTGAAGAGGAAGGCTTACCGGCCATCGTATGGGGCAACAGCGATGATGTGCGCATTGGACAATGGGTCATTGCTGTAGGAAATCCTTTTGATCTTACAAGCACGGTTACTGCAGGTATTGTTAGTGCCAAGGCACGCAACATCAACTTGCTATCACGCGAAAGTAACAACGGCGACGAGGTTTTTCCGGTGGAGTCTTTTCTGCAAACCGACGCTGCTGTGAACCCAGGTAATAGCGGTGGTGCATTGGTAAACACAAAGGGTGAACTAGTCGGAATCAACACAGCGATTCAATCGCGCACAGGTGCTTTTGCAGGTTATTCTTTTGCGGTTCCTTCATCTATTGCGAAGAAGGTTTCACGAGATATTATCGAGTTTGGTCACGTGCAGCGTGCTTTCATTGGAGTGCGTATAGAAGAAGTGACACAGGATGTGGCCAAGGAAAAGGGCTTGAAGGAAGTGGCGGGTGTCTTTGTGAGTTCCCTTTCCGAGGGTGGTGCCGCTGCAGAGAGTGGTATCGAATCGGGTGATGTTATTCAGAAAATCGATGAGCGCCCCGTTAATAATGTTCCGCAATTGCAGGAGCAGGTTAGTCGCTATCGTCCGGGCGATAAAGTGAAGGTTACTGTTTGGCGCGGGGGTAAACAACAAATCGTGGATGTCACGCTGCGCAATCGCAGTGGCCGCGCGGAGTTGGAAGACTTCACTGCACAAGAGAACGAACCCACCGTGCAAAGTTTGGGTGCAACCTTCGGCGCATTATCGGTTGAAGACAAGGCCAAGTTGCGCCTTACGGGCGGCGCCAAGGTGGTCGAATTGCAACCCGGTAAATTCAAATCTATTGGTTTGCAAAAGGGTTTTATTATTACGCGCATCGATGGTCAAGCCATCAACTCCCCGCAGGATTTGGAATCGGTACTCCAAACCAAGGCAGGTTCCTATGTTGAAATACGCGGCTATTATGCCAATGGTATGGAGGCTATGTATGGCTTTAGGTTGTAATACAGAATAAAGACAAGAAAGGGGAGGCTCATGGGCTTCCCCTTTTTGTTTGGCTATGGCTCCTTTTATCGGTTGGGTTGAATTCATATTATTGAGAATGTCTAGTGCTGAACCGCTGAATGCTTTTGGTTGTTTACGAATCATGAAAACAATAGTTATCGCTGGTGCATCAGGATTTGTTGGTGAAAATTTGAATGCATTTTTCAACTTGAAGGGATGGCGGGTATGCTCAATCGGACGTGCCAACGCGGATGCCACCTGGAGCGATCAGTCTTCGATTATTCGTGTGCTGGAAAATGCAGATGCCTTGGTAAACCTTTCGGGGAAATCAGTGAACTGTCGGTTTACTCATAAAAACGTGCAAGAACTCATCACGTCAAGGGTGCACACAACAAGTGCCTTGGGCGATGCTATCGCGTTGTGTAAAAATCCTCCGCCAATTTGGATCAATGCAAGCGGCGCATCGATCTACCGCGACGATGTTAAAAACGCCAATACAGAAGATTCTCCGGTTGATGGCACAGGCACCATGGCGCAAGTGGCGCGTTTATGGGAGCACGCATTGAACGAATGCCAAACGCCCCATACCCGTAAGGTAGCGCTTCGTATTTCGCTGGTGTTGGGAAATAGCGGGGGCGTTTATCCTACTTTTAGAATGCTTACCCGCATGCTGCAAGGCGGACCTCAAGGCGATGGAAGTCAAATGATGAGCTGGATTCATATAACCGATTTATCGCGTCTTGTATACACCCTTGTAAATCACAAAAATCCGCCGGCTGAAGTAAATGCTGCGGCACCTCAGCCTTTGACAAACAAAATCTTCATGCAGCAATTTAGATCGAGTTTGAAAGTGGGTTTAGGTATTGGCGCACCGGCGTGGTTGATAAAAATGGGAACTGCGTTGCTGGGCGTGGATAGTGAACTTGTTTTGCGTGGAATGTATGTGGTTTCAGCCCGCACGCAGGCGCTGGAGTTTCAGTTTGAATACCCAACGTTGGACGCTGCTCTGTCAAATTTGGGTGATAAAAACGCTTGAATCTTATAAGGAAACTTTCTGAGCAAGCGCGCGTAGAAGATGTCAAAACAATCGGCACCATGCGCATCTATACTATTATTCTGTTGCTTTTGCTGGGCATTCAATTGAACGCTCAGAAGTCCAATCCACGCTCGCACATTCAACTCATGAGCGGCGAAACCATTGAGGGGAAGGAATTGATTTTTCTTTCACCGTCGAATACGGAACCCGTATTTCAACTCGATGGTGTGATGTACCCGAGCAAGGAAGTCGAGTTTTTTAAGAATAACCATGGGTACTTTGCTAATCTCGGACGAATAGAAGGATTCGATGCTCCTTCCTTTGCCATGTGCATTGACCGAGGAAGGACCAATTTGTATCAACGCATCGACATGGAGGTATATGGCGGGCCGCAGCTTAGGCCCGGTGTCAATGGTGAAGGACTTTCTGATGGAACGACTTTTCAGTTCTATAATGTTGCCGATGAACCGTTGCGTAAGGTGGGATATGGTAATATGAAGGTCGATTTGGCTGACAATCTTGGAGCAACCGCACACTTGAAGGACTATCGAAAATTTCGCATCCTCCAATTCGGATTAATAGGAGGTGGGGCAGGTGTGTTGGCCTCATCGCTGGCAGTGCAAGCCGGTCAACCCATTCAATTCAATCCAATGATGTTGTTGGGTGTTTTACTTTCAGGGAGCAGCCTGCTACTGGAGTCGCCCAAGAATGATGCACTTTGGCTCGCTGCCGATGAATACAACCGCGATCGCGGTTATGTGGCTGTAGGTGGCGGCTATTGACGATGGCAGAAATACCGGCTAAGCACAGCGCGTCTTTGTGCAATCTCAGGCCAATGTTGCAGCCCAGTCCGTAATAATCTTCGAAACTTCTTTTCCCTTTTCAAAGGCAGTGAAGTGACCGCTGCCTTCTAACATGATTGCATTCTCTATTTTCTCTTGCTTGAAAAGCTTGTCTTGCGAGCCTAATATTTGGATGAAAGGAACCGGAGGTGGAGTGGTGTTTTGCCATTCCAGAACAGCTGAAACGGAGAAATGAAGAAATTCATGGCCATTTCCGCTGAGCATGTCATAGAACATGGCGCGTTGTTCTTCTGTTTTGAATCCCATGAATAAATCGCACAACTTCGATATGCGCATCACTTGTTTGGCATTCAATGCGCGATGCAACTTCAGTGAGCTCAGTGTTTTTAGACTTTGCGGAAATTCATGACGCCCGGTTGGTGCAGACACCAGCACCGCTCCAAGCGGGTTTATTTGCTTTGCAATTTCTACGGTAACCATCCCTCCCATAGACGATCCAACAAGTATGTTCTTATCCGTGGTGATGCGCTCTGCCATTAATGATGCATACTCCGATAGGTTTCGGCTTGCTCCGTGAGGTATCCAATCTAGGTGATGCACGTTGCCATTGGGTAAGTGGAAATGTTGAAACAACCGCTTGTCGGCGCCCATGCCGGGAATTAAATAGTAGTTGTACATGGTATTCGAATAGTTGTCGTTGATGAGCTATTCAAAGATGAAGGATTGTCGGCGCGATTCCTACCCAAAAAAAGAAAAGACTATTCTACTTTTCGTGTATACAGCACGTGCTCATTTCTCCAACGCTCTGTTTCGTTCAGGTTTGTCCTTAAATCATCGCGTTCGATTGCGTCCGTATTGCGCTCCGCAACATCCATAATGGACGGCTCGTGGATACTGATAACAGTTTCACTTTTTCCATTCGATTCTATCTCGAACATGCCGTTGCAGATAAATCGTACGCTTATGATTTCGCATCTGTTTTCATCCAAGAAACGGAGCACATCTTCCTTTTGAACGATGGAATCCGAATGGGTTTCATGAAATACGCCGTCCAAGCTCCAATAGATTGATAAGTCTTGGATTTGCTTTATCTCTGATATTTTTATGAAATGATCAAAGGGAATATCAACGGTGATGTAGCTTTTTACCAAAGTAGTAGGGGTATCAGAGATTGTTGTTTAGTGGCGTACCGCTTAAAGTGTCCTTTTTTTGCGGAACGCTACAAACCTAAACGAATATCGTTAAACACCACCTCGAAGATTGAAATAAGTCATGCAGTGATAACATTAGCGTGCGAGGGTTTGAAGGGATTGGATTGATTTGACGCTTTCATCTATATAAAGCGCCCGAAGCCAAAGAAGAAAAGCACAACCATTGCTGCAAATAATAATCTTGAAATCATGAGGTGATTACAATTCGTAAGCGGGGAGCTATTTGGTGATTTACATTTTATGTTAACACATCGGTTAGGCGCAAAAAAAAACTCCCGAATTTGGGAGTTTTATGTGTCACCGTAGGGAGTCGAACCCCAAACCTCTTGATCCGTAGTCAAGTGCTCTATCCAATTGAGCTACGGTGACAACTATGTCTGATTGGATTGGAATCCGTTCAAACGGGCCGCAAATATAGTTCGCCTTTGTAGAATTGCAAATGTTTCGTTAAATACTATCCATGTTGCGCTATTTCTGCCTGCACAGGACCGGCTGAACGACCTTAATCGTCTTGCTTTCGCAGCAGTATCAACTCCGTGAAATCGAAATCGGGATTATCCACCACTACTTTTAGTTCAACCGGTTTTCCGTCGGCATTCAGCACAAAAGTGGCCTTTCCTTTTGGCAACATCATTTGGGTGCTCCAACTCAATTCAAACGTGTCGTAGTGCCAATGGGTGAGCTGACCTTTGAAGAGGGCAGTTGTAGCAAAGTCAATCTTCAATCCTCCATAAGGCGTTAAAGGATTCGGGTCGATGGTTACAAGCACGTCGCCATACATTTCGCTGGTGTATATGCCACAATAATAAGCCAGGGCGAGCGACATGCGTGTGCCTTTTGTGCGAGCTGCAGCATCGTCCTCGAGTGACTTTTTAGTTGCTGCTTCGCCTTCTCTCTTAAACGTTTCGAACGTGGCTATCCAATCTTCTTTGGTGCCTTTTGGTTTTCCTTTCTTATCATATTCCATGAGAAAAGCATCCAGTATCTCATAGGTGAGGCAACTCGGAAGCGAATTGATGTTGTTGGTTAGAATGACGAACCCCAAGTTCATCTCCGGTACCAACACTGTTTTTGAAATCATACCGTCATAACCTCCGCCGTGACTTACCACCTTGTAGCCTCGGTATTCCATCAGTTCCCAACCCAAGCCATAGCCGTTGAAATGGCGCGATGGCATGTGCTCTCGCTGCCAGTTGCTGACGGGTTTCGACATATGGTTTTCCCACATTTCCCAACTACGGGCTTCTTTCCAGTATTGCCTGCCATTGAGAGTTCCTTTGCCCAACTGCAGGCGCATCCAGTTTGTCAGCTCTGCCACCGATGAGTTAATACTTCCTGCTGGTCCGATGTTGTCCCAATTTACATAGTCGATTGGTATGTTTCGGCCTTCCACTTCATTGTGAGGAGCCGCGATATTTTTCGACTTCGACGATAGAATTTTTCCTTGGTCATAGCTGTAGTCGCTTGTGGTAGTATTTGACATGTTCATGCCCAGGGGTTTAAAGAAATTTTCCGCAATGAACTTGTCCCAAGTCATGCCTGAAACTCGCTCCACGACAAGGCCTGCTGCTAAATATAGGATGTTGGAATAGCCGTATTGCTCTCGAAATCCGAAGCTAGGGGATAGAAAGCGGGCGCGTTTTACAATTTCTTCGCGGGAGTGTGTTGTGCCATACCAAATCAAATCTCCGCTGAAGGTATCCAAACCGCTGCGGTGGCAGAGCAGATCGCGAACCGTGAACTCTTCGCTTACGTAGGGCGAATAGAGTGTGAAGTAGGGGAGGTGTTTGCGCACTTTATCGTCCCAGGTAATCTGCCCTCTGTCGACCAATATCGCCAAGGCTGCCGAGGTGAAGGCTTTGCTGTTGCTAGCTATTGCAAACAAGGTGCTGTCTGTAACGGGGGCATTTGTCGCCGTGCTTTGAACGCCATATCCTTTGGACAATAGAACCGCATTGTCCTTGATGATTGCGATGGCCATACCGGGAACATTGAATTGCTCCAATGAGGTTTCCGCTATGACGTCAATTCTCTTTACAGGGTCATTCGTGAATTTCTGTTGCGCAAAAGGGACCAAGCATGCAACGAAAAACAGAAAGCTACAGAATGTTTTTTTCATGCTACAAACCTACTATTGATTCAGTTCAGTGAAAGAAAAGTTAATGCTTATCAATAAAATCCAGTATCTTTGATTTTAGCTTTACCGAAACCAACAAATTTTATTTTCATTAACTAAGTGTCTTTATGAGAAAGATGTACTTTCTGTGTTTTTTACTTTTAGTAAGTAATATCAGCTTCTGGGCTCAGAAGCAAGAAGAATTTACAGAGTCAACTTATGTGGTTGCTTCTCAATTTGGCGTGACACGTCCTCTCAGTGAAATATTCGCTGAAAATCCGGTTCGCGAAGAACTGATTATTAAGCCTAAAACTTCCGGTGACCGAAAAATTCGCAAGCCTCAGTTTTTCGAGTTTAGTGCAGAGAAAGATGGGCCTGCGTATGGCAACGATCCTGCGTCCGTGCAAACACGCATGGGGGTTATCAAAGGTGCTCAAACGCGAGCAAACTTCCTCGGTCAAACAGCAAGTGGTTTCCGCCCCTACGACCCTAGCGGCGCGGTCGGTCCCAATCATTACGTGCAAATGATTAACTCAACCACTTTCAAGGTTTATAACAAGTCAACAGGCGTTGTGTCTTTAACTGCCACGTTGGGCAACCTTTGGTCGCCTGCCACGGCGAATGCCGGTGACCCCATTGTGATGTACGACAAGGCTGCAGATCGTTGGTTTCTGGCTCAGTTCGGTTCAGGAAACAATAACATCTACATCGCCATTTCTACTTCTCCGGATCCAACAGGTTCATACTACACCTATACCTACACATCGCCTCAATTTCCCGATTATCTGAAGTTCGGTGTATGGCATGACGGATATTACATGACGTCAAATCAGTCGCAGCAGAAGGTTTTCGTGTTTGAACGCACAGCCATGTTAGCTGGAACTGCCGGTGCGCGTTCTGTTATTGTCAACTTCACTCCTCCAACCGGCGGAGGGTTCTTCTGCCCGGTGCCGGGTTGCGCGGCCGATGGAGTATTGCCACCTACCGGAACGCCTTGTCCGATTTTCTCTTACAGTGATAATGCTTGGGGAGGCACGAACATCGATGCGGTGAAGATTTACAACATGACGGTAAACTGGACACCGACGACCCCGACGGCAACGATTACCGCAACTCCTGACGTAGCCGCAGCAGCGTTCGATGCATCTTACAATGCGGCCTGGAACGATTGCCCACAACCGGGAACTACGCAAAAACTGGATGGTATTGGCGGAGTTATCATGTACCGCGCACAATGGAAAACATGGCCAACACACAATTCGGTTGTCTTGAACTGGGCTGTGAATATTAGCGCTTCACAGCGTAGTATTAAGTGGTGTGAACTGCGTCAGAATAAAACTACAGGCGCTTGGAGTATGTACCAGGAGGGTATCTACACTCCCGACGCTGCAACACGATGGATGGGAGCGATTTGCATGGACAACAATGGCTCGATTGGTTTGAGTTATCTAAAGTCGGATGCTACGTCCATTTTTCCTGGCTTGTATTATACCGGTCGTCGTGAGTGCGATCCATTGGGAACTTTGCCCGTTTCAGAGGTAATGGTGGTCGCAGGAACAGGCTTCCAAACAGGCACAAACCGAAACGGTGACTATGCTCACACTTGTCTGGATCCCGATGGGTTTACTTTTTGGAGCACCAGCGAATACATGGGAGGCACAAGTGGCGGAAGCGCTGCACGCACACGAATTTTTTCTTATACCATTAATGGTTGCACTACTGATGCTCAAGTTACCATTAACGTGACTTCGGGGTCAAATCCGACCTGCGCAGGTTCTAACATGACGTTTACGGCAACTACATACAACGGGGGAACTGCTCCTGCCTTTCAGTGGAAGGTAGATGGTGTAAATGTGGGTACAAACAGTTCTACGTATACCACCTCATCGCTTACTGTAGGTCAAGTGGTTTCATGTGTTATGACCTCAAACTTGGCCGGTGTAACAGCTAATCCTGCTACATCCAATTCAATCACTATTTCCGTTGCACCTGCTGTAACTCCTGCAGTTTCGATTGCACAAACAGCCGGTACGAATCCGACTTGCCCTGGTGTGGCTGTCACATTTACAGCAACACCTGCCAACGGAGGAACAACGCCATCCTATCAGTGGCAGGTTAACGGTGCGAACGTGGGAACCAATAGCAACGTTTATACTTCTTCGACCTTAGCCAATGGTGCTGTAGTGCGTTGTATAATGACTTCCAATGCACAATGTCCTACTGCAACTACCGCAACTTCAAACACGATTACAATTGCAATTACCACCTCCTCTACACCCACAGTTAGCATTAATTCGAGTGTGTCGGGAAGCATTTGTGCAGGCACTCCGGTAACCTTTACTGCTACTGTTGGAGGGGGATCTTCACCTAGTTACCAATGGAAAGTGAACGGAGTAAATGTGGGTGGCAACAGCAATACTTACAGCAGCAGTTCGCTAACCAACGGCCAGGTTGTAACGTGTCAGGTAACAACTGCCGGAAGCTGTCCTTCTTTCTACAATTTGGGCACAGGTACCACTTTCAACTCCCTCACAAGCGGTGCAGGTGCGGCGTATGCCACGTATTATGGTAACGGTCGTCAGCAATACATTATCCGTGCGACCGAACTCACAGCGCTGGGCCTTTCTGCCGGAAGCTCTATCGCTTCGCTTGGTTTCGATGTTGGAACGGCAACTGGCGACCCTCTAACATTGAATGGTTTCACTATTAAGATGGGCAACGTTTCGGCAACGACTTCAACAACGACCTTCCAAACGGGCGCAACCACCGTTTTTGGACCGGTGAATTACACACCAACTCTTAATAGCATTAATACGCACACCTTAACCACACCATTCACTTGGAATGGCACTAGCAATGTCTTGGTAGAATCATGCTTCTCCAATCAGGTTATTGGTAACCAGGCATACCAGACTCGCTTCACCAATCCGGGATTTGTGGCTGTGACATTTTACCAAGCTGATGGAGCCACAGGTGCAGCAGCTTGCACGCAGGCAACCGGAACGACGTCTTCCAACCGTCCGAATATGAGATTTGGTGTAAGCAGCGCAGGTGGTTCAGCAACTTCAAACGCCATCACAATTTCAGTTTCGTCTTCAACTACCTATTACGCAGACACCGACGGCGATGGTTATGGTAATGCTGCATCTACAACAGTTGCTTGCACACAACCTGCGGGCTTCGTAAGCAACAGCACCGACTGCAACGATAGCAACAACGCCATCAATCCTGCAGCCACTGAAATCTGCAATACTGCGGATGACGACTGCGACGGACAAATCAACGAAGGCGTTGGTTCTACTTTCTATGCAGATAACGACGGTGATGGTTATGGAAATGCGGCATCAACAACAGTTGCTTGCACACAACCTGCGGGCTTTGTAAGCAACGGCACCGACTGTAACGACAACAACAACGCCATCAATCCGGCAGCCACTGAAATCTGCAATACAGCGGATGACGACTGCGACGGACAAATCAACGAAGGAGTAGGTAGCACATTCTACGCCGACACCGATGGCGATGGCTACGGTAATGCTACATCAACTATAGTTGCTTGCACGCAGCCTACGGGCTATGTGAGTAACAGCACCGATTGTAACGATGGCAGCGCCTCGGTTAATCCTGCGGCATCGGAGGTATGTGGAAACACGGTAGACGAAAACTGCTCAGGTGCAATCGATGAAGGATGTTGCTCAGTGACTGCTACTGCAACAGCAACAAACGTGTCATGCACAGGTGTTGCCAATGGTAGTATAAATTTGACCGTCACTTCGGGTGTTGCACCTTACACTTATTTGTGGAACAATGGCATCACTTCTGAAGACCTGAGTAATGTGGGCATAGGCACCTATAGCGTCACAATAACGGCGTCAAACGGTTGTCAAGGAACAGCATCCGCTGCAGTTGGCAATAACAACCAAACTCAGTCGGCGCCAACGGCAATCGACGGCGCATTCGGCGTATGTCGCAACTCAACGGGCAATGTGTTTACCTCACCCGCAGTTGCAGGCGCGACTTCCTACCAATGGACATTGCCGACAGGCGCTACAGGTAGCTCAACTACCAATAGCATTACGTTGAACTTTAGTTCAACCTTCAACACGGGTAACTTGAGTGTGCGGGCAGTTGGTCCATGCGGCACTAGCACTGCGTTCACTCGTTCGGTAGTTGCCTTTACCGCTGTGCCTGCTGCGCCAACATCCATAACCGGCCCCACAACGAATGTTTGTGCAGGCAGCACTCAAACGTACACCTGCACTGCTGTATCCGCGGCTGCGAGTTATACATGGACAGCGCCAACGAACGCAACGATTGTATCGGGACAAGGAACTCAAACAGTGACGATCTCGTTTGCAGCGAACTTCGGCGCAAGCGGATCTGTGAGCGTTCGTTCTGTGAATTGTTTTGGTCAAAGCACTGCTAGAAGCGTTACTATTTACAATGTGCCGGGAACACCCTCAGCCATATCCGGTACCTCTATTAACGTTTGTCCGGGTGCGGTTTTGACCTATGCAATTGCTGCAGTGCCTGGAGCCACCAGCTATTTATGGACTGCTCCGGCTAATACGACTATATCCTCCGGACAAGGTTCAAATTCTATTTCATTGACTATTGGAGCTTCATTCACGAGTGGACAAATTACAGTACGCGCGGTAAGCACCTGCGGCCAAAGCGCACAACGAACGTTTTCGATTTCCAAAAACCCGTCTGCGCCAGCAGCTATTTCCGGTCAAGCGACCAACCTTTGCGGCGGTGGACAGTTCACCTATTCGGTTGCAGCCGTCGCCGGCGCTGTTAGTTATACCTGGTCGGTTCCTGCGGGTTGTACGATTGTGACTAATAGCGGCAACTCAATTGTGATGAATGTGCCCGTCACGTTTAGTACGGGCACTCTCACGGTGACAGCCGCAAACGCATGCGGAGGCACATCAACGCGCAGTGCATCGCTCACGCGTTTACCTGCAACTCCGGCAAGTATCACGGGAGCTGCTTCGGTATGTCCGAGTCAAGTGGGAGTGACCTTTACAACGCCTACTGTGACAGGTGTAACGCAGTTGTGGACAGTGCCGACAGGTGCGACCATTACGGCTGGACAAAGCACCACCAGTATGACCTGCAACTGGGGTGCCGTTGCAGGTAACGTTACGCTGAGAAGTGTAAACGCTTGCGGACAGTCTGCTGCTCGCAGCAAAACGGTTACGCTGCTGACATGCATGGAAGAGGAGGGAGGCGCGCCGGTGGAGGCACGCACATCCGATTTGAATGTTTATCCAAACCCGAATGATGGATCATTTACCGTGCGTTCTGCGCAGGCAGGATTATATCGATTGCTCAGTAGCACAGGACAACTGATTTATGAAATTCAACTAAACGAAACCAATAATTTCAGCTTTGAAGTTTCAGGCTTAAGCACAGGATTCTATTTCCTTCAAGGAAATACAGGCTCGTCATACGTTCAACAAAAAGTAGTGGTGACCAACCGATAGAGTTTTTTCGATTAACCAGACAAATCACAACAGCAACGCCCGAGGTACCTTATCCCGGGCGTTGTCATTTAATGAATTATGAATGATGCATCAAGTTCAGGTCTCTGTTATTGTATATTTGACAATAAAGCCTCTTCTATGTCAGCCAGATATGTTTTTGCGATTTTTCTTTCGTGCATTGCACTGAATTCATTTGCTTATAATGTGACCTTTCGCTTGCAAATGACAGGGGTAAGTGGTTTCACGGTTCCCGAGGTAAATGGAACTTTTAACGGTTGGTGCGGTGCCTGCAACCCCATGAGCGATGCAAACGCCGATGGTATTTGGGAGGCGACTGTTTCACTACCTGCGGGTTATTTCGAGTATAAATTCTCAGCCGACAATTGGGCACAGCAGGAGAGTTTGCCGGTGGGTTCTGCTTGCACGGCAACTACAGGGAGCTTTACGAATCGCACATTGAATGTGAGTGCTGACGTTGTGCTGCCAGTTGCATGCTGGGGTTCTTGCTCGTCATGCTCAACCAACGCCGTCACGTTTCAAGTCAATATGGCTTCCGTTTCCGGTTTTGCAACGCCCTACCTTAGCGGTACTTTCAACGGTTGGTGTGGCAACTGCAATCCATTGAGCGATCCCGATGGCGATCAGATTTGGACAACTACTCTTTCACTTCTTTCAGGCAATTACGAGTATAAATTCTCTTATGATAATTGGGCAGGAGCTGAAAACCTGCTGCCGGGTTCTTCGTGCACCGTTACCAATTTCGGCTTCACAAACCGTTTCGTAAATGTTTCTCAAAACCAAACGCAACCGGTTGTCTGTTGGGGGTCATGCGATGGTCCGTTATCAGGCAACAATCCTGCTCCACAAATTCAAATAGCGCTCACTTCGGGCACTAATCCGAGTTGTGAAGCAACAGAGCTTGTTTTCACAGCCAGCGCCTCTAATCTTAATTCGGCACCAACGTATCAATGGCGAGTGGGTGGAGTGCCAGTTGGTGGAAACGGCAATACACTCACAACCCATGGAATCAACAACGGCCAAGTTGTAACGTGTGCATTGATTGGTGGCGCCGGTTGCAACAGCACCGGGCCCGTAATTTCAAACGCGATCACGATTTCACGCAACGTGCCCGTTACCCCTTCTGTTACTATATCCACGGTCGGGGCTTCTCCTTTTTGTGCTGGTCAGGCCTTGACGTTTCAAGCCAATGCAGTGAACGGTGGAACCGGTCCGGCATATCAATGGAAAGTAGATGGTGTAAACGTCGGAACCAACGCTTCTACCTTCACCACATCTTCCCTGCAGCAAGGACAGATTGTAACGTGCTCAATGACTTCTAACGTTGCTTGCCAGACGACTCCCTGGAATTTGATTTGGAACGATGAATTCAATGGAACTGCATTGGATGCTTCAAAATGGTATCCGGAAATTGGTGCCAGTGGTTGGGGCAACAACGAGTGGCAAAACTATACGGGCACAGCCAACAACGTTCAGTTCAATAATGGTCAGTTGCACATTGTAGCGCGCAATGATGGTCCTCCCGGACTACAATATTCATCAGCGCGATTAATTACCAAGAACTTATTTAGTTTTAAATATGGTCGAGTTACAGGCCGCTTGCAGATACCAACAGGGCAGGGCATTTGGCCGGCCTTCTGGATGCTCGGTGCCAATATCGATCAAGTGTCTTGGCCGGGATCAGGTGAGATTGATATCATGGAGCACATCAACAACGAGAACAAAATTTACGGAACTGCGCATTGGAACAACGGTGGTTTGAACTCAAACTCGGGAAGCATAGTAACGGGTGTGACCGGCTTTCACGATTATACCGTGGAGTGGGATAGCCTGTCGATTCGATTCTTCATGGATGGTGCATTGTATCACCAGCACACAGTTGCTTCTTCCAACGGCAGCCTCGATGAGTTTACAAAACCATTCTTCTTGTTGCTCAACGTTGCCGTAGGTGGCAACTGGCCGGGATATCCGGATGCAACTACAACGTTTCCAGTTTCAATGGATGTTGATTTTGTGCGCGTATGGCAGCGATCAAATGCAGTTGCTTCAGGTTCTGTGTTGAGTAACTCTCTTACAATTGCACTAAGCCAACCAACGGTTTGGTATCGTGATGCGGATGCAGATGGATTCGGAACCTCAAACCTTACTCTGTCTGCTTGCAGTCAGCCGAGCGGTTATGTTGCAAGCAGCTCTGATTGCAACGATGCTGTAGCCGGTATAAATCCGAGCGCAACAGAATTGTGCACCACCACATTCGACGACAACTGCAACGGACAAGTCAATGAAGGATGTTGCACGGGCACGACAGCTTCGCCTACCGCAATCAATGGTCCATACGGCGTATGTCGCAACTCAACGGGCAATGTATTTACGACACCAGCAGTTACTGGAGCAACGTCTTACCAATGGACGTTGCCAACGGGCGCCACAGGAAGCTCAACCACCAATAGCATTACGCTGAGCTTCAGTTCTAATTACGCGACGAACAACCTGAGCGTGCGTGCTGTGGGTCCATGCGGTACAAGTGCATTGTTCAGCCGAGCGGTGTATGCCAACACAGCGATTCCTACAGCACCTTCAGCGATGAGTGGTCCTACCACGAACGTATGCGCAGGCAGCACACAGACGTTTACCTGCACTGCTGTAACTGCAGCAACCAGCTACCAGTGGACAGCCCCAACCAACGCGACCATCGTATCGGGTCAGGGTACGCAAACGGTTTCAGTTTCGTTTGCAGCCAACTTTGGTGCAAGCGGATCGGT
>CAMAYP010000015.1 GCA_945862415.1 Chryseobacterium gleum | reverse complement strand
AGGGTAGTGGTTCCAACTGCCAAAGTCTCGCACATAGGCGGCATATGCATGCAGGTCAATATCGGCAAGTGAATGCGCCGGGAACGCAATAGCACCTGAACTCTTGCTGGAGGGCGAGAGCACACGCACATACACGGGTGTGGTGGGTTGGGCGAATATTATATTTCTTTTTGAATAATACGCGATCCAATCGCGGCCGTGCTCGCCGTAAAAAAGGGAGTTGATGAAGTTGTCGGTTACTCCTTCTCCGTGATTGAGCGTGATGGCGTGCTCTTTCTTGTGTATGCACGTAGCCGCTATCCACGGACGCTGCTGCTGCGTGGTGCGGCCGGTAGTAAGGTCGTGAAAGGTGTGAAAACGATCGGCATAGAGGTCGAACTCCAGCTTCGAGGCTATCTCCAGCGTGTGAGGAAGTATAATGTCGTCGTCGTCGAGCTTTACAATATAGTCGGCCCAGTCAATTAGTGCTTTGACATCGGGACGGATATAAACGGCTCGCAAACTCTCGGCGCTCGCTGCATCGACCGTTTGAATGGGGCCTTCCGTGCGCTCTTCTTCACCAATTCGCAGTGCCTTCCATTCGGGATACGTCTGCGCCTTCAGCGACTCGTCCATGAGCTCGAGCAAACCTTCGCGAAGGGCCGATCGTTTGGCCTTCGGCGTGAGGTGAGTGATGAATAGAAACTTCTTAGGGCTCATAGGGTGATGGGGCGAGCGGCTAGCGAGCGGAAGATTCAACGCGTTGCTTGAAATCTTCGAACGACACCAGATTGAGTTGCTCTTTGCGATGGTGAGTGAAATGACTGAACTCGAAAAACTCGTTACGCTTCTGTAAGGGTGCTCCAATGTTGTGCCTCTTCGAGATGACGCCAACGCCCCAGTCGGAGTCTATGCAGCACGAGAAGATTGACGATTCTGAACGCCATTTCACAAAAGCCTTCCACGTGGTGCCGTTCCAGAAATTGCCTGCCGGCGACTCGCGGTAGTTGTGCGCCTCGCGTGCATGCCACTCGGTGGGCGGATTGCAGTCGTGCAGCACAATGAAACCGTCGTCTTTGATAAACTGCAGCGCATTGCGAATGTCTTTGTCGACCTGTTCGGCCAAGTGCAACCCATCGATAAAGATGACATCGAAGCGGGTATCGGCAGAAAGCACTTCCCCTTTCGACAACTGCTCGAAGAAGCGATCGCTTGTCACAGGGAAGTCGACCGGATTGGGCGCAAACTCAATTCCGGGGTCTACACTGTATTTCGTTGAGGCTTTGATTTTATCGAAGTTCTTACTCGGGTCGCGCACGCCAATTTCGAGGTAGGTCGTGTCGTCTGCCACGCGCGATAGGAGGTAGTTAATCACCTGGCTGCGAGCCGCGCGCTTGGCTATTTCGTCCATGCTCTGCTTCCGAACCAACAGGTGGGTTGTGTCATTCAACACCAGCCTGCCTTTAAAATAGTATTGCAAAGGTTTCAGTTTCAGTAGGGTTTGCTTAATGCTCATGGTGATAACTGACGTTTGGTAGTTTTTTGAAATGATCTTTTACAAGAAATTTCTTTTTACCTATTATTGAGCTCAATATTAACACAAAACCTTTTTCATGGAAGTACAAAAAGTAGACATGTACATCATGTCGAATGCACGTTATTTCGAACCACATCAGATTCCCATCATTCGCGATCGTCTTGTTGCAATCGATGACTCGAAATGGATCATGATTCAAACGATTCCATTGAAAGACCCACAAACGAGTCTTATCGTTTCCCTTTTGGGTGGGAGTCTCGGTATCGACCGATTCATGATTGGTGACACGGGCATTGGTATCGGCAAGTTGCTTACGTGCGGAGGTTTTGGTATCTGGACCATCGTTGACTGGTTCATGATTCAAGGGGCTACGCGCGATAAGAACATGCAGAAGCTTCAGCAGTTTTTGTACTGATGACCATCACGCGCAATCGGCTTTATGCGTTTGTGCTTGCGCTTTGCACGGTTGGATATGGCTGGCTCGCATTTCATCAACTGAGCGATGTGTCCGACTCCGGCATGCGCTTTTGCTTTTTGAAAACAGTTACCGGATTCCCTTGCCCTGCATGTGGCACCACCCGCGCGGTTGATGCGCTTTTGCAAGGCCAAGTGTGGGAAGCTATTCAATGGAACCCGTTCGGTTTGCCGGTTGCAATTATTATGATTGTAGCACCGCTTTGGATTGCGCGCGACTACATCGTTGAGGCAGATTCATTCTTTCGGTTTTATCAAAAGGGTGAGTCAAAATTGAGCAAAGCCGGCATAGCACTGCCCTTGATAGCAATGGTGTTAGCCAACTGGATTTGGAATTATTATAAAGGATATTGAAATGAATACGCCTGTTTTTGTTGCCGACCATGAAGCCGAAAAAGCGTCCAACAGCTACCTCATGTCGCTGTTGGCCTTGCTCATGGGTATGCCGCTGCCCATCGTTAACCTGATTGCCACGCTCATCTTTTTTATCGGCAATCGAAAGTCGACCTACTTCGTGCGCTGGCATTGCACGCAGGCGTTACTGTCACAATTGTCAGTCTTCTTTCTCAACAGCTATGCGTTTTGGTGGACCATCAGCATCCTGTTTACAGATGCCGAGATATCGAATAATTACATCGCATATGTCATTACGATTGCGCTATTCAATCTCTTCGAATTTGTGTCCACTATCTATACCGCTATTGAAGTAAGAAAGGGCAAGGATGTGCGTTGGTGGATAATCGCCGATGTGACAGATAAACTCATAAAGAATAAGGAATCATGAAGTCAAACTCGCTTTGGGCCATTGTTATATTGGGTGGCTTCGTCGCCTTGTTTTTCTGGCTGCGCAGCATCGATTGGGTAGGCATGTTCGACCTGGAGAAACACACCCGCGACACGGAAGAGAAGCTTGGCGACTTGTTTTGGGAACACCTCGGCGATGAGGGCGATCAGATAACAGATACGCTCACTGTTGCGGCTATGGATTCGCTGGTGAGTCGACTATGCGATGCGAATGGAATCTCTCGTGATCACGTTAAAGTGCATGTGTTTCGAGCCGATGTGGTAAATGCCTTTGCCATGCCCGGCGGACATTTGGTGGTGAATTCAGCACTCATTGAAGATTGTAAGAATCCCGAGCAATTGTGTGGTGTGTTGGCGCATGAAATGGCGCACATCGAATTGCGACATGTGATGAAGAAGCTGGTTCGCGAAGTGGGTATGTCGGTGCTCGTGAACATAACCACCGGCGGCGGTGATGGCGGGCAAATAGGCGAGGTGGTTGGTGCGCTTTCTTCCAAGGCATTCGACCGCGATATGGAGCGCGAGGCTGATATGAAGGCGATTGATTATTTGGTGAACTCTCACATCGATCCGCATCCATTTGCTGATTTCCTTTATCTCACCGGCGATGGCGAATCCGAAGAGGCCTTCGAATGGCTGAGCACACACCCCAGTTCAAAGGAGCGCATGGAGTATGTCTTGGAGGAAATTGGGAAGAGGCAGTTCGAGGTGAAGCCGGTTATTGCAGCGACTACATGGGAATTGCTGAAAACGAATATGAAAACTGAAGACACAACTGCCTTTCAATAATCTTTGCATTCTCTGCGCCTCTGCGGTTCGTTTTATTTCAACCACAGAGGCACAGAGATAGCAGTGTTTAAATCAGAGACGAACCAACTTCCCCTTTCGCTTGACGGTGTTTTTATAATCCCACTGAATTTCCTTTGACTTACGAAGCCAGCGTTTCAAGTCTTTGAGATTGATTTCTGCAACATCGTTATAGAACACCGAGGCGTCTTTAAACTTTTGGCCGACTACATTCAATCCCGGCTCATCGAAATCTGCCCCGCTCCAAAACATGAGGCGAATGCCCGGCTTCTGCTTGCTGTATCCCACAATCGGGTTACCTTCTAGAAACCAGACAGGGTGCCCATGCCATACTTTGTTTTCTGAATTAGACAGCAAGTTGGTAATTTGTGAAGCGAGCAAAGAGCAAATGGAGCGGTCATTTGCTGCTTGCCGATTATTATACATCGCAATGTCTTCATGGATGAGATTGGGCTGTTTTAGGCTAGCGCGTTTCGGTTTGGGTGAAGCCGTTTGCATGTCTTCTTCAAGACGAAACTTCACCATTTTCTTGATCAAAGCCAAGGGAAGCGGATCGTTGATTGGAAATTGAATAGCACCCTTTGAAGTCTTATACTTGGTGAGTTCAGCATTGAAGGCAACGATGGCATTCGGAGTAGGGTAGAAGCCAATATGAGCTTTATAGGCGGCATAATATACCAGCACTTTATTCTGCTTAAAAGCAGGCATACCATAGCTGATGGTTTCAGTAGCCTTGGGAGCTGCTTGTTTTATGGCTTTTCGAAGTTGCTCCAATTTCACTTGAACCGCTTCAGTTTGCTCGCTGTGGTAATCTTCAATGCTATGGATGGTCATCTTCAATTGATTTGCTAGTCTCGAATCTTTATGCGATGGCAAGTTTAACCACAGACGCCCATACCTCCATTCCCTAACCCCTATCACCTACTCCCCTGTCCCTTGTCCCCAGTCCCCAGTACCCTATCTTCGCGCCATGGCTCTCAAAGACGAAATAGCACGCAGAAAGACATTCGCCATCATCTCTCACCCGGATGCCGGTAAGACCACGCTCACGGAAAAGCTCCTGCTTTTTGGTGGCGCCATTCAAACGGCCGGTGCAGTAAAGAGTAACAAGATCACCAAGACCGCCGCGTCCGACTTCATGGAAATCGAACGCCAGCGCGGTATCTCGGTGGCTACCTCGGTGATGGTGTTCGAATACAACGGCATGCAGGTGAACCTGCTTGACACCCCCGGTCACAAAGACTTCGCTGAAGACACTTACCGCACGCTCACCGCTGTGGACAGCGTTATTCTCGTAATCGACAGCTCGAAGGGAGTTGAAGCGCAGACCCGCCGCCTCATGGAGGTGTGCCGCATGCGCGATACGCCCGTGATTGTGTTCATCAACAAGATGGACTTGGAAGGACAAGATGCCTTCGACCTGCTCGATGAGCTGGAAGAGGAGCTCAACATCAAGGTGCAGCCGTTGTCTTGGCCTATCAGCAAAGGATATTCTTTCAAGGGCGTTTACAAACTCTACGATAAAACCATCAACCTGTTTGAGTCGCTCAAGACCAAGGTGAGCGAAGAGATCATTTCCATCAACGACTTGAGCGATCCGTTGCTCGATCAGCTGGCCGGAGAATATGCGCAGCAATTGCGCGAAGATGTGGAGCTCATCGAGAGTGTATACGATCCATTCAGCCGTGAGAAATACTTGGCAGGCAAACTAGCTCCCGTTTTTTTCGGATCGGCTATGAACAACTTCGGGGTGAAGGAACTGCTCGATAAATTCCTGGAACTGGCGCCCACGCCGCAACACCGCGAGTCGAGCGTGCGAGTGGTAGAGCCCGCAGAGAACAAGTTTTCGGGCTTCGTGTTTAAGATTCACGCCAACATCGACCCGCGTCACCGCGACCGTATTGCCTTCCTGCGTGTGTGCAGCGGCACCTTTGAACGCAACAAGTTTTACCACCACGTTCGTCTCGATAAGAACTTCAAATACCCTAACCCGGTTACGTTCATGGCTTCGGCCAAGACCACCATCGACGAGGCCTATGCCGGCGATGTAATTGGGTTGTACGATACCGGTAACTTCAAAATAGGCGACACACTTACGGAAGGTGAGGACATGATCTTCAAAGGCATTCCGAGCTTCTCGCCCGAGATCTTCAAGGAACTCGTCAACAAAGACCCCATGAAGTCGAAACAGCTCGAGAAGGGCATTCGTCAGCTCACGGAAGAAGGTGTGGCGCAGCTCTTCGTGCAAGAGCCGGGCAACCGCAAGATTGTAGGCACTGTGGGTGAACTTCAGTTTGAAGTAATACGCTACCGCCTGGAGCATGAATATGGCGCTAAGTGTGAATTCGAAACCAAGACGTTTTATAAAGCGTGCTGGATAACGACCGACCATCCCGATAAGCTTGCAGAGTTCAGACGCATCAAAGGCCAGAACATGGTGAAGGATAAAGACGACAACGATGTGTTCCTGGCACCATCGTCGTTCATGCTCGATATGGAGCGAAAGAATTATCCGGAGTTGGAGTTTCACTTCACGAGTGAGTTTAAGGTGGCGCATGTCTGAACTGATTCTTCTTCGCGGGTTGCCCGGCAGCGGGAAGACAACGCTGGCCGAGGTGTTGAATGAGGAGGGTAAGTACCCTGTCTTCAGTGTCGACGATTATTTCACCGATGAAAACGGGCATTATGAATTCCGATTCCAGGAAAATCATCTCGCTTATAAGCAATGCGAAGAAGGCGTGAAGGCCGCCATGCAGCGAGGTGTATTGAAGATTATCCTTCACAACACGTTCACAATGGAGTGGGAGATGGAACCCTATTTCAAACTGGCGGCTGAGCATAGCTATCGCACGCATGTTGTCACGGTTGAAAATCGCCACGGCAGTGCCAACGTGCACGACATACCGGATGACCATGTGGAGCGCATGCGAGCGAAGTATGGGGTGAAGCTTTAGGTGGGGACTGGGGACTGAAGACTGAGGACTGGAGACTGAGGACAGGGGTTGGATTGTGAGGTGGTGTGAACTTCGTTGGTTTTGGAGTGTTTAAGCGATATGAAAACAGCAATTATCATTCTTGGGGTCGTGATTGTGGCGTTGGCCATTTACAGCTTTAGTACCCGTCACCGTGTTTCACCAGAAAAGAAAGCATCTATGATAGCAGAAACCCCTAAAACGTTTTATGAATTGACCTACACCGATATCGACGGCAAATCCGTTTCTATGTCGGCCTACAAAGGCAAATATGTATTGTGTGTAAACGTTGCCAGCAAATGCGGCCACACTCCTCAATACGCTAAGCTGGAAGCCCTCTATGAAAAGTTCAAAGACAAACTCGTAATCATCGGCTTTCCCTGCAACCAGTTTTTAGGTCAGGAACCTGGAAGCGAGAAGGAAATCGCAGAATTCTGCACGAAGAACTACGGCGTTACCTTTCCACTATCTTCTAAAATCGATGTTAAAGGAAAAGATCAGCACTCAGTTTATACTTGGTTGATGACCAAGGATGTCAACGGAGTATCTGACGACAAAGTAGAGTGGAACTTCCACAAGGTGTTAGTATCACCCGAAGGCACTTGGTTGAAGGCGTTTTCAGCAGGAAGCGATCCAATGGAGATTGCGGCGGCGATCCAGTGATTAGGCAGGTATTAGTTGTTAGGTATTAGGTATTAGTATAGCCTCAATCACCTATCACCTAATCCCTAATCTTCCTTACCCGTAACGGCAACGTGTGACACCTCTCAGCAGTCCGAGTGAGTTTGCATCTTCTCCAGGGCCTTGCTAAAGGAGTAATCTTGTTTCATTATTTAAACTATCATGAAACAGATTACCTACCTTTTCGCAGTGATGCTTTTGTCATCGTTGCTTTCCGCTCAGAGCATACCCAATGGTGACTTTGAGAATTGGACAACCTTTAATTTTTTCGAACCTGCAGGTTGGATATCATCCAATACGGAAACCATTCATGCTAACAATTGGATAACTGTAACGCCCGTTGATGGCCATGATGGTGAGGGTAGTGCTATACGATTAAGTACCGATGGACAAAACGGAAGAGTAATGCCCGGTTATTTGTCGAATACCACGGGCGATCCGTTGCTAGGCCAAGGTGGCACCGAGTACCATGAAATTCCTCACTCTGTAAAAGGCTATGTGCGTTATCACACAATGGGCGCCGATACTGCGCTATTGGTTTTTACTTTCAAGAAAGCGGGCGAAATAGTTGGTCAAAAGATCCTTTCATTCCAAGGGAATCAAAATTGGTTTGTTCAATTTGATGAGGTACTGGACGTCAGCGAAGTACCCGACATGGTGGTTGTCGGTGCCGTTTCCAGTGATGTTCGAAACCCGGAGGTAATGCAAACAGGCAGCTTTCTCGAGTTAGACGATTTGACCTTTGAAGGTCGTTTTCCATTGCCACAATTGCCCAACCATGATTTTGAAAATTGGCAACAAATGCATATCCATCATGCGAATGAATGGAAGGTGCAAGGTCGGTTGGTGGATAGGACAGAGGCAACGCCATTCGGTAGCTATGCCTTGTCCATGACATCCTATTCAGATTGGGAAGGAAATGTACATTCATCAGGAGTTACGACCGGATACATGGGAGCAGGCGGCGAGTGGTTCGGAGGTTTTCCGTATGGCCAACTCTCCGATACACTGCACGGTTGGTACAAGTACATTTCAGACGGAGCGGATGCAGGCTGTCTTTCATTGGAAATGCTATCCGGAAACGTCAGTTTGGGTGGGGCATTCTATCAGTTCTATCCAACTGAAGATTGGACCTATTTCGAAGTACCAATGCATTTGGCGCAACAACCCGATACACTTCGCCTTCAGATTATGTCGACAGCCTATCCTTACGATGAGGCGACACCGGGAAGCACCTTGATGATTGACAATCTGCAACTGAACTCGCAACCGTTGTTCATGAACACTATGCGAATAGATGAACCGGGCGTCCCATACCCAAACCCCGCCGTGGCATTGCTGCACATTCCGTTGCCCCCCAACTACAAGGGCGATATTCACGTGCTTGTTTACGATGAAAAAGGTTCGTTGGCAAAGACACACAATGTGCATCAGCCCGAGAGTATTGTAAGGCTTCCATTGGATGGCCTTGCCAGCGGAAATTACTCCTACGAGGTTCGAAGCACCGAATGGCTTTACAGTGGAAGATTTGTGAAAAACAGGTAGTTCTCTAGTGAGGGTGTTGGCAAACCAAAGACGGAAGGAGTTGTTATTGCAGTATGCGTGGAGTAAAGAAACAACATCTGCCCGAAAAAAACTGTCTGGTTTGTCAGCGCCCTTTTTCATGGCGCAAGAAGTGGGCTGCTGTTTGGGACGAAGTCAAATACTGCAGCGACCGTTGTCGCTCGAATAAAAACGATGCATGAAAGCTCTCCTGTTGTTTCCCCACCAACTTTTTAGGCAGCAACTACCAGTGGTCGATGGCGGCGTGTGGTTGATTGAAGAGCCTTTGTTTTTTCTGCAGTACAATTTCCATCCCTTGAAGCGAGCCTATCATAGGGCAACCATGAAAGTATATGAGTCGGAACTTATAGCAGACGGAATTGCGGTCAATTATGTTGAGGTTCACAATGCGCTAGCTGACACCCGGAGATTGATTGCGCATTTGGCTGCAGATGGCGTGAAGGAAATTCATGTGTTCGACGTCGCGGATGATTGGTTGGAGAAAGGCATAGTAAGTGCATCGCACACCGCACAAGTGACAGTTCATTGGCACCACAGTCCGCAGTTCATGGAGTCGAAGAAAGAAGTGCTGGATTATTCAGGCGGAAAGAAGCGTTTGTTTCATGCCGACTTTTACAAGAAGCAGCGTCTCAAGCATGGTATTTTGGTTGATAGATCAGGAGAGCCGGCCGGTGGACAATGGTCGTTTGATGAGGACAATCGAAAACGATATCCATCGAAGGCGACACCTCCCCGTATCGCACCATTGCCAGATTCGGCTTATTGGAGCGAAGCAGTTCAGTACGTGCAGTTGAATTTTGAGAACCCCTATGAATTGCCGCTCGGCGAATTTCGTTATCCCATAACCCGTGTCGAAGCGTTCGAATGGTTGCAAGATTTCTTGCACCATCGATTAAGAGATTTCGGACCGTATGAAGATGCGATTGTCAAAAAGGAGATTGTGCTGCACCACAGTGTGCTCACGCCGATGCTCAATGTCGGCTTGATTTCTCCGCGCGAAGTAATTGACTTTACGCTTCAATTCGCATCAGCAAATGAGGTGCCTATGAATTCTCTGGAAGGATTTATTCGGCAGGTGCTTGGGTGGCGCGAATACATACGAATGGTTTATGAGTGGAAAGGAAGGGTCGAGCGCACACGCAACTATTGGGGATTTAATAAGAAGATTCCGATGGCGTTCTGGATGGGCAGAACAGGAATTGAACCCCTTGACGATACCATCCGAAAAGTACGCGAAACGGGCTATTGCCATCATATCGAGCGATTGATGGTAGTTGGTAATTACATGTTGCTGAATGAATTTGATCCGGACGAAGTGTACCGATGGTTCATGGAGTTGTTTATCGATGCCTATGATTGGGTAATGGTGCCCAATGTGTACGGCATGAGTCAGTTTGCTGATGGCGGGCTTATGGCCACGAAACCCTATATAAGCGGGAGCAACTACGTTATGAAGATGAGCGACTATAAGAAGGGAGCTTGGCAAGCCAAGTGGGATGCGCTCTTTTGGCGATTTATGGATAAGCATCGCGCTTTCTTTTTGAAGAACCCGAGGCTCGGTATGCTTATCAAGATGTACGATAAAATGCCTAAGGAAAAGCAACTGGAAATTTGGCGATTGGCCGAAGAATAGAGCAGCGCAGGACTAGATTCTTATCTTCGCCGCATGCAGCAAATGTTTCGCAAGCAACTAATAAGAGCCATTCTGAAAATTACAGGGGCCAACAACGTGGAAGAACTTTCGCCTTACGAAATGGCCAAGGCCTATCGTGAGGTAACCATTAACACACGTGGATACTTGAAAGACCTCGTCCTAATAGCAATGGGAGTGTTCTGTGCAGCATTCGGATTCAAGGGTTTCCTTCTTTCCAATCATTTTATTGACGGCGGAGCAACGGGGATTTCATTGTTGTTTTCAATCCTCACTGATTTGCCCTTGTTCATTTTCATTATCACCCTGAACATCCCCTTTATTATACTTGGCTATCGAATAATGGGGAAGCAGTTTGCGGTCAAGACAACGCTTGCCATTGCAACTTTGGCCTTGGTACTGGCAACCGTTGATTTTCCCGACGTTACTCAAGATCCATTGTTGGTAGCTGTTTTCGGAGGTTTGTTTCTAGGGGCGGGTATCGGTTTCGCTGTTCGCGGAGGGGCTGTCATTGATGGCACCGAAGTGCTGGCCATTTTCCTCAGTCGAAAGTCGGGGATGACCATTGGCGACATTGTGGCTGTAATCAATGTGTTCATATTCTCGTTTGCCGCCTATTTCTTGGGTATCGAAGTGGCGCTTTACTCAATGATTACGTACTACGCAGCATCCAAGACACTCGACTTCCTCATTGAAGGGGTGGAGGAATACATAGGCGTTACCATTGTGTCGCCGCATGCCGATGAAATTCGCGAGATGATTATTCAGAAAATGGGAAGAGGCGTTACCGTTTATCAGGGTAAACGCGGCTTTGGAAAGTCAGGCGAATCCATCGACACCGATATCATCTACACGGTTATTACTCGACTGGAAATTAATAAGCTAAACACCGAGTTGGCTAAGATTACAACCAACGCATTTGTGGTAATGAACAGCGTGAAAGACACCAGCGGCGGAATGATTAAAAAGCGCCCCCTGCAACACTAACTAGCTTCGACTTCGCTCAGCTACCGTCGACTTCGCTCAGCTACCGTCGGCTTCGCTCATTTCAAACTCAGTTCCCAGTCCCCAGTCCCTAACACCTATAACCTATCACCTATCACCTATTCCCCGCCAACCCAATCCCAAACGGATCAACCGATTTGTCAGCCACCGGAATAGTGCCGTCTTCAATGAGCGCTACGATGTTTTCAATCCACACATCATCGCCATTGGCATCGTAATCGTCTTTCAAGTTTTGTCCGAACACACGCGCAATGCTTTGCCACATGAAGGCTGAGAATTTCCCCTTTAACTCTTGGAGCAATTGGTATCCGGTTTCTCCTGTTTGGCGGTCAATCAGTTTCACCAAAATGACACCTTCCGATACTGTCATGTTGCGTAGGTCTTTTTCAAACTGATTCATGAGGTGCTTTTCAGCTTTGTCCAACAGTGCTTCCTGCTGTTTGGGGTCGGTAATGTGCACACAGAGTGTCTCATAGGTGCGCATCACATCGGATGCAGCTTTAGCATATGGATAGGTTTTAATGACCTTCTTTTGAATCTTGTCGTAGCGAGCCTTCTTTAATCGATTGCCTGTATGGGCCGATACTTCGATGGGCGAGTGCGTAGCCTTTACCACGGTATCACCATTTTCAGTGTACCATACAGAGAAGTAATAGTCAGTTATAAGCGTATCAAGAATTACATAGCTGATGGGCTGCAACTCGAAAGGAGCAATCACGGTCGATTGAGCCTGTGAACGTACTCCACAGAACAGCGCGATAGCTATGAAAATCGGTTTAATCATGCAGAAATAGCATAACAAGCATACGCCCTTCTCGCCATGATGTTGCCCGCAAAAGGGAGATTTAACAAACCGTCGTTATTTCATATCACGCATTTCTGCGTGCTCGCTCCCAGTTGGAGGTTGAATGCTGCGGCGTATTTACTATCGTTGCTTTCGATTGCATCTGCATGAAATCGACAGCCGCCAAAGCCGCAGCGGCCATTTCCTCTTCACTTTCTTGCACCAACACATCCGGAGTGAAATACTTCTTCACGAAGTGCGTGTCGAAATCACCACTTACAAAAGCCTCATGTTGTATTGCCCAACGACAAAAAGAAAGGGTTGTTTGGCAGCCTGTTATTTCATACTCATCAATGGCGCGTACCATGCGGGCTATGGCCTCGTTGCGGTCTTTGCCATGGGTGATGAGCTTGGCAATCATGGGGTCGTAGTAAATCGGAATGTCCATGCCTTCTTCAAAGCCGTCGTCGACGCGCACACCAGGGCCGGTAGGACGTCGGTATGTAGTAAGCCTTCCAATATCAGGAAGGAAGTTATTGGCAGGATCTTCAGCATATACGCGTATTTCGAGCGCATGGCCATTGATGTGTAGATCGTCTTGCGTGAAGCTCAGCTTTTCACCGCGTGCTACCTTGATTTGCTCCTTCACAAGGTCAACACCCGTTATCAACTCGGAAACGGGATGCTCTACTTGAAGGCGCGTATTCATTTCGAGGAAATAGTAGTTGCGGTTTTCGTCTACGAGAAACTCAACCGTTCCGGCTCCGGAGTAATTGCAGCTGCGAGCTACGTCGCATGCACTCTTTCCCATGGCGGCGCGCAGTTCCGGAGTGAGAATAGCGGAAGGCGCTTCTTCGACCACCTTTTGATGGCGGCGTTGAATGCTGCATTCTCGCTCGAAAAGATGAACGACATTTCCGTGGTTATCGGCCAATACTTGAATTTCGATGTGTCGCGGACCTGCAACATAGCGCTCGATGAAAACCGAACCGTCACCGAATGAGCTGAGGGCCTCACTGATGGCGCGTTCCATTTGTTCGGCAAGCTCCTCGATGTTCTCGACAATGCGCATGCCTTTACCGCCGCCGCCCGCGCTTGCCTTGATAAGAATAGGAAGGCCTACTTCGAGCGCAACACGCTTTGCTTCTTCTACATTGCTAACAGCTCCTTCAGTGCCGGGCACCATCGGAATATTATATTTCTTCGCAGCTCCTTTTGCGGATAGTTTATCACCCATCACTTCCATTGCTTCAGGGCTCGGGCCGATGAGGGTGATACCGGCTGCTTTTACGGCACGGGCAAAACCTGCATTTTCAGATAAAAATCCATATCCCGGGTGAATACCATCCACGCCAAGTTGCTTACAAACTTCAATGATCTTGTTGCCGAGCAAATAACTTTGGTTGGATGGTGGCGGACCAATGCAAACGGCTTCGTCGGCGTAGCGCACAAAGGGTGCATTGCGGTCGGCCTCGCTGAAGACGGCAACGGTTGCTATGCCCATTTCTTTTGCGGAACGCATTACTCTGAGTGCAATTTCACCGCGGTTGGCTATGAGGATTTTTTTCATGAGGATTGAGGAGCTTTATAGCCCACGGCTTCAGCCGTGAGAATTCGAAGTATTGTAATGTTCCAGTGTTTGTTGCAGTTCGCGTTGAACGAGGGTTGCCAGCTTTTTCGGTTTGATAACCTTTACTTGATGCCCGTAGCTTAAAATGAGATTAACGAGTTCAGTAGTAATGAGCACATGGACTCCAAGCGTAATTTGCTTTTTATCTTCCTTGATGATTTGTTGCGACGGATGCATGGGCTGCGTAACAAGGTATTTGCCGATTGAGGCTTCAAAGCGCAGTTCAATTTGTTCAGGTTTCTCACTTCGCTCTGTAATGCCCAGGCTATACTTAAAAAACAAGTCGGGTTCGAAGTTGGAATCCACCGTGAATTTCTTGATGCCGGTTTCGAGTTTCTCGATTCGTTCCAAGCCATACGTGCGCATGGCCTTGCGTTCCACATTGTATGCAATCAAATACCAACGGTTGTGATATTCTTTCAGCAAATAGGGGTGAAGCTCGCACTCATTCAATAGGTCGTCGCTGAATTTTCGGTAGTGAATGCGAACTGCCTTGCGCGATTTGATGTGCTCGAGCAAGGGCGACAAATGCTCGTTGCCAAGACTCACGGTCGATATTTCGAATTGAATGTACTTCGACAACGAGGAGTCGTCGGGGTTGGGCGAGATGTTTACGCGATTGATAATCTTATCGATTGCGCTTTCATACTGCTTGAAAATCGGAATGCTTCGGAACTGCTCGAGTGTTGCAGTTGCAAAGCGAATGGCTTCCAGGTCTTCGTCGCCAAGTGAAAGCTCCGAAATAGAGTAACCCTCTTGCTCATAGAAATAACCGCCATATTGCTTGCTAAACTTGATGGGGGCGTAGTAACCCAACTCGTTTTCGTTCTTCATCGCCCAAATGTCTTTGTCGATGGTGCTCAGCGAAATGGCATCACCACCGCTGCTAAAGAGCGCATCTTCACATGCTTGCCGCAAATCTTCCCTAGAAGGGTAGGTCTTGCCTTTGTTGGTAAGGCAGCGATCGATGATGCGATAGCGTAGAAGTGCGTATTTGTTGGCGGGCATAAACGACCGAGGGTGATGTGCTCCGCAAAGATGAGAAGCGTCTAGGTCGTTTCAGTGGGGTGTTGATATAAAAAAATGACTAATGACTAATGACTAGTGACTAATGACCAATGCGTTATTAATTGATCATTAGTCACTAGTCACTAATCATTGGTCATTTTAAATTACTTCTCGTTTTGAAGGTAAAACGGCCTCGCCAGATCGAAGAATTTGACGTTATTCTTGAGCATCGCTTCCTTATTCCACTGAATTTCGTGGCGATTCACCGAACAAATGCCGTATGGTTTTTCGCTCATCTGCTTCAATTCAGCATTATCCACTTCTTTGAATAGATCAATATCGAGCGGACATTTAAGCGCACTTCCGTCGGCCGGATGCTCTAGATTCTTGCAATTCAATGTGAATTTCTTGCTGAAATAGCCTTCCCTTTCGAACACTACTTCATAATTGCCTCCGCTTTTCAGCAGCACTCCATAGAAACCGCTCTCTTTGGATACGTTGCTCGATAGAAGTTCTCCGGCAGCATACACATGCACTTTCACATCTTTCAACGGCTTTTGTTTCTTGGCCTTGGGTGCATCATCGCCGGTAGGATCGTTGAGTACGCCTTCTTCAATGACACCGTAAAACAACATTTGGGCTTTTTGCGCTTGGAGGCCGCTTGTGAGAATTGCCAGCCAAAGCAGGGTGATAATCTTTTTCATCGTGGTTTTTAAGTTTTCAACACGTTATACACATGATTTCGACGAAAAGTTACACGGGAAAGAAAAGAGTGCTGATAATCAGTTGTCGTGTTCGCGAATTTTTAGACGAACGTCGGTTTTTGATTCATCGATATTAACAGAGTCAGGCTCGTTTAGGGGAGTGTTCTTTAAAAAAAGGCTTAAATCGGGTTGACCGGCATCGATCCAGGCGGTGTACCAAAAACTACCAATGGAGATGACGGCCGATTTCATTCGACGCTCAATTTGTCCGTCGAGCATGTTGCTGTAGGCTTTACTGAAATCCTGCGAGTAGACCTTCATGTTTGTTTGCCCGCGTGTTTCATAGGAGTACTTTTTTTCTTCCCCAAAACGGGCGGTCAGGTTTCGCTCAAAGTTCAGCACTGAGTCGACAGCTGCAAAACTCTCTTCGATTCGCTCCCAGATAAATTGCTGCGGGGCCTTGATATAATTGGCCTTGCCAACAAAGAAGTCATAGTCCTCGAAGTAGAGTTCGGGTATGCGGCTTTCCCAAAATCCATGGATGCCGCGTTGTCCGGTTTTTTGCCCATTGTAATTGCTGGTGGTATGCAACGGCACGTGAGCGTCGCCAATGTAATGGCCTATTTCAGCTGAAAGTCGAAGAATCCGATCGATGTCTTCGTTGCGAAAAGCTGTGGTGAGTCTCTGCTGCACCAAGTAAACATTCCAAGGCACAATGCCGTGCGCTCGCAGGGTATCTTCCGAGAATTTCGCGACTGCATCATCCCATCTGCGTGGAACGTTGGCGAACGGGTTGGGCTGATCGCCAGTGATGTATCGATCCAAGTCGATGTAGTGACACTCGGCCTCTCCCTTTACGCTGTAACGTCGCTTGTCGGGGTCGACCGAATGGTCGATGAGGTAGTCCATGTTCGATTTGTAAAATCCGAACAACTCTTCGGGTAGCGTATAAATCGCCAATTCATTGATTTTCTTATGTCCGAAAAACCCCCACGTATTGGTATCGAGCACGCATACATGCGGCTTGTAGGCGCTGGCCAGCAGTGCGATAATCAATAGGGAACAAGGAAGGATGATACTACGCATCGCCGCTAATTTAGTGCGACTGCGCTTCTGCTGTTAGCCATTCTTTCGGCTCATAGTTCAATTTAACAAGTGCCCCGTTTTCGAGAATGGGAATGCAAGGCACAGTGTTGGCCGTTAGGCAGTACTTCACATCGCGCTGAATGTTCAACTTGATGAGACGGCGACGGTGCGACGATGCCCTTAAAAAACTCCACAGGTGTTGACGTGCTGAGCGATACATGAATTTCGCTGCCACCGTGCTGTCCTCCACACACTGAAACTTACGCGACTCGATAAGAATATCGGCGATGGCTCCGCCGCAAATAGTGTCTTCCAGATTTACTTTATCCTTCCAGCCGGAGGCTAGAATTAAGGTGTTCTTGTGCTGTTCGGCCAACCACGAGCATAGAATATCTAGGTTGTTCAAGCAACCAATCACAACCGTTTTACGTTCACTGGCTATTTGAATGGCCTTTGTACCATTGGTTGTCGTGAGCACAACTGTCTTGCCCTCCATGGATGGATCCATATAAGCATATGGGCTGTTGCCAAAGTCAAAACCTTCCACCACACGACCATCGCGCTCTGCTCCCACGATGAAACCTTTCTTTTTGTATTCAATCGCCTCGTCGACGCTCGATACCGGAATAATCTTCGCTACTCCACAATGTAACGCAGTGGTTATCGCGCTGGTAGCCCTCAGTACATCAATCACTACTACAATATCAAATTCTTCCTGATACAGGTGGTACTGCCCGGGTGTGTAGCAGACTTCGACGAGTTTTCGGTTGAGAGAAGGTGGCAAGGCGTGAGACTTAAGGTGAGAGGTGAGAGGTTGCGGGGGTAAATATATGCCAGAACAACTTCATCGGTATGCGCATACCCTATTACC
Source organism: Chryseobacterium gleum (assembly GCA_945862415.1). Classification (GTDB taxonomy): domain Bacteria; phylum Bacteroidota; class Bacteroidia; order Flavobacteriales_D; family Sanyastnellaceae; genus JAIBBG01. Next base: position 12,391 of record CAMAYP010000015.1, on the reverse strand, counting down.
TATACCCTATACCCTATCACCTATTACCTGTAACCTATTACCTCAATTCTTGCTTTTAAACTTCGAAATTGCGTTGCGCGTGAAATCCGACAATACGAGTCGGCCGCTGATGCCGGCGCGCTCTACAAGCAGGTGGTCCCAGTTCTCGGTGCCCTGCCAGAAGATCTTTTTCAATTCGGCCATGGCTTCGGGGTTCGAGTTGACCAACCGTTGAGCCAGCGCATCGATTGCTTGGTCCATGGCCTCAACGGTGTCGAACACCTCGTTGTACAATCCCTTTTCCTTGGCCCAATGAGCCGACTGCCACTCGGTGGCGTTGATGGCGAGTTGCGACATGGCAGAAAGTCCCATCTTGCGCTGAACTGCGGGTCCAACGACGAAGGGACCAATGCCCACGGCCAACTCACTTAGTTTTATAGATGCTTGCGAAGTGGCAAAGCAGTAATCAACACTGGATGCCAAACCTACACCTCCGCCAACCGCTTTGTTGTGAATGCGGCCAATAACTAGCTTGGTGCTTTTGCGCATGGCATTAATGACATGAGCGAAACCGCTGAAAAAGCGGGTACCACCTTCCAGGTCTTCAATGGCAATAAGCTCATCGAAGCTTGCTCCGGCGCAAAACGCCTTTTCACCTTCGCTTCGCAAAACGATGATAACCGTTGCCGGATCGTCGCTCACGCGTGTGATGGTATCACCCAATTCGTGCAAAAGTGCACCGGGCAACGAATTGCTTTGTGGGTGAAAAAATGAAACAGTTGATATACCTCCAATTGAGGTAACAGTAACTTTTCCGTTGTCCATTCGACTTAAAAAATATTATCCGCGCTTGGGAATCGGCACGTAATCGCGCTTTGTAGAGCCGGTATACACCTGACGTGGACGGCCAATTGGCTCACCGTGTTCAATCATCTCCTTCCACTGAGCAATCCAACCGGGCAGACGTCCCAATGCGAACATTACGGTAAACATTTCGGTCGGGATACCAATAGCACGGTAGATGATACCGGAGTAGAAGTCTACGTTTGGATACAACTTGCGCTCGATGAAGTACGGATCTTTAAGAGCCACTTCTTCCAATTGCTTGGCGATATCGAGAACCGGGTCGTGAATACCCAAGCGGTTCAATACATCGTCGCAAGCCTTTTTGATAATTTTTGCGCGTGGATCGAAATTCTTGTATACGCGGTGACCAAAGCCCATCAAACGGAAAGAATCGTTCTTGTCTTTGGCTTTGTCGACCCACTTCTGCACGTCGCCACCATCTTGCTTGATACGCTCAAGCATTTCAATTACAGCTTGGTTTGCACCACCGTGAAGAGGCCCCCACAATGCGGCAATACCGGCAGAGATAGAAGAGTAGAGGTTCGACTGAGACGAACCTACAATGCGCACGGTCGAGGTAGAGCAGTTTTGCTCGTGGTCGGCATGCAGAATCAGAAGCTTGTTCAGCGCATCGTCTACTACCGGATCAATTTCATAATCGGCTGTAGGCAACGCGAACATCATGTGCAGGAAGTTCTGCGTATAGCTATAGCTGTTTTTCGGGTACATGATTGGGTGACCAATGCTCACTTTGTTGGCTTGAGCAGCGAGTGTCGCCATTTTGGCTATCAGGCGGTGCATGGTCAGTTCGATGTCTTTGAACGGACGATTCGGGTTTTGAGCCTCCGGATAGAACGTAGACATGCTGGCAATCATCGATGACAATACGCCCATCGGGTGCGCTCCTGTTGGATACGCCTCGTAGAAACGCTTCATGTCTTCGTGCACCAGGGTATGGTGACTGATGCTGCGCTGGAAGTAATCCAACTCTTTTTGAGTGGGTAACTCACCGTATATAACTAAATAGGCAACTTCAAGGAATGATGCATATTCTGAAAGCTGTTCAATCGGATAACCGCGATACCAAAGAATACCGTTGTCGCCATCCAGAAAGGTAATAGCGCTCTTCGTTGAACCTGTATTTTTAAAGCCGGTATCGAGTGTAATGTATCCGGTTGTTTCCAGCAGTTTGCTGATGTCGATGGCCTTTTCGTTTTCAGTGCCGATGACAACTGGAAGTTCATACTCTTTTCCATCGAGAATTAATTTAGCCTTTTCGCTCATATCGTAAGTGGGGTAGTTTCAAAATTAGCGGCCGCAAGATAGTCGGCCGCGAATCATAAACAAACATCGATTTACAAGGTTTTTGAAAAAATCATATTCTCAATTGAATTTCAGAATGAACCACCTTTCAAGTCAAGTGTTACTTCTTGATGAAAGTTGTGTGAAATGGATAGTCTCAAAGGGTTTATTGCGAAACTGATTTTTGTCGTGCCACTCGCTGTTGCGTTTTCAGCATATAGACCAGTTCAGTTTTGTTCGTTGGAAGTGCTTATCAAAGGTGCCGAAAACGCTGACGGTAATATGTCGTTGCTGGTGTACAATTCTAAAAACGGTTTTCCTTCGGATGCATCAAAAGCCTGCAAGAGTGCGATTGTGAAAGCGAACGGGACCTATCAGCGAGTTGTTTTTGATAACTTACCCGCTGGCACCTATGCCGTAGCTGTAATGCACGATCAGAATAGCAATGGTGTGCTCGATACCAATTTATTGGGTATCCCACAGGAGGGAATTGGTGTGTCCAACAACGCGCTGAACACATTCGGTCCACCCATTTTTGAAGAGTCATGCTTCACCTTAAATGAGTCCAAGAAAGTGATCGATATAACACTGGATTACTGGTAAGAGTAGAAAAAAATTTTTCCGCACTACTTTCGCCTTATTAAACTTGATAGCGATGCGGAAAAAGATTATTGCCGGAAATTGGAAAATGAATAAATCGTGGACTGAAGCAGTAGAACTTGCAGAAGCTCTGACCGCCAACAGCTCAACATTCCCCTCCGATGTTCAGGTAATTGTATCGCCGCCATCGTTGTACTTGCAAGGATTGGGTGAAATGCTTCCTGCCAACATTGCGGTTTCCGCACAAAACTGCTCGCAGCACGATAGTGGCGCATATACAGGTGAGATCAGCGCCGGCATGCTAAAATCAATGAATGTGCAGTACAGCATTATAGGCCACAGTGAGCGCCGACAATACTATGGCGAGACCAACGAGATTATTCGTGAAAAAATTGATTCCTGTTTAAGGAATGGCATAGCACCTATTTTTTGCTGCGGTGAAATACTATCAGAGCGCAATGCCGGTGAGCATTTCAATACTGTTGCTACCCAGGTGAAGCAGGCGTTGTTTCATTTATCGGCAGAGCATATAACCGTAGTAGTTATCGCATACGAACCTGTTTGGGCAATTGGCACGGGTGTTACAGCGTCAAACGAACAGGCCGAGGAAATGCACGCCTTTATTCGATCAATCGTGGTTGAGTATTATACGGAAACTGTTGCCAATGAAATCTCCATTTTATATGGAGGCAGTGTGAATGCTGCCAACGCGAAGGAATTGTTCGCATGCCCGAATGTGGATGGCGGTTTGGTTGGCGGAGCTTCATTGAAGGCAGCCGACTTCACGACTATTATACAAGCGGCCCAATGAACTACGTAGAAGTTACAGCCGTATTGCAGCCCTTGTTGCCTGCGCGCGAAGTGCTCGTGGTGGAGCTGGCTGAGCTTGGCTTTGAAAGCTTCGTTGAAACCGAACATGGTGTGAAAGCTTATATTCAGGAGCCCGACTTCACTCCCCAATTGCTTGAAGGTTTAATGACTGCCGATATCCCGGAGCAACGCCTCGATATCACCACGGTGGTCATCATCGATCAAAACTGGAATGCGCAGTGGGAGAGTAGCTTCGACCCGATTATTGTCGATGATCAATGCCTCATCCGTGCACCGTTTCATGCGGTAGAGAAGATGTACCCTTATACAATCACCATCGAGCCTAAGATGTCGTTTGGTACAGGACATCACGCCACTACACACTTGATTGTTTCAGCTATGCTTCCCATGGATTGCGCAGGCAAGACAGTACTTGATATGGGGTGCGGAACGGGAGTATTGGCCATTCTAGCTGAGATGCGTGGCTCAATGCAAATCGATGCTATCGACATCGACGAGTGGGCTTTCGAGAATACGCTTGAGAATATAGAGCGCAATGCATGCATGCACATCCGAACCATTCAGGGTGGGGCAGAGGCTATACCTTCCGATGCCCGCTACGATTTGATATTGGCCAACATCAATCGCAATATCCTCACGCGTGACATGCATTTTTATGTGAAGCATATGAACCCCGGAGCGAGCATTCTCTTCAGTGGGTTCTATGAAAGCGATCAACCCGAAATCAGAACTACCGCAGAAGCACTCGGCCTCACATTCGTTTCAGCAAACCTCCGCAACGAATGGACCATGATGCACTTCCGCAATGTTTAAACTGTAATCCGTAATCCATAATCAATGAAAGTTCGCGTTACCAAAGTCTTCACCTTCGACATGGCCCACGCCCTTTATGGCTATGATGGTCCATGTAAAAACATTCACGGACACACCTATCGTTTACACGTTACGGTTGCCGGTAAAATCAACGACCAATCAGGGCATCCGGAGCAGGGATTAGTGGTTGACTTCGGTAAAATAAAGGACATTACCAAGCGCCATATTATTTCGCAGTTCGACCATGCATTGGTATTGCATAAAGAAGCCCCTTACACAAAGGACAGTTTCCTGCCCGATAATTTTGAAAAAGTCATACTGCTCGATGTGCAGCCTTCCTGTGAAAACCTGATGATGCACTTCCACAACCTACTTCACGGCGCGTTGCCTAAGGAAGTTGTGCTGGTAAAGTTAAAATTGGAAGAGACCCCAACGAGCTATGCTGAGTGGATGGTGGAGGACTGAGTACTGGGGACTGAGTACTGATTACTGAGTACTGAGTACTGGGTACTGAGGACTGGGTACTGAGTACTGAGTACTGGGTACTGATTACTGTAATGAATAGAACTCGGTCTCCAGTCCTCAGTCTCCATTACCCAGTCCCTTTTTTCGTATAATTGTCCCTCAAAACATAAACACCCATGGCAAAGTCAAAAGATCAAAAGAAAGAAGTAAAGAAAGTTGCAACCAAAACTAAGACGGAGAAGCGTGCTGAAAAGCGCGACAAGAAACCAAAGTACGATTAAGGTTGTTCTTTCGGAACGAAGGGAGCCACCAGATCCTGGTGGTGAATCTTCATCATCGGCGCTTCGGCATCAGCTCGTATGACTTGCTGCCATGGCGCCGATTTGCGTAAATAGAGATTCACCAAAATGGCATCATTCCGATTGTTGAATACAAGCGTGTCGTTATCAGCTCCTGCCCTTTGAGCAAAAGATGCAGCCTCTCGATAACGATTGTAGTTTACCCTGTTTTCTTCGGTCTTATTGGCAAGCGCAGGGTAGAGGTTGGCAACCATCACAGCGGAGAGAACACCTAGGGCTGCATAACCTACTGCGCGCATGGTTCGATTGTATTCCATCATTCTATCAATCCCAAAGGCAAGCAATAAGCAGGCGAAGGGAATCACGAAAATCGCATATCGAATATCAAACGGAATGGAGTGCCCCGAGCGCAATGCCATGATGATAACGAACACCAGATACATAACCAACGGAAAGGTCACAAACATGACCGGTCGGAAATACTCCGATTTTCGGACTTTACGGAAAACGAAGAACAACGAGCAAATGGGGATAGCAAATAGAAGCACCTGCAGCGCCATTAAGGTTTCGTCGTTGAGGTGAACACCGAAAATGGTCACATAATTGGCTGCAGTATCTCCGGCTATATCTCCGGCTGTGCGCACATATTCATGTATTTCGCCATTAACTGGTAGATTGAGCTGCCACATTTGGCGCTCAATGTTCATGGGTTTCTTGCCTTGCCAGCCTCCATTGAACAGCCAAATCGAGAATATACCAAAACCCACAAGCGCCATAATCGCATACTGGATGAGGGCTTTGCGGTGACTGTGGAAAAAGGCAACGAGCAACACATGCGATATAAAGACATACAATGTTACATAGTGTGATAGCAATGAAAGATTCAAGACCAACACGTACAGCGGAATGTGCAGCCATGTATGTCGTTTGGCCACGCTTACTTGGTAAATACTATAGGTAGCCAGCAATATCAGAAAAGTGGCCGGTATGTAAGCTCGGGCCAATTGGCCATATTCAACCAAAACAGGGTGGAAGCTCAAAATAGCCGCTGCAATATTGGCTGTTCGTTCATTGAATAATTGCCTGCAGAAGTAATAGCCCAATAAGACCGTTAGCACACCAAACACAACGGAAAGCGAGCGAAGCGCAAAATTGCTATCGCCAAACAAACCCGCCCACCAAAAGAGCATCACGTTGTAGGCAGCGGCATTGCCACTGTCGGCAATCGTTGCACTCACCACGTTGTTGAACGTGCGGTGTTCGCGCAGGTCTTGCTGGGTGAAGGTGCTGTCTAGCTCTACATTGAGAGTTAGCCCCGGAGTCATATTGGCATCAATGCCATTTACACGGCACAAGGTCATGAGCTCATTTTGGGTGAGCGACTGACTCTCAAGGTGATTCAACCGAATCAACAAAGAACCAATAATGAATAAACTAAGCAGTGCTGAAGTTCTGATCACGATTGCAGGTTGCAAGGCCGAAAATACTAATTATTATAGATTTATTCGATGGACTTCTGCGACTCATGAATTTGGATACGGACTGTCATACATCTAGCATCTGAATGTTTAATAGCGTGGCAAAGAGATAGCCTAAAATTTCAGTTATATTTGACGCTGTTATTACCACGAATCAAATTCATTATGTTCAACCTTTCCCGGGCAATCGCTATGATTGCCGTTCTATGCATTTCATTTCTACAAATTGCTACTGCTCAAAATAACGAGCCTGCATGGCCTAAGGAAATTACCAGTGATCAAGGACAGATTGTCGTTTATCAGCCGCAACCGAGCGACTTAGATGGTTCGAAGCTGACCGGCACTGCGGCTTTTTCAATATTACCCCAAGGCAAAAACGATCCGCTGTTTGGAGCATTGTTCTTTTCGGCCATGCTCGACTTTGATCGTGATAATCACTTGTATACCCTGCGCTCTTGCGATGTCACCAACGTGCGCTTCGCCTCACAAGATTCCACCATCGACATGGAAAAAGTGAAGGCCGGAATCGTAAGCACTGTCCCAACATGGAGTCTAACAGGCTCTACCGATCAGCTCATAACGACCATCGAACGTGCATCGCTTGGTCAAAGCAATGCCGGATTTAAGAATGATCCGCCTGCCATTATTTACCGGAGCAAACCTGCCGTATTGGTTCTGATTGATGGCGAACCCAAGTTTCAACCCATGGAAGGAACCGACGTGCAACGCCTTGTTAACTCGCCTTTCCTGATTATGAAGTACGGCACCGAACATCCTTACTACCTCTATGGTGGTGATGACTGGATGACTTCTTCTGACGTTACCAAGGGGTGGGCTGTTACCAAAAACGTTCCCGGCCCGGTGAAGAAAGCGCTTGAGAAAAACTCCCAACCAACGGAAGAAACAGATGCCAAGGTGCAAACAGAAGACGGCGTGGTTCCTGAAATTGTTGTTTCAACCAAGCCTGCTGAATTGATTCAGACCAACGGAACTGTTAACTATGTGCCGCTGACAGGATTGGATCTTTTGTATGCCGACAATTCAGACGATTACATTTTCAAGGAGCTCACTTCACAGAAATCGTATATCCTGAAATCAGGAAGATGGTATGCTTCCAAATCGATTGAAGGTCCATGGTTCTTTGTGGCCTCTGATAGTTTGCCTGCTTCTTTTGCCAAGATTCCACCCGGTTCGCCGGTTGATGGTGTGCTGGCCAGTGTGCCGGGAACACCTCAGTCCAAAGACGCCGTTCTCGATGCGCAGGTGCCTCAAACAGCCACCGTCGATCGCAAGACAGCCGGAAAGAATGTGCAAGTAACCTTCGATGGCGAACCCAAGTTCGAGGCGATTGAGGGGACCTCATTGATGCTGGCGGTCAACTCTTCTTCAACGGTGTTCAAGTTTGGGGCAACCTATTTTGTGGTTGACAATGGTGTATGGTTTGAAAGCACGAGTTACAAGGGCCCATGGGAAGTAAGCACTTCGAGGCCGTCAGATATTGATAAAATTCCCGCCAGCAATCCGGCCTATAACACCAAATACGTGTACATCTACGATTCTACACCGGATGTGGTATATGTAGGATATACGCCCGGTTATATGGGAGCTTACGTTTACGGCCCAACCGTGGTTTATGGAACGGGTTGGCACTACAGTCCGTGGGTAGGCACAACGTATTACTCGCGTCCGTGCACCTGGGGCTTCGGCATGCACTACTCACCCTGGACGGGTTGGAGCATGTCTATCGGCTATACAGCCGGGCCTTGGAGTTTCGGATTCGGCGGACCAGCTTATGCATATGGCGGTGGATGGTTTGGACCTCCAATGTATTACCCACACTATTATTATCCTCCACGTTACTATGGACCTAGCAGAGGTTATTATGGTCCACGTCCTGCAGGCCCACCAAGTCGTCCAACCTACAAAGGACCTATCACAAATTACGGGAACAGTCCACGCCAAAACATGTACAACCGTCCTGGAGGAAACAGTGGTATCAGTTCAGGTATAGCGCACCACGACGGTCCGGGTATCGGCGGTGGAGCAGGAGCACATGCTTCTACACCTAAAATGCCGGCAGCCAAGCCAATGCCCAATCGTCCGAATAACGTTTATTCCGACCGCGCTGGAAATGTCTACAAGAATGATAACGGCAATTGGCAGCAACACGCCAACAACGGCTGGAAGGATGCTTCGCCTGCTCAAGTGAAAGGCGCAGGAGGCATGATGAACGAGCCTGCCAACCGCGATAGGGCTACCCAACGCTACAATGGTTTTCAACAGAGTCATCCGTCGCCCGGTGGCGGTGGAATGGCACGCCCGGGAGGCATGCCTGCCGGTCGTCCAATGCCGCGCAAACATTAATTCGATACTCATTTCAAACTGCTAATAACCTAACTCGTGAGAGCATTTTTTCCAGTCAAGACCCCGATGAAAGCGCTTGCAATAACCGCAACGCTTAGTCTTTTTCTAGCCGCCTGTTCAGCACCACCCAAAAAGGAACCCCCTGTACCTGAGGTCCAAGTGCTGGAGGCCGTTACAAGGTCGATACCTGTCTTCACCGAATACATCGGCGAAACCTACGGCCAGGCCGACGTTGAGATTATCACTCGCGTTGATGGGCCTATAACCGGCATTCATTTTCAAGAAGGACAACCGGTGAAAGCAGGTCAGTTGTTGTACACTGTCGATGATCCCATCGTGCTGAATGCCCGTCAATCGGCCCTGGCGCAGTTGACAGCGCAAGAGGTCATGCTCGTGAAAACCAAAGCAGACTTCGATCGCGTACAGCCACTTGCGCAAATGAACGCACTCAGCATGCGCGATTTGGACGCAGCCAAAGCAGCCTACGAAGCGCAGAAGGCTGCTGTTTCTGCTGCTCAGGCGGGCCTTTCCAATGCTGACGTTCAGGCATCATACACACGCATACTTGCGCCTATTTCCGGTGTGATAGGTTTGTCACGGGTACAAGTGGGCGATTTCGTTTCAAAAGGATCACAACCGTTGAACGTTATTTCAGCCACCGGCGACATTCGCATTCGATTCTCCATTTCCGAAACCGATTACTTGAAGTATCGCGAACAAGCTGCCACGCGAGATAAGAGCACACCCATCGAACTGGATGTCATTCTCAGCGATGGAAAGGTGCTGCCGCAAAAGGCCAGATTTGATTTTGCCGATCGGGCGCTGGATGGTGGAACCGGAAGCCTGCTCGTGCAGGCTTTGGTTGAAAATCCCGATGGATTGCTGCGACCCGGTCAGTTCGTTCGTGTTAAGACTGTATCGGAACAGTTGAACGATGTCGTGATTGTTCCCCAACAAGCAGTGCGTCAGTTGCAAACGCTCTATCAGGTGATGATAGTGGATGAAAACAATGTGCTCACTCCTCGCACGGTTACACCCGGGCAGCGCGTTGGAAGCAATTGGGTTATTAAAGAAGGATTGAAGGCAGGCGAAAAAGTGGCGATGGTCGGCAACGCCATGATTCAAGCGGGAAAGCCGATTATTCCCGTGCCTATGCAATGGTCGTATGATTCTACCCTGACTCGCTAAAGAACAGAAACTATGAGTGAATTTTTTATACGCAGGCCCATTGCAGCGATCGTTATTTCCATTTTGATGGTTGTACTCGGTTTGCTCGTGCTCAAAGGCATTCCGGTATCGCAGTATCCGCCAATTACGCCGCCCATGGTTCAAATCACCGCACTTTACAGCGGTGCCAATGCGGTCAATGTGGAACAGGCGGTCACAACTCCAATCGAACAACAAGTGAACGGTGTAGAGGATATGCTTTACATGCGTTCAGTTAACTCTGCCGACGGAACAGCCAATATCCAGGTGTCGTTTGAGGTAGGCACCGACATGGACAAGGCCAACATGTTGACTCAAAACAAAGCGACTCAAGCGAATCCATTTTTGCCGGCGGAGGTATTGAACTTGGGAGTAACAGTAAAGAAATCGCTCACGTTTCCGCTTTTGTTGGTTTCCTTCTATTCGCCCAACGGCACGTATGACAAGGACTTTTTGACAAACTATGCATACATCAATGCTATTGACGAATTAAAGCGTACTCCGGGAGTAGGTGATGTGACCATTTTGGGAGGAACACAATATGGAATGCGCATTTGGGTGAAGCCCGACAAGCTGGCGTCGTTCGGTTTGACCGTGCAGGAAGTGATGAATGCGGTGAAAGACCAAAACGCGATTCGTCCGGGTGGAACATTCGGCCAAGAACCTGCGCTGCCGGGTAATGAGAATACCTATTCAGCCCAGTTGCAAACGCGTCTCATCAACGAAGAGCAATTTGAAAACATCATTGTAAAGTCGAATGAAAATGGTGCACTGGTTCGACTGAAAGACGTTGCACGCGTTGAGTTGGGGAATGAAAACTACACCTCCAGCAGCCGTTTGAATGGAAAGGCATCAGCTACAGTAGCCATTTATCAAATTCCGGGATCCAATGGCCTGGAGGTGGCCGAGGCCATTCGCACCAAAATTGCGACCTTGCAACAATCCTTTCCGCCCGATTTGGATGTTGCGTTTCCTCTCGATACCACATTGGCGGTGGAGGCCGGTATTGATGAGATTTTGCACACACTGTTGGAAGCCGTGCTTCTCGTGATACTGGTCGTGTTCCTGTTTTTGCAAGATTGGCGCGCAACGTTGATACCGCTGCTGACCGTTCCGGTTTCGTTGATTGGTACCTTCATGGTTTTCCCGCTGCTGGGCTTTTCGGTGAACGTACTTTCCCTTTTGGGAATGGTACTGGCCATTGGATTGGTAGTCGATGACGCCATTGTAGTTGTGGAGGCTGTGATGCACCATCTGCAGCATGGCTTGTCGCCCAAAGAGGCGACAAGAAAGGCGATGAAAGAAGTGGGTGGACCCGTTGTTGCGATTGCCGTTATCCTTGCTGCGGTGTTTATTCCTGTAGCTCTTACAGGAGGTATTACCGGAAGGCTCTATCAGCAGTTCGCCATTACCATTGCGATTTCCGTTCTGTTCTCTGCCTTCAATGCACTTACCCTCAGTCCGGCTTTAGCGTCGCTCATCTTGCGACCAACCAAGCCGGGCACAGGTCTGATGTCTCGCTTTTTTGGTGCATTCAACCGCTTCTTTGATCGACTCACGGAGCGCTATGGAAGGGTTACGGCGCTCTTTGCGCGTAAGCTTTTCGTGACAGTAATTCTGTTGATTGGTATTGTAGTTCTCGCCGGAAGTTTGGGTTCAGCAGTTCCAAGCGGGTTTGTACCCGAAGAAGACGAGGGCTATTTCATTTGCGCCATTCAGCTTCCCGATGCAGCCTCGTTGCAGCGAACCAACGAAGTTTCGGAACGTGTCGAGCAAATCCTGGATAGCATTCCCGAAGTAGACTCTTATACTGTGGTGAATGGTTACAACATGCTCACTACCTCTGTCTCCTCCAATACAGCTACCGTATTCGTATCTCTTAAACCTTGGGCAGAGCGCGAACGCACTGCCCGCCGCTTGATTGCATACACGGGACGAATATTCATGCGCGATATTACCGACGCCACTGTAGTTGCTGTTGGTCCACCGCCTATACCTGGCCTGGGTAGTTCGGGCGGTTTTACGATGGAACTTCAAGATCGCGGCGGTAACTCCCCTAGCTATTTGGCGGAGCAAACGCAGAAGTTTGTAGCCGAAGCTTCTAAAAGACCTGAAATAGGGAAGGTGTATTCGCTCTATAGGGCCAACGTTCCGCAAAAAATTATCACAGTAGATAAAGAAAAAGCACAAAAGCTGAAGGTTAGTCTC
>CAMAYP010000014.1 GCA_945862415.1 Chryseobacterium gleum | reverse complement strand
GGTATGCACGTGTGTGTGCCTCGCAATATGACGCAGGCAGCGGGTATGTACAATACGCTGCTAGCTGCTCAGGAACCTGCTTTGGTGGTTGAATGTTTGAATGGATATCGCTCCAAAGAACCTATGCCAAACAACATAGGTGAATTCCGAATTCCGCTTGGAATTCCGGAAGTAGTTCGTACGGGTACCGATGTGACCATTGTGTCTTACGGATCTACGTTGCACATCTGTTTGCAGGCAGCCAATATGCTCGCCGAAGCCGGTATTCAAGCCGAAGTAATTGATGTGCGCACGTTGTTGCCTTTCGATCGCAATCACAGTATCGTTGAATCCTTGAAGAAAACCAATCGCATTCTCTTCGTCGACGAAGACGTGCCGGGCGGTGCAACTGCGTTCATGCTCAATGAAGTCATCAATGTGCAGGGAGGCTATCGCCATTTGGATGCGCAACCTCAAACGCTTTCCGCCCAGCCGCACCTTCCAGCTTATGGAAGCGACGGCGACTACTTCAGCAAGCCTTCAGCGGAGGATGTGTTTGATGTGGTATCGGGCCTGGTAGCTCAATAAGCGATCAATGTCAATTCACAAATGCATGAGTGCAAACTTCTGCGCACATGCCCTTCTGTTCATGTTGTTCTTCTATATTCGCTTCAATAGCCAGTAACTATGAAGTTTCTTTTGTTTTTTATTGCTAGCATTTTCTTTTTAACATCTTCGCATGCCCAGGTCTTAAAGGGCAGGGTGATAGATTCTGCAACGGGTGAACCGCTGGTGGGAGCCGTTGCAGGTGAGTTGAGGAGTGGTAATGGCAGCTCTACAGACTTCGATGGTGCGTTTGAGTTGGAGTTACAATCATTACCAGCTACCATCCAAATTTCTTATATCGGATACGAGGCTCAAACACTTGAAGTCACAACTGTCGATTCGAGGATGGTGATTAAACTAATCACAAATGATCAGCTTCTTCAGGATGTAAATGTTGTAAGCGATCGAATTCTGGAGAAACAAAAGCGCAACCCACTCACCGTCGAAAGCATGGATGCCATTGCTATCAAGGAAGTTCCAACCGGCAATTTCTATGAGGGGCTGGCTGCTTTAAAAGGTGTCGACATCGCTTCGGCAAGTCTTGGCTTCCGTATTATCAATACACGCGGCTTCAACAGCACTTCGCCTGTGCGCGTTTTGCAGATCATTGATGGAGTTGATAACCAATCACCGGGATTGAATTTTTCGCTTGGGAACTTTCTGGGTGCTCCCGATCTCGATGTGAAAAGCGTGGAGGTTGTTCAAGGCGCCAGCAGTGCCTATTACGGTCCGGGTGCGTTCAATGGTGTTATTAGCATGGAAACGAAGAATCCGTTTCTCACACCAGGGCTATCGGCCAATATGAAAGTGGGGGAGAGAAGCCTGTTTCAACCCAGCGTGCGTTGGGCGGAAATGTTTCGCAATGAAGATAATCACCCTTGGTTCGCCTATAAATTGAACATACTGTACCTAACTGCTCAAGACTGGCAAGCAGACAACTACACTCCTATTTACGGAGTTTCAGATGGTGCTGGCAATCCCGGCCGTTTTGATGCTGTAAATATTTATGGCGATGAATACTTCGGCGCCAACGATTACTCAACAGCTTCACCTTCCTCTCAGCAATACCGCGGTATTGGAACCTTCTATCGCACCGGTTACCGTGAAGAGGATTTGGTTGACTACGATACTGAGAATCTGAAAGTAAGTGCTGCGGCACATTTCCGGTTGAAACCTGAGCTGGAATATGAGTCGCCGGAACTTATTCTGCAATCGAACATTGGTCAAGGTACCACCGTTTACCAAGGCGACAACCGTTTCAGCCTGCGCAATATCCTCTTCTATCAAAATCGAATCGAGTTGCGCAAAAACAACAAGTATTTCCTAAGGGTTTACGCCACGCATGAGAATGCCGGCGATAGTTATGATCCTTACTTTACGGCAAAGCGGCTTCAGGAAGATGCGCGATCCAACGAAGATTGGGCATCTGTTTATATCAAGTACTGGCAGCAGAAGGTTATCCCGCGCATGAACGCGCTCGGTTACCCCGAATTGCAGTTGAACCCCGACTGGCCTGGGCCTGTTGTGGATCCCTATTATTTGCAGTTCTACCTGCCATACAGCAATGAAGCATGGATGGCTTCCAACCAAGATTCATTGGCTCAATGGCACCGCTGGGTAGAAAACCTAACGAATACCGGAAATGCAGGTATACCAACTGATTCCATCGGATATTATGTGCCCGGTACAAGTCAATTCGATAACGCTTTCAATCGAATAACGTCGGCAAAAAATAACGAGGGAGAGCAAGGAACAAGGTTTTATGATCGTTCGGCGCTGTATCAAGTGCAGGGTGAGTATCAGTGGTCATTTGTAAAGCTCGATGAGTTGCGTGCTGGTTTTAGCGCGCGCTTATACACGCCCGATTCTGATGGAACTATTTTTATTGATACGCTTTCGCAGGTAATTACCGGAAATGCCACGACCGGTTTTGATACCACTTACTCGAAGAACAAATTCACCAATCATCAGTACGGATTTTATGTAGGTGCCGAGAAGAAATTCAGCGACAAGTGGATAGCGAGTGCGACCTTGAGAGTCGATAAGAATCAGAATTTCAACGCTGTGCTTTCACCGGCTGCTTCACTCGTGTACTCGCCACGTGCAAATCACTTCCTGCGGCTTTCTGTAACAGGCGCAGTGCGTAATCCAACGCTCACGGATCAATACCTTAATTTGAACGTAGGTCCTGCTACATTACGTGGGAACTTGGACGGGGTTGATAGCTTAATTACACTTCAGTCATTCAATGTTTGGCGCGATACACAGCGCGCGTCATCTCTTGACTATTACAACATTGATCCCATCCGCCCCGAGCAGGCGCAATCAATCGAAGTTGGCTACAGGGCCACACTGGGCGAACGTGTTTTTCTGGACGTATCAGCCTTTACAACCTTCTACAAGTACTTTATTGGTTATCGAATAGGTATAGACGCTCCATTCGATACCAACGGCCAGATTCAAAACTTATCTCAAATTCGGGTATATCGATACGCGGCCAATAGTACCAACGAAGTGACCACGCAAGGCGCCAATATTGGTGTAAACTACTACTATTGGAAGCAGCATGCATTTGCATTCAACTACTCCTACAACAAGCTTGCGAAGAAGGTAGACGATGATCCGATAATCCCGGCATTTAATACGCCTCTGCACAAATTCAACGTTGGATTAAATGGTCGTGAATTGTGGCCCAACAACGCAGGGAACACATGGGGATATGCCATGAATTATAAGTGGGTCGATGAATATTTTTGGGAGGGCTCACCTCAGTTTACTGGCCCGGTGCCAGGCTTCGCGGTGCTCGATGCCCAGGTGAATTACACATTGAAGAAGTCTTCGATTAATTTCAAAATCGGGTGTTCTAATTTGCTCAATAATTTGCACATCGAGGCATATGGTGGGCCGCTCATTGGAAGGATGGCTTTCGCTGCTATTCAGTACGAATGGGCGAAGAAGTGATATTCCAATTGTGCTGTTTATAAGTATGAGCGATGAAAGTTCAGGTTTCTGAGATTTTTGTAGATTGCCCCTGCAATTTGATAAACAATTAATCTTTTAACCATGAACAAAATTTCTACATTCTTAATGGCATTAGCCATTCTTGTGTATTCGGGTTCATCGGCCCAGCGTTACCTTACTGAGGTATTCGCGGATGTCGAAGTTCAATCGGATATCACGTATGGCGTAAATGCCACTGTAATTGCCTACTCACAATTGGGTCAGGCTATTCCTCAATCTTTGGTAATGGATGTTTATTCTCCATCGGGCGATACCGAAACCAATCGTCCGTTGGTACTGTATTTCCATACCGGTAATTTTTTGCCAACGCCTCAAAATGGCAGCACAAGCGGAACAAAAACTGACTTGAACGTAGTTGAAATGTGTACCCGCCTTGCTCGTATGGGCTACGTGGTTGCATCATGTGACTACCGCTTGGGATGGAATCCGGTTGCAACTACGCAGGAAGAGCGTGTGTATACACTTATCAATGCTGCGTACCGCGGTGTGCAGGATTGCCGCACGGCCATTCGCTATTTCCGCAAAACGGAAGCGGAAAACGCTAACCCTTATGGTATCGACCCATCGCGCATTTGCGTATGGGGTCAGGGCACAGGTGGTTACATCTCATTTGCGGCAGCAACAATCAACCAGTACTCAGACATTGCTATTCCAAAGTTTACTCGCCAAATTGAAGTTCCACCGGGATCCGGCAATTTCATCACTGTACCCATGGTAATCGAGGAAGTGAACGGTGATATCTTCGGAACTTCGGTTGGTGTTAACCCGAACGATGGTGATACACTTTGCTATGCAAATCACCTTGGTTATTCTTCGGATTTCAATGTGATGGTAAACATGGGCGGTGCTTGCGGCGATAGCTCTTGGGTAACACCCGGCGATGTGCCAATGATTTCTTTCCATGCACCTTCAGATCTATTTGCTCCATATGGAATCGGAACTGTAATTGTTCCCGGCTTTAACCTTCCTGTTGTAGAAGTAAGCGGTAGCTACCACGTGCAGGAAATGGCAAATGCTTTTGGTTTGAACACTGTGTTTGCTGCGGCTGATAACCAGGGTGATGTTTATACCGTTCAGGCAAATACATATAACGACGGTAATACGGGATTGTACGCACTCAACAGACCAGTAGGTTCAGAGGCCGACAGTGCGCCTTGGGAATGGTGGACGGCTGATAATCCGAACAACTTGAACGGTTTGGCCACGAATCCTGATATGTCGATCACGAAGGGAATGACTTACTTGGACACTATTCAAGGCTACTCAGCACCTCGAATCATGTGTGCGATGGGATTGGCAGGCAGCCCATGTGATCCAAATAACGTTGTTGAACGTCAAACTTCTGTTCGCATTTATCCGAATCCTTCAGCTGGGTTGTTTAATGTTAACCTGCCGGTTGCTCAAACAATTCGTACAATCGAAGTGTATGATCTGATGGGTAAGAGAGTCATGGAATTCTATCCAAACACAGCGCAAGTAGTGCTGGATTTAAGTTCATTGACCAATGGAATTTATATGGTAAAAATCAAATCGGATGAATCAAATCAATCCGTTAGAATACAGAAAATCTAAGAAGTTTCTAGGCATGAAAAAGGGGGCGTGAGCCCCCTTTTTTATGACTATAAAAATCATCTATTGCTTTACTGGAGCGCCAACAGGAGCTTTTTCAGGAGCGCCAACAGGAGCTAATCCCGGATCAGCACCCACATTGCCTTTAATCGTAATAACCTTTACAGGGCTATTCACTGCATTTGAATTGATCGTAACAGATTTCTGGAAAGGACCGGTGCGCTTGGTATCATATTTCACATCAATAAACGATGATTGTCCAGGTGCAATTGGGTTTGGATCACACTTAGGAACTGTGCAGCCGCATGACCCCTGGCAACCTGAAAGAATCAAAGGTTCGTTGCCAGTGTTGGTCACTTTGAACTGACATGCACCATTGCTGTCGTATGCGATGTCGCCATAATCGTTCGTCTCTTTGTCCAGGCTCAATACAGGGCCGGTAACAAGCTCAGGTTGAGCAAATGCACTGAAGGCAAGCCCAAGACCTAGTGATAAGGTAAGTAGTGTTTTTTTCATGATGTTCTATGTTTTAAGAAAAAAAAACTCCCGCCCTTGAGGACGGAAGTTTTGAAGTTTCATTTTTATTGGTTGCCACCTGCTGGAGCACCTGCTGGAGCCTTTTCAGGAGCACCGCTTGGAGCAGCATTTGGGTCAGCTCCAACGTTTCCTTTGATACGAACAACCTTTACCGGCTCGTTGGTAGCATTTGAGTTGATGGTTACTGATTTGTTGATTGGACCAGGGCGCTTTGTGTCATACTTAACGGTAATTACTGAGCTTTCACCCGGAAGAATTGGGTTGGGGTCGCACTTAGGTACCGTGCAGCCGCATGAACCTTTACACTTACTGAGAATCAATGGCTCTGTGCCTGAATTGGTCACCTTGAATTCACAAGTGCCATCACCGGCGAAAGGAATATCTCCGTAGTCATGTACCTCCTTGTCAACTAAAATCGAAGGACCCGAAGCAACGGGTGTTTGAGCAGATACTAATGAGAAGGCCCCGAGTGCAATGGCTAGGGTGAGGAATACTTTTTTCATCGAATTACTTTTTTTTGAATGGTTAGCTTATTTCAAATGTAAGGAGAAGTTCTGTTTAGCATGGTTCTACTTAACTAAACTTTAACAGGCTCCGCTGTTACCGCATACCGAAAACTGTGCCAAAAGGTTCATCAGTGAACGATTTCAATTTTGGTTGTTCGCGTAATGCCTGCGTCTGTTCTAACAACATAATACAGTCCCGAAGGCCAGTCGATCGTTTCAACGACGCTGACTGAATTGTTTTTGTTGCTTTCCCATACGACTTGTGCAAGTGAGTTGAGGATGCGATAGGATTCCGAAGTTGCGTTCGAAACTTGTATGAACGAATGAGCAGGGTTCGGATAAACAGCGAAATCCGATTCGGCTTGCTCTTCTGTATTGTTCACAATAAGGAGATTGCTGCCACCGCAGCCTGCGGCGTTATATGCTTGTAACTGGTAGATGTCGCCACCTAGCGGCTGTGTCGAACTGCCTGCTATTATTTCGCCATCAATATTCCAAGTGAACTGTGTGAAGGCCGAGGCGTTTTGACAAACAACCGCTTGCGACGCTTCGTCTACAATGAGAATTGGAAGTTCTTGGGCGTCAATAATGATCGAGGCGAATATTGAGCCGGATGCTGATGAAGCTGAGCAGCTCAATGATGGTGAATACGTGTTAGGGTTAGTATAGGTAACCTCAACTTGCCCGATGAAATTATCAATAACACTCACTCCTGTGTTTAGTGAACAAGTCAGTCCGGTTATAGTGTCCGTAAGATTGCTGAAGTAAACGGTGAGCGGAACACAGCCTTGATTTGTACTCGTTGATAGATGCGGCTGAACAAGTGATATAATCTCTGAGAGTGTGCTACAACCCAATGTGTTGGTTGTGATAATCTGATAAACTCCATTTTGAGTAATACCGTCTATTTCAGTATCGAATGAGCTGCTTGCTCCTTGCGTCACAAGCACTCCATTGAAATACCAAGTGAGATTTTCGTCAGTACAGTTGTTGCACGTCAAGATATGGGTGTCGGGAGCATAGGTCAATATAGGTTGATCCGTTGTTTCAAAAACCTCCACGAAGACAGTCGTATCTGCCACGGCATTACCAATGGATATGGAATACGTTAGTTCGTAAATGCCCGGTTGGTCAAGCGTATATTCAAACTCAGAGGAGCAAACGTCATAAACTTCTACGCCGTCAATGGTGTAAGAACAAAGTCCCTCTATTGTGAACTCGTTGTTGTTGTTGACGCGCAGAAGGAAAGGAGGACAGCCGCTCAGCGATGGTGCTGTCATTTGGGCAGTGAGGAATTCGCAAGTTCCATCGTCTTCGTTAGCTTGTGAGTTGTAATTGAGTGCAATGGGTGCAGTGCAGCCTCTGTAAATGCAGGCCACGTTTTGATAGGTTGCAAAGGGATTGAAGTTTGACGCAGTGCTATCAACACAGCCTCCTACCATACAGGAGCCATCGTCATAGTTGGAATCGAAATCAAAGTTATCGGCATCTTCATTGGTGCATCCCAAATAATCACACGATCCATCATCAATAGAAGCGCTTAGCTCGTAGTTCATCGCCTGAACATCTGTGCATCCTGGGTTTTGAGTATCCGATAAAATACTAAGTCTAACCATGAAGGATTTAGTGCTTATTATGGATGCGTTTATGTTGTCATAGCGGATAAGTGACGATTCTCCGAAACTTTTCCCACTTCTTCCTACATAAAAGGGAAGTATCGAGTCCAACTCTTCAACTGCAATGAAATAGATACTATCGGCTTGCAACGCAAAAGGAGTTTCGAAATCCAGATAAATTAAACGCTCTTCTCCCGGTTCGTTGAGATCTCCATAGTTGACTGCGTATGGTTGCGTGTATCCAATAAGCGTGTCTAATGATTGGTTATACACCACACCGCGAATTTCTTTTCCAACACTGGTGCCCTCTGCAATGCCCACTTGAACAGTATGGCAATAGCGAATGGTTGATTTGTTTTCGTAGAAATTACCGCAGGATACTTGGAAGGTATCATAGAAATCTTGAGGTATGTAGCTGTCTTCCATCTCGCCTTCGTCCTTGCCCAGTGTGAAGGTTGTGATCTCGAAGTTTAAGCTATCCACGTTGTTGCTTGGTGAATCATCCAGTGAGTCTTGCAAGATCGTATATAATATTTCATAGTCACCTGTTCCAGTTGATGGTGTAAATGTGCCATTGATAATTAGATTAGCTGAAGCGGCTGCGCTAACGGTGGTGGGTGCATTGCTTTGGTTATAAACCTCTGTTACGTCGTCTTTCGTAACCTTTGCGTTCAGTCGCACTCCGGTTTGAGCATTGCCACCCACATTCAGCATGTCTGCCTTGAATTTTAGAGCAGGCAACATGGCTAGCGGGTAATGATGATATTCCAAGTCGTTCAAGGTTGTAAGTCCATTCACAATTTGATTGTTCGTGTATTGCACCTTCGTGATGAGCATGTCGTTGTTATTGGGGGCATAAATGCTGATGTCATCCAACAACCACCAATAGTAGGTTCCTTCGTACTGGAATTTGATTTTAACATTTGGCTGATTGGCAGCCCATTGGGAAATATTGATTGTCTTCCATTCGGTGCTGGGCGATTGAATACCTGGGTTATTGATGATTTCTGTCCATGTAACACCGTTGTCAATAGATATGTGAACGGTTGTGGTTGCTTGGAAATGACGGTATTGCTGCTGAAAGGTTAAAACGGCCGAGTTGACTCCGGTCAGGTCTATGGCATTCGTAATCAGCCAAGCCGTATGAGGTGCCGGATCTGGTCCTGTGCCGAAACCGGCTCCGCATGCTACACCCGGATCATCCCAATAGTTGCCGTCGAAAATGAGGAATCCGTTGGATTGAGTTTGAGAGTTTATAGGAACGGCAATGGCCGAGCAGGACCCGCGTGCTCCTTGTGTATAGTTGGGGACTGTATTGGGACCTCGGTACTCCCATTGGGCAATGTTGTTGGTGCTCGATATTCCTACTTCCCAATCGGAAGGTACACCGCCGGCAAAGTCCCATGTAACAATGGGGGTTCCGTAAATCTGTGCGATAGATTGTTGACTAACCAACAAGGAAATTAAAAGTATCAGGAGCAGTCTTGACATATCTGTTGTTTACATAACCCAATATTGAGTCCTGCGAATTTATACAAGGCGAGTTAAAACTAGGATGATTATTCCATTTTTAGCTGTTCGGCCATGTGCAGGATCATACCGTCTGATAGTCCAATTTTAGGCACTAGCATTTGCTTTATTTGCCCGATTTCCATTATTCGCAGATAGATTTCGCAAGCGGGAATAATTACATCTGCTCTGTCGGGCCGCAGTTTGAACGCGAAAATGCGTTCGTCCAAACTCACCGCAATGAGCTGCTTGTAGAGGTTTTTGATTTCCGCATTCGTAAGCATCTCCATCGGTTTTTTTCCTTGCAACTTGAAAAGGGTGTTCACATTTCCGCCTGTGCCTATGGCAATCAGACTTTCGAGTTTTGTGCCGTGTGTCGAAAGCCATTTTTCTATTGACTTCCACGCAGTCTTGTCATTCGCACCGGCCAGTGAGCGCACGGTCCCAATATCGAACGAATGTCCATTTATGCGTTTGCCTTTCTTGATGAGTGTAAGTTCTGTGCTGCCTCCGCCTACATCAATGAAGAGGTAGTTTTGCTTAATGTTTAAGTTTTGAGAGAAATAATTGCTGAATATTAAATTGGCTTCCTCTTCGCCGGTGAGAATTTCAATCTTGAAATTGGCCTCGCGTTCTACTGTTTCTAGAACGTTCTTCCTGTTTTTTGCTTCCCGCATGGCGGATGTAGCGCAAGCGCGAAACATTTCTACTTGATGCACATCCATGATGTACCAAAAGGCCCGCATGGTCTTTACAAGCTGTCGTATGCGCTCATCCGATATCTTGCCTGTTGTGAAAACATCCTCTCCAAGTCGCACGGGAACGCGCGTTAATGAAACTTTATCGATGCGTATTTCACCATTGAATTGTCGAACCTCTTCAATGAGCAAACGAATCGCATTTGAGCCGATATCTATAGCCGCTAATTTCACTTTTTGGTCTTTTTGTTCTGAGAATGTGATGCAATTGAGCGGACATATTCAAAGGCCATTTCTTGAATATCCAGTACTCCTTGCTCGGTTGGTTTTCTCTTGCGAGGTTCGCTTCTTGAAAGTTGAATGTCCAACATTTTTTGCAACTCATTTTGAATGGCGGTGTCGTATACCGGAATAGTGGCTTCTATGCGATGGTCAATATTTCGAACCATCCAATCGGCGCTCGAGATGAAATAAAGTGGGTTACCTCCATTGCCAAAAACCAAGATTCGGCTATGCTCCAAGTAACGTCCTATGATGTTCACCACACGTATGTTTTCGCCTTTGCCCTCTAGGTTAGGAATAAGCGAGCATATTCCTCGGATAATGAGATTAACCTTCACGCCGGCTTGTGATGCTTCATATAGTTTTCGAATCATCGACGCATCGACAAGATTGTTCAACTTCAAGGTTATGAATGCCGGCATGCCTTTCTCTGCAAATTCAATTTCGGAGTTAATTAAGTCCATTAATCTTCTTCGTGTGTTGAATGGTGATACAATCAAATGCCTGTGCAAACTTCGGATGTAGTTGCTTTCGAAAAACTCGAATAACTTCCTTACTTCATCACCTATTTCTTTATGCGCCGTAAGCAGCGCGTGGTCTGTATATATCGTAGCGGTGCGTTCGCTGAAATTGCCTGTGCCGGCATAGACGTAACGTACTGTTTTACCTCCTTCTTTCCTTGAAACAAGGATTAACTTGCTATGCACCTTGAGGCCGTGCACTCCGGGAATTACACGCACACCGGCTTCCGTCAGTTGACGTGTTACTTTGATGTTGTTTTCTTCGTCGAACCTGGCTTGTAATTCCACTATAGCAGTAACTCTTTTTCCGTTGCGCGCTGCATTGATAAGCGCGTTCACTACCTGCGAATTTTTAGAAACGCGATAAAGTGTAATGCGAATCGTTTTTACTTCCGGGTCAATTGCGGCTTGTCGAAGAAAGTCGATGGTATTCTGAAAAGAATGATACGGAAAATGAAGTAGGATGTCTTTGGTCTTGATGGCTGCGAAAAAACCGGATTCTCCTTTCAAGGCAGTATGACTTATTCCGGTTGATGCAGGCCAGCATAAATCGGTTCTTCCCAAGTCAGGGAAAGACATAAGGTCTCTTTTGTTGTGGTAGCGTCCGCCCGGTGAAATGTTTTCAATGGTTTTAATTTTGGCTCTTTTCAATACCAAATCGAGAACATGGTGCGGTATGGAATTGTCGTAGTTGAGTCGCACATATTCACCTTTTTTTCGCTGTGTGACACTGCGCGACATCTTCTCGATTAATCCCTTGGACAGGTCGTCATCGATGTCAAGCTCGGCATCACGGGTCGTTTTTATGGCCCAGGCCTCTGCTTTTGAAAACTGGAGCGATACAAAGAGGTCTTTTAAGAAATAGCGAATGAGGTCGTCAATAAAAATGACATATCGCTTCGATTTTACCGTGGGCAATTCTACAAATCGCGGAAGCTTGGATGAGATCTCTATGAGCGCATGCGTTGAGCCATGCGTTGCTCCTTTTTTATTCAGTTCGCAAATAAGGTAGATACTAGCGTCCGTTAGCTGCGGAAACGGTATGCGATGATGGAGTATTACAGGAATTAAATGGGGTTTTATCGTCTCAGTATAATATTGGTTCAGAAAGGCAATGTGCTCTTTTAGAATCTGTTTCTCATTGATAAGGCATAGTCCGGCATCAGCTAGCAGTTCAGTAACCTCGTGAAACGATTGGTCAAATTTCTCTTGTTGGGCGTTTATGATTTCTTGAATTTCCTGAAGGGTCTCTTCAGGGTCAAAATCCATCGGGTCAATCGGTTTTTTCGAGATGCCCATCGCACGGCGAAGGGTCGCTACACGCACTCGAAAGAACT
Organism: Chryseobacterium gleum; assembly: GCA_945862415.1. Classification (GTDB taxonomy): domain Bacteria; phylum Bacteroidota; class Bacteroidia; order Flavobacteriales_D; family Sanyastnellaceae; genus JAIBBG01. The sequence continues at coordinate 18,302 of CAMAYP010000014.1, read as the reverse complement.
CATCCAAATTATTCGAGAATATGCCAAGAAAACGCATGCGCTCTATGAGTGGAATGTGCTGATTAGCTGCCTCATTCAATACGCGTTCATTGAACGCAAGCCAAGAGATTTCGCGATTTATGAATTCGCTCTTTTTTTTCATAACGGTTGTTGTCATAGCCACAAAGTGAACATTGCAAAGTTAAGCCTGTGTTGCATCCGTGCCACCAAATATGCGCAATGAAAAAGGGGACGTGCGCGTCCCCCTTTTTTTAGCAGGCCTTACTTTTTTAATAATTGAACTTTGCAGCAATGTAGAAGTTTCTGCCCGGTGCATTGATGCCGCTGGCGAAAACTCGGTAGTTAATATCCATGATGTTTTCTACACCCCCCTGAATGGTCAGGTAGTTCTTGAAATTATAACCCACGCGTGCGTTCAGCGTGTACCACGAGGGCATTCCTTCTGGCGTAGCGTAATTCAAGTTGTCTTCCCCACTGTCAGAATAATCCTTGAGCTTCTTTGCGCCATTGTAAAGGGCGTAGACCTCTGCAAACAGACTGTTCTTTTCATACATGGCTGAAAACTTTGCCATGAACGGCGAGATATGATCCAACGGAATTTCTCCTTCCTCTGTTTGAATGCGGCCATACGTATAATTAGCTGATGCAAGAAAGGTGAAGCCTTTAAAAGACGCTGTTTTCATATTGGTGCTGATTCCATATATGTATGCTTTCCCTGCGTTTTGCGAGGCCAGCACACGGCTTAGCTCACCATCATATTGAATGCTATCCGAACCATTGTAAGAAAAAGCTGAAGTCTGAATGGCGTTTATAAAGTTGGTGTAGTAAACGGTATTGTCCCAACGCAAGGCAGAACCGATAACACGGGAAAAGCCCACTTCGAAGGTGGTCGATTTTTCAGGTTTGATGTTGTCGTTGGGTACAATAATGCTTCCTGGAGTTGAATCAAAAATCTTGGCTAAGTCATCGATGTTTGGAACTCTGAAGCCACTGGAGATGAGCATAGATACTTTCAACTTTTCAGAGGCATTGTGCACCAATCCGATGCTACCGCTGTAGGTTGGAGTTTGTTGCTCAATGGTGTTGAATGGGAATTTGAAGAAAGTAGTGTCCACCATAGTGGATTTTAACGAACTATATCCCACACGCAACCCATCGGTAAAATTCGTTTTCTCGTTTAACTTCCACAGGTGTGTAAGATAAATTCCCGCTAGAGCCATTGAATTTGTTCCATCGGGATAACGGGTGTCCAACTTGCTGGATTCTCCCGTGTAGATATCAACTTCATTGGCTGTGCTTTTCAGGCCATTGAGTTGGCCATCAACGCCCACTTGCATTTCGTGCGAATCGCTTTTGTGTTGAGCGAAAAAGTTAAATCCTGAAACAGCCACATTCTCCACCCTGCTTTGCAATCCGGATTTTCGATAACGTCGCTGGTGCCTGCTTTCCTCCACAAACTGCTGATTGATATTGAATCGATATTCACTGAAGAAATGGCCCTCGCTTTTAATCGCCAGATCGTAGCTCATCATCAGTCGCTCTTGCGGACCATAATACCACTCGCTCCACTTGAGAGCTCCGCCTGAAACGTCTGTAAGTCGGTCATAACGGGGCAAGTTGGTTGAATTGGAATACTGCAAATTCAATTGATGGGAAACATGGTCGTTTTGGCGGAACAGGAATTTTTGCAACAAGTTGTACTGGTTATATCCCGACCTTACCTGCAGGTTCGGGTTCTCATTCGTGATAATGCTGTCGATTCCATAAGAGCCAGGCTTATCAAAGTTGCTATCGATGTAGTTGTCGCGCGTGATGTACTTCCCGTCGAACAATGGGTTGGCATTCTGGCCATTCCGCAAATCACCGAAGCGAGAATATGATACAATCGTTCGACTTGCAAACCGCTGCCAACCAAGGTTGATGTCGACGCCGTAGGTAGATTCTTCATTGACCGTGGAGTAACGCGTGCGAAGTCCCAATTGTAATGAGGGATTCTCGTCGCTGCTGAGAATGGGCTTTTTAGTAAACAGGTGTATCGTGCCACCTAATGCATCGGTTCCATATTGAGTGGACGATGGTCCAAAGAGTATTTCGGCTCTCTCCAGGCTTATGTTGTCGATGGTCATGATGTTTTGAAGATGCCCAGCCCTGTATATCAGGTTGTTCATGCGAACTCCGTCAACCACTAATAGAATGCGACTGGCTTCGAAACCACGAATGACCGGGCTCCCGCCGCCTTGTTGGCTTTTTTGGATGAGCACGGAGCCATTTTGGGCCAGCAAGTCGGCTGTGGTTTGCGCCTGTGAGCGTGCTATCGTTTTTGAATCGATAAGCTCAATCGATTGAGGGATTTTGTTTTTACGCTCTTCAGTTTTGTTATACGAAATCACGATTTCGTTGAGCTGTAGTTGCTCGGGAAGTGTGTCTTGCTGCGAAAAAAGACGGGTAGTGCACATGCAGCCAAGCACAATCCCCATAAGGAAGGTACATGTATTCATATTCGCGATTGTTGATGTGTGTATGTATTGTATCGGCTCAGCACATGAGCCTGAGTTATACATCAAACAGCCGGCGGACGCTCGAGCGCATCAGTATGTTGATGGCTTTTTGCTGATAAGTAGTAGGAGGAGTGATTTACGATGCGCTCAACCAACATTCTGTTAAAAGTGAGCGTTGGCTCTTGAATAAAGGTTGTAATACTGAATGCAGTTGCAAGATTAGCAAACTCCGACCATCCTGTAGTTTCGTTTTGAAGCCCGTTCAAGGTCCTTTTCAGCTTGTTTTCTGCATGGTCGGGCACTGCAATGACCAGCACATTCTCTCCATTTTTCAATACAGAAACGACATCGTAAAGCCTGTTTTCAAAAAATATTTCACCTTCCTCAACAAGTGAAGATTGATATTCAGACAAAGACAGCGCGATTTGAACTCTTTTGGATATGTCTAAAAGTCTGGATTCTTTGTTCTGTTTGTGCACCAACAGGGCGGTGGTATACACCATCCAGGCACCACCAATTTGGCTAAGCACCAATAAGGTGAGAATTGCGGCGATACCTCTGACTTGCATGCTTAGCAAATATCCGAAATTTTCAACTTATTAGCATATCCGCAATACCATCGCATGTAGGGTACACAGCATCTTTGCTGTAATTGGATAGTTGGCTCGGAAGAACTAAATTTTGAGCATTTCACATCGCGTTTATATTTGTGACTTCTAAATTTCAGAAATTGACATGAGAAAAAGCATACTTACGCTTGGTTTGGGACTTTTAACTGCCCTTACTGCAATGGCCCAGTATCGTTGTGGTACTGACCTTATGAATAACAGGGAGCGTTCACGCAATCCGTTTTTGGTGCAGGCTCAAGATAATTATGATCGGTTAATGCGCGAAGAAATGATTGAATGGCGCAATACCCGTGATGGTGAAACTGAAGCCGTTCTTGTTATTCCGATGGTTTTTCACATTTTACATCTGGATGGTTCAGAGAATATTTCTGACCAGCAGATTTTTGACCAAATGGAAATCCTCAATCGCGACTACAACAAATTGAATGCGGATACCATCGTTGTTGTAAACGGATTTGATACGATTGTGGCCAACGTCAAGTTGGAGTTCCGCTTGGCTACCAAAGATTTCTTGGGCAATTGCACCAACGGTATCGAGCGTATTCGCACGATCGAAACCTATGTTGGCGACAACGGTTCTAAATTGAACCAGTGGCCACGCGAGCGGTATGTGAATATTTGGACTGTTGCAAACATGGAAAATGGCGTTGCAGGATATAGCCAATACCCTTCATCTGTTATTGATGGTCAATCAGCACTCGCAGATGGTGTTATTATTCGTCATAACTACATTGGTAGCATCGGCACAGGTTCTGATTTCGCTTCTCGCGCTTTGACACACGAAATTGGTCACTATTTGGATTTGGCGCACCCATGGGGTAGCACGAATGATCCGGAAGTAGAATGCGGTGATGACGGTGTTTTGGACACTCCTGTTACTGAAGGTCATGATGACTGCCAAGACCTTAAAGATTTCTCTTGCAGTTCAACAGCGTTGACAAACGCAATGTATGATTTCGATGGAATAATGGGCGGCGTTGGCGGTACAACAGACCCAACCACTCCTCCAATGCTTTTGTTGGGTGAGGAGAACTTTTCTCGCTTGCAGTTCACACAGTTTCAGGCAAGCGGTGTGTCTATCAACCCGAATATGGATGGAGCTTTTGCATTCACAGGTTGGGGAGACGGTGCCGTTCAAGGTTCAACTTCATATGCAGACATGACAGGAACAATCAATACTTCGAAGTATTACGAGTTTACCATTACTCCTCGTCCGGGAAGTGCAATGACTCTTACAGAATTGCGCTTCAAGGCTTCTCGCGCCGGAAATGGTCCTCGCGCCTTCGCTGTGCGTTCCAGCATCAATAATTTTGCTAATAATATTTCAGCTGCAGTTGCTCCCGCCAATGCAAATTTGGTTGTGGTAAGCAATCCTAATCCCGCCAATACATTCTTTTTTGCTGCAGATACTGCAGTTGCAGTGAATGGTGCGAAAGTTACTTTGGGTGGTGCTTCTTACACTGCCATGATTCAACCTGTAACATTCCGCATTTACGCATTCAACGCAGAAGATGCTGCGGGTGCATTTTCAGTAGACAATGTTGAGTTGGTTGGAACGTATGGCGTTGTAGAAAACGTACAAAACTTCATGGACTACTCATACTGCTCACACATGTTCACCAACGGACAGAAGGAGCGCATGCGTTTGGCACTCAATGCCGGACTTTCAGGACGTAGCAATTTGTGGACGGATTCGAACCGTGCTTTGACCGGTACTGACGACAACCCACTTTCATGCGCACCGGTTGCGAATTTCTATCCAGCCTCTAAGTTTGCTTGTGTAAATGACGATATCGAGTTTGTAGACAACTCAACGAATGGTGTTGTAGAAAGCTACTCTTGGACATTCCAAGATGGCCAGCCTGCTACCAGCACAAGTGCAAACCCATCTGTTGCTTTCACCTCGGAAGGTCGCAAAACAGTAACACTTACCGTAACCAATGCACAGGGTTCAACCACAAAGTCTATTGATCAATGTGTAGTAATTGCGCCATCCTGGACTGAGACCGGTGGCCCGCTGTTTCAAGATGGTTTCGATGAGTACTTCAGATTCTTGAACTTCTATGTGCCCGGTAACTTCGATAGCAACGTATCGGTATGGAGCCGCACCACAGAGGCGGGTTTCTCAAACAATACCAGTGCATACTTGAATGCTTTTGAGATGTCAGCAACTAACATTGATGAAGGCGGCTATGACATTGATGAGTTGGTAACTCCTTCTTGCAATTTGGACTTGGTAGGCGGTGCAGCTGTTTCATTTAAGTACGCCTATGCTACTCAAAGCACCGACCTAGCAGGTATCACAGATCGTTTCGAAGTTTTTATTTCGAATGACTGTGGTCAAAACTGGTCGAGCACACCGCGTGTAAGCCTCGAAGGAATTGATTTGGTTACCGCAGGCAGCGTGAGCATTCCATTCTTCCCAAGTAGTTCTTCAGATTGGAGAGAGGAGTCGTTCACTATTCCTAACACCTATCTCTCTGAAGGCTTCCGTATGAAGTTTATCTTCCGTGCAGGTGAGTACCCCAACAATTTGTTTATCGACGATATCAACATGACCGGAACGGTTGGTTTGAATGAGCAGGACGCCGATTTCTTCGGTGCGATGGTTTATCCAAATCCGGCCGACGAAAGCACGGTTCTTACTTATCTTGATCGCGGTGCTGAGAACTTGAACATTACCCTTACTGACTTGAGCGGACGTGTAATTGCAAGCTGGCAGCCTCGTGCTGCTGCTCCGGGAGCACAGCGTATTACAATTGATACAAACGATTTGGCAACAGGTGCCTATTTGATTTCATTGAACTCAAATGGCCACTCCCGTTCCTTGAAGTTGATGATCGACTAATCTAGATTCAGTGAATGATATTTTAAAGGGCCGCTTCTGCGGCCCTTTTTTATTGATAAATGTCAAAGTTTTTAGGAGACTCGTTGCTCTACTTTTGAACCAATCACAACGATACGTAGCGGCAAATGATTTTACCCGAGAAACCACATAATGAATTCGCTACTCCTGCCGAGCGTTATGGCAAAAGGGGTAATGGAATTGGGCTCGCTATTGTCAAAAAGTTAATTGCGTGCACAGGAGGCACCATTTGGTTTCACACCGAAATTACCAAGGGTACTACGTTCGAATTTACGTTGCCTTGTTAAATCAAAGCTTTCAATTGCTCCTCCATCATTTGAATCTTAGAAAGTGAGTCGCTTTGTTTTTTGCGTTCACCTTCAAGCACTGTAGCAGGCGCGTTGTTAACGAATCGCTCATTACTCAATTTGGCTTCTACTGATTTCAAGAACCCTCGCAAGTAACTCAATTCGGCTTCGATTTTCTTCTTTTCCGCTTCTACATCTATTTGTTCCGTGAACGGAATGAAGTACTCTGCACTTGCTGTAACAAATGAGAAACAGCCTGATGGTTTTTCCTCGACATAGTTGATAGAACCGATATTGCAGAGGTGCTGAATAACGGCATCGAATTCAGTTGAGTTATCTTGATTAACACGAATCATGAGGTCTATCGCTTCCTTGTTTGGAATGTTCTTCTCCTTTCGAAGGTTTCTAATTCCAATAACTACTTCCTGCATGCGGTCAAAGGAGGTGATGATGAATGCATCGACGTTATCCGTTTTTGGCCAGGAGGCCACACATATCGAACTGCCCTCGGAACGTAGCTTCAGGTAATGCCATATCTCCTCGGTAAGGAACGGCATGAATGGATGCAATACATGAAGGAGGTTTTCCAGAATCTCAACGGATGAAGCGTGGGTGGCTGTGTCCATGCCTTGGCCGAAGGGTGGTTTTACCATTTCCAAATACCAGGCGCAGAAGTCATCCCAAACCAATTTATAGGTGGTCATCAACGCTTCATTGATGCGGAATTTTTCGTAGTCGTCGTTGAGTGATATTAGCGTAGCGTTGAACTTGCTCTGCATCCAAGCAATAGCGGTTTTCGCTGATTGTGATTGCGTGAGTGAAGGGTCTACTTTATCTTCCCAACCCTTTACCAATCGGAATGCGTTCCAGATTTTGTTGGCAAAGTTGCGTCCTTGTTCGCAAAGAGATTCGTCGAACAACAGATCATTACCGGCAGGTGATGATAACAACATACCTACTCGAACACCATCGGCACCATATTGTTTCATCAGATCCAATGGGTCGGGTGAGTTACCCAGCGACTTCGACATTTTGCGTCCTTGCTTGTCGCGTACTATGCCCGTATAGTAAACATTGCGGAAGGGCAAGTCATTGCGGTACTCGTAGCCGGCAATAATCATACGAGCCACCCAGAAGAACATGATTTCAGGTGCAGTCACCAAATCGTTGGTAGGGTAGTAGTAACTGATTTCTTCTTCTGAATATAAGCCATCGAATACGCTGATGGGCCAAAGCCAAGAGGAAAACCACGTGTCGAGCACATCCTCTTCCTGGCGGATGGATTCGGCGTCAACAGCAATTCCTTTTTCAGCAAACTGCTGCAATGCTTCTTCTTTGGTTTTTGCTACCGCAAATTGACCGTCGGGTGCATACCACGCCGGTATGCGATGTCCCCACCATAGTTGGCGTGAAATACACCAGTCTTTGATGTTTTCCATCCAGTTGCGATAACTGTTCTTGAACTTGGGAGGGAAGAACTTAATGTCGTCGTTCATGACGTGGTCGAGCGCGGGCTTGCTCAAGTCCTTCATGTCCACAAACCATTGAAGCGACAGACGGGGCTCAACCACAGCGTCGCTGCGTTCGCTGAAACCGACCTTGTTAACTAGGTCTTCGATTTTCACGAGGTTGCCCGACTTCTGAAGGTCTTCGGCAATTTGCTTGCGAACTTCAAAGCGGTCCATGCCAACGTATAATTCACCGGCTTCGCTGATGGTGCCGTTATCGTTCATCATGTTGATGATGTCCAACGTATACTTTTCACCCAGCATGAAGTCGTTCATGTCGTGCGCAGGCGTAACTTTTAAGCACCCGGTACCGAATTCCATTTCTACATATTCGTCGGCAATCACAGGAACTTCACGATTCACCAAAGGAACAATCGCTTTCTTTCCGTGTAAGTGTTTGTATCGTTCGTCTTTCGGATTCACGCATACTGCTGTGTCACCCAAAATGGTTTCCGGGCGAGTAGTAGCAATGGTGATGTATTCATCGCTCCCAACAATTTGATAGCGCACATGGTACAGCTTGGAGTTTACCTCCCGGTAAATAACTTCCTCATCGGATAAAGCAGTGAGTGCCGCAGGATCCCAATTGATCATGCGTTCGCCACGGTATATTTTCCCTTTTTTGTATAAGTCAATAAACGTGTCTACTACGCTTTCGTAGTATTTCTCATCCATTGTAAAACGCGTGCGGTCCCAGTCGCAGCTTGCTCCCAATTTCTTGAGCTGTTCGAGAATGATACCGCCGTGTTTATGCGTCCATTCCCATGCGTGCTCTAAGAACTTATCGCGCGTTAGGTCACTTTTCTTGATGCCTTCCGCTCTTAGTTTCTGCACCACTTTCGCTTCAGTTGCGATCGATGCGTGGTCGGTACCAGGCACCCAGCAAGCGTTTTTCCCTTGCATACGTGCACGTCGAACCAACAAATCCTGAATGGTATTGTTGAGCATATGCCCCATGTGAAGTACACCGGTAACATTGGGTGGTGGAATAACCACTGTGTACGCTTCACGGCCATCGGGCACACTCTTGAAGAGTTTGTGCTCCATCCAGTAGCTATACCATTTGTCTTCTGTTTGAATGGGGTCGTATTTGCTGGGTATTTCTGCGCTCATTTCACATCAATTTACGGAAGCGCGAAAATAAGACCTTACACTACAATTGCCATACAGCTTTTGGCTTGTCGAGCATGCGATTCCAAAGCGACTGGAAGGCTTTTGAAAAGTCTTCACCCTTCCATTCAGGCATCAACTGTTTCGCCTGCCAACCGCGCTCTGCGGGTTCTATTCTCCAATGAAAAACAAATGCCTTGTGCGCTTCCACTTGCGTGAAGTCGGTTCGACCCCATTTGGCAGTGAAGAAATCGACACTTTCGCCATCCGCAATTGCGAAATAGGCTCCTTGACCAAACCACTTCATAACAGACATTGCCCGCTGGTCGGGGTGGTTATCGATAAGCTCCCGGTTGATGGGGTATGCGATCCACTCTACGGTAGGGTCGTCCTGAAGAAATGAATATTCACCGAAGTAAATGCTGTCTTGCGCAACTGCGATTCCCGACCATAAAATGTTATTGAACATGGTGGGTGTAGTTTTCAGCGTATGATAGGACATGCTCTTTGCCTTTAACTCGCTTTCGAAATGTTGGTGAACAGTGTATTTGTTGTATAAAGTAAGCAGCATGTAAAGGCCGGCATAGGTGCAAGCCGCGAGAGCCCAGCGCAGGCGGTTGGCGTTGTCGCGTTTCAGGAATAGTGCAACCATCAAGATGAACATGAAGGGAAGAGTCCACAATGGGTCGACCACCGTTATGTTGTTGAATCCAACCAAGTAATCGGTGAACGGAAGCAGAAGCTGAGTACCATAGGTGGTGCAGCAGTCTAGCAGGGCATGTGTAATAAGAACTAATGACCAGAAAAGGTACCAACGTCGAAATGAAATAAGTTGCTGCCATTTGCTTTGACACCACTTCGCCAGGGGAAACGAAAGGAGCAAATGGATGAAGATTGCATGCGAATATCCCCTGTGAATTTGAAGCTTTGTAATTTCATCACTGAAAAGCGGGTTCAGCAATACGTCCAGATCAGGCAGAGTGCCTCCAATGGCTCCCAATAGCTGAGCCTTGTTGCCGAGTTTTTTCCCCAACAATACTTCTCCTACTGCTGCTCCAAGCACAATTTGGCTTAATGAATCCATACTGCGAAGTAACAACACAAGGTTATTCATGTTCACCTGTTTGAAAATCAATTGAAAATTATCTTCCTGATTTTCAGGTGCGCCGAGCTGATTCCTTTATATTCGGTTCAAATCTTAACAACCATGAAACACTTCGTCATTTCATTGTCGATTATTGCCGCGACGGCATTTACAGGATGTTCGCCCGCCAGCGAACAACAAATCGTGAACGACACACAGGGACTATCCGGAAAGCTTGTGCAACGGGAGCAACTTGTGCAGACACCGGAGGGCAATCCGTATTCGAAACAGAAAGTAGATGGTTATGTGAAGGAATTGTATACCGCCAATGGCGACTTTCGATGGGAGCAAGCCGATTTCAAAATGCTTTGGAGTGCTGTGCAGTATGGCGATCAGACGTTGGCTATAGGCTATCAACCTGCTGATTATGTGGGTCTCGAAAACTCTATTTACGGTATCCGTATTCAGCAAGGTGCGTGGAAGGAAGTACACGATGCCTTGATTGACTTTATTCAAAGTGAACTTAGCCAGCGCGGCTTGGAGTCGGAGTGGCGCGCCATTTTAGTGGAGGATGATCCGATTTTGCCGATAATCACCGTGAAACTATCGGACCGCCATGTGCTTACTGCACTTCGAAACTTGAAAAACGTGCGTTACCTCGAGCCGTTGGACTATGCTCACGCGGATTTAATGAATGAGGATCGCTCCACTTCAGGATGCTCAGTGAGCACGTATGCGTTGAACTCGGCCGACTACACCACAACCACCCCCAATGCAGTTTTGCCTTGGAACTTTGGTTTGATGAACATTCCTGCCGCTTGGAATTCTGTCCAAGGACAAGGCATCACCATTGGTGTTATCGATGCCGGTATAAGTTCATCTCAAACGCTTTTGGGGTCTGAATTCAATAATGGAGCAAGCAATGTTGGACGAACCGTAACTACCGATTATACGTTTGGAAGCAGTGCCTATTCGACTTGCTCACATGGCACAGCTATGAGCGGATTGGCAGTTGGTGCGCGCAACAATTTGGGCGCGACAACCGGCGTGGCTTACAAAGCCAACTTGCATTTCATACGTGGTTGTGAAGACGTTGTGCTCGATCGTTCGGTTGAGCGCACCGGCTTGAAGAATGCCCTGGTGAAAATGGGAAATAGAGCTGATGTGAAGGTGATTAGCATGTCGATAGGCACACCATTCTACAGCAGTGTGATTGAAGATGGTGTTAACTACGCATGGGGAGCCGGGAAAATGATGATGGCTGCTGCCGGCACATCGTTCAGCTGGACCAGCTGGTGGGGTGTTGTTTATCCTGCGGCTCTCTCTCGTTGCGTGGCTATCACAGGGGTGAAGGAGAACTTCGGCACGTGTGCTTCTTGTCACGACGGTTCTCAAGTCGATTTTACGGTCACAATGGAGCGTTCTAGCAATAGTTCACGCAATACCCTCTCGTTCAATACGTCGGGTTATGCGGCGAAGTACATTGGTGGAAGCTCATGTGCCACTGCAATGGCTTCAGGCGTTGCAGCGATGGTATGGTCGGTAAATCCGAATTTCACCCGCGAACAAGTGTATAATCACTTGCTTACTACTTCGCAATACTATCCGAATCCAAATGGAAGTCGAGGCTATGGCAATCTGAACGCCGGTGCAGCCGTGAGTGCTGCGCAGGCTGGTATTTGATGCTTTAGTGACGATCGAAATCGACCGTTATGTGCTCACTGGTAGGCACTGCCTGGCAGGTGAGCACATAACCCGATTCGACTTCACCCGGTTCAAGAGCGTAGTTAACTTTCATGGTTGCAGCCCCTTCGGAAACGTGGGCCCTACAGGTGCAGCACATACCACCTTTGCAGCTGAACGGTATATCCATTCCACTTGCTTGCGCAGCATCGAGAATGGCGGTGCCATCCATCGGCATGAAAAAGTTATTTTCTTGTCCGTCGAATACCACCGTTACGGCACAACGCTTACCGGCATCTGCTGTTGGTTCGGTAATTTTTTCGACAATGCCTCCGGCTGTTGGATTGGGTGTTCCAAACAACTCGAAGTGGATGTTGTCCTCCGCAATGCCTTGTTCAAGCGAAAATTCTTGTACGATGCGAATCAATGGCTCTGGTCCGCATACAAATACCTCATCGATAGCATTCATTTGAATGAACCCTTTCGCGAAGCCTTCAAGCTTTGATTTGTCGATACGGCCTGAGTATAGCTCTACATCGTTGGGCTCTGAGCTGAGCACGTGGAATACCCTAAAACGACCTAGATATCGATCTTTCAGGTCTTCAATTTGATCACGAAATATAATAGACTGAAAATATCTATTTCCGAATAACAGAATCACTTCACTTTCTTGCTCAGTGGCCAGTACGCTCTTCGCAATTGAGTAAATGGGAGTGATGCCGCTTCCTGCGGCAACCAGCAGATATGACTTGCGCTGATCGGCTTGCAAGGATGTACCGAAATTTCCCATCGGAGTCATTACTTGCAGGGTGTGACCTTCCTTCAATTCGCGATTAGCCCACGTGGAAAATTTGCCGTGAGGCACTTCCTTCACGGCAACGCGAAGCTCCGGCTCGTTAACGCCACTACAGATGGAATAGGATCGTCGAATGTCTTCGCCGTTAACTGTTTCTCGAAGGGTCAGGTATTGGCCTTGTTGAAAGCGGAAGTTTTCTTTCAGATCAGCGGGAACGTCAAAGGCAATTGAAACGCAATCTTTGGTTTCGCGGCGAATATTCGTAACAGTAAGCGGGTGAAATTTGGGTCTCATAATTTTTGTGGTGCTTGCAAAAATAGATGTGTTGTTGATTTGAATTTACCTTAATCTTGTGCATTATAAGAAAAATCTGTTTATGGAAAATCAAGCATTGCTCGAGCGTTTTCAGAACTACGTCGAAGCTGAAAATAAGATTGAGGCGAAGGATTGGATGCCGGATGGCTATCGTAAAACCTTGATTCGTCAAATGGCACAGCACGCGCACAGCGAAGTGGTGGGCATGTTGCCGGAAGGCAATTGGATTACACGCGCTCCTTCCTTACGTCGAAAGGCTATATTGATTTCGAAAGTGCAGGATGAAGCGGGCCATGGACTTTATCTCTATAGCGCTTGTGAAACATTGGGTGTCGACAGGGATACCTTGATTTCAGAGTTGCTTACCGGAAAGGCGAAATACTCTTCTATATTCAACTACCCGACAGTTTCATGGGCGGATATTGGAGCCATTGGATGGCTCGTCGATGGGGCAGCCATTGTGAATCAGGTTTCGTTGCAGCGCACCAGTTATGGCCCTTACAGCCGTGCGATGGTTCGCATTTGCAAGGAGGAGAGTTTTCACCAACGCCAGGGTTATGAAATTATGATTGCGTTGGCCCGCAACGGAAATGAGGCGCAGAAAAAGATGGCACAGGATGCTTTCAATCGTTGGTGGTGGCCTTCTTTGATGATGTTCGGACCGAGCGATGCAACTTCCGCGCACAGCGCTCAAAACACAGCTTGGAGAATCAAACGTCACGGCAATGATGAATTGCGTCAGAAGTTTGTTGACATGACCGTTGCACAGGCTGAATACTTGGGATTGACCATTCCTGATAAAGATTTGAAATGGGATGAGACAGCTGGTCATTATGCGTTTGGTGAAATCGATTGGACGGAGTTCAACGAAGTAGTGAAGGGCAATGGCCCATGCAACAAGGAGCGTTTGCAGACACGCAACAAGGCGCACGCTGAAGGCGCATGGGTGCGCGATGCAGCTATGGCGTATGCTCGCAAACAAAAGGAAAGACAAGCGGTAAGTGCCGCATAAATGATTCGATAAGAACGATGAGTAATAATTGGCCCTTGTGGGAAATTTTCATTCGAAGTAAGAATGGCTTAGCTCATAAACATGCCGGCAGTTTGCATGCTGCTGATGCAAAGATGGCTATTGAAAATGCACGCGATGTTTATACGCGCAGAATGGAAGGCGTCAGTATTTGGGTTGTAATGAGTAACGATATTGTGGCTTCATCGCCTGCTGACAAGGACTTTTTGTATGAGCCTGCCAACGATAAGGTGTATCGTCATCCTACATTCTATGAAATACCACCTGAAGTGGGGCACATGTGATTTTAAATAGAATATCGACGAGTGCAATGAACAATCAAGAGTATTATACTTATCTATTGAGGTTGGCCGATGACTCTCTTATATTGGGGCAGCGGTTGGGCGAATGGTGTGGGCACGGTCCTATATTGGAAGAGGATATTGCTTTGTCCAATATCGCACTCGATTATATAGGCCAGGCAACGAATCTATACAAGCAGCTGAGCGCAATCGCAAATGATGGGCGCGACGAAGATGCTATCGCGCTCACGCGAATGGAATCTGAATATAGTAATCTCCTCTTGCTCGAGTTGCCGACCAATGATTATGGTTTAATAATCGCGCGTCAGTATTATTACACTTCCTTCTATTTGTTGTTTCTCGAGAAGTTGACATTGAGTACCGACTCATTTTTGGTTGGCTTCGCAGAAAAGTCGATCAAGGAGGTGAAATATCATTTGCAGCACGCTACGGATTGGGTGCTTCGCTTGGGCGACGGTACGCCGGAAAGCCATAGCCGAATGCAACAGGCCGTGAACACCCTTTGGCCATACCTCGGGGAGATGTTTCATGACGATGCGTTAGATCATCAAGCGGCAAAAGATTGTTGGGGCGTATCAAAGGATTCTTTGAAAACGCATTGGATGGACCGACTCCAGGCTGTTTTTTCCGAAGCGGGTCTGGCGGTGCCAACCGAGGCATGGCATCACCAGGGCGGTCGTCAGGGTCGTCATACCGAGCACATGGGCTTTCTTTTGGCTGAATTGCAGTTTTTGCAAAGAGCTTATCCGGGAGCTAAGTGGTAATATGGAACTATCGTTGACCACACATGACATTTGGAGTTGGCTTTCGGAAGTTAGCGACCCTGAAATTCCTGTATTAAATGTCGTGGAGCTAGGTATCGTTCGGGAGGTTACTATAACCGATGGAAAAGTGCAGGTCATAATTACACCGACGTACAGCGGGTGTCCTGCTATGCGCACAATCGAAGATGACATAGAGGAGGTGCTTCAGGAATATGGTGTAACCAACTATGAGATTACAACTGTCTTGTCGCCGGCTTGGACAACCGATTGGATGACAGATGCTGCTCGCGAAAAACTTAGCAAGGAGGGAATTGCTCCACCACAAAAAGGCAGTGCCGATAAGGGATTGCTCATGGGCAGGCTGCGTGATGTGAAATGCCCGCGATGCGGCTCTACTGAAACAAGCATGCTGTCACAATTTGGGTCTACAGCCTGCAAGGCGCTCTATCGCTGTGAATCGTGCCTTGAGCCATTCGATTATTTTAAGTGCATCTAAAAGCAAAAAGGCCCCGAAGGGCCTGATGCTAAAGTTAGGTTTATCGTTTTTGTTTAGGTTCTAGTGTTGAATCATCAATTGAACAATCGATGAGCTTTCTGTTCCGCTAATCTTTACAAAATAGCATCCTGCCGATAGTTGTTCGGTGGAAATACGCATTTGATTAAATCCATTGAAGCTTTCGATTTGTTGACCTGAAATGTTCATCAATGTTGCGCTGAACAGGTTGTTGTCAGGACTTTGAATCATGAAGAAATTCTCGGCCGGGTTTGGGTAAACACTGAAGGCGATGGCCTCTATGTCGTTCACCGCTGTGATTTCGCAAGGGTCGACAAAAATCACTTGGCTTGCCACGTTAATACAACCTTGATTGTCGACGTAGGTGTATGATATGTTTTGACCGCCGGTTCCGGGAAGTGCAGGGTAGAAAACATCACCCAATACACCATCGCCTTCAAACGTGCCGCCTAGTGGCTCGCCTGCCAATTGGAATGGCTCATCGAAGGTGCATACGCTGTCGTTGGCTACAAACAATACGGTAGGGTAGAACATTACTTCGATCGCGGCTGAAGATGACGAACCTTCGCATCCGTTTTTGTCCATGATAACGTATTGCAATTCGTGCATACCGCCTCCGGCTAAGCCTGGATCGAACGTGTTGCCTACAACGCCTTCACCTACGAAGAACCCGCCTTCCGGCAAGCCAAGTAGATTTACTGGGTTACCAGAAATACAAACCGAGTTTTGTGCAACGGTCATTGAAGCCTGCGGCAATTCAATGAATTCGATTGTCACTGAAGCGCTACCGCGGCATCCGTTAGGTGCTTCTGCGCTTACTGCGTAGGTACGCGCAGTATCTGCAAGAATCATTTCTCCTTCTGTATGAGCAGGATCGTTCCAGGTAAGCATGGCTTCTGTTTCGGTAATAGCGAGCAATTCAACTTCGCCACCACCACAGAATGTAGTTGGTCCCATTGGTTCAATGATCACTTCGGGAACTTCGAGTGCCTCAACGTGCACACGATTCGACATACCCCAGCAGCCTTCAAGGTTATAACCCTTTACGTACACGATGTCTGTTGTGTCAACTGTTGTCAATAAGAGTGTGTCTTCGTTCATCCAAGCATAGTGACTTGCGCCGCATGCAGTGAAGAGCGATTCGCCGCCGTAGCAGAATGTAGTGTCGTCAATGGTATGGATAACAACATCCGGGTTGTTGCAATCGCTGAGGCGAGCGAAGAACGCGTCGGTTGTACCGTAGTTTATTTCTTCTCCGAAAGCAGTAGAGTTAGTGAAACCGGAGATCATTACTTTACCGAATCGATCACTGCCCATGCGACCAAACCAGTCGTGCCCGGTGCCGCCCATGTACGATTGCCATTGCATTTCACCCAAGGTATTGTATTTTGAAATGAACATGTCGATGCCACCGGACAACTGTTCTTGAAAAGCGTCCATTACAGTAATGTTGGATGACTCCGTTGTTCCGCCAACGTAGATGTTGCCGAATAAATCAACATGTATATCCTTCACACTTTCGGCACCTGATCCGGTAATAAATTGTGACCAGAGCAACGTTCCAACGGGTGAAAAGCTCATGAGCATTGCGTCCGTGTTGTTCGGAGAAAGAACTCCTGAATTGTCCAGAAAAGCAATTGGGCCGGAGTTGGTGTTCCCACCTACTACTACGTTACCGGCGGTATCAAGCGCGATGCTGTTGAATAGATCAGCGCCGGCTCCGCCCACGTATTCTGCCCAACTCAACTGAAGGTCTTCATTGAGGCAGGTAACAAATGCGTCTGAAACGCCGCCGAAGTAAGGCATTGTAGTAATGGAGGAAAGTAGGTCAACACCGGCTGTGCTTCCGCAAATGCACAGGTTACCTTCACGATCGAATGTCAGGTCCTTAATTTCATCGGTGCCTGCGCCTCCCAAGTATGAAAACTTGCTGATTTCACCGGTACCGGATATTTTGGTTACAAAACCGTCGAATGTTCCGCCGCCATAAGTGGCTTGCAATTGCGATGAGTAAGGTATCAAGTTCGAGCTTGTTTTACCAACGATGAAGATACTTCCGTCGTTATCGATTGCCAGGTCTTGCGTATAGTCATCGCCATTTCCACCCACATAAACGGTCCATACCAATTCGCCGTCTTTCGTAAGCTTAGAGCAAAAACCATCGCGGTTACCACCTTGGTAGGTTGTTACAATCGGCCCTGTAGAAAGGTTGGTGGATGAAGTGTAACCTGTAACGACAATGTGGTCGTCGTTTGTGGTCGCAACTGCGGTGCAGAAGTCGTTTCCGTTTCCACCCACGAATGCTGTCCATAGTTCCTGACCGTAGATATTTGTTTTGGTGATGTAGCCATCGAAATTACCGCCTTTGTAGGCGTTAATGAATTGGCTTACACCCATTAGGTTTGATCCGCTTACATGGCCAGCAGTGTAGGTGTTGCCCATGAATTCGCAGGCTATGCCCTCTGCTTTGTCGGTACCGGAAGTGCCAATTTGAGCGGACCACATGAGGTGATGAGTGTCAACAATCGGGATAACCTGGGCTACCATCGTGAGTTGAGCGGCAACTAAAATGGCGATGAAGAGGCCATTTATAATTACCAGAGTTCTTTTAGGGTTGAAGGTTTTCATCGTGCTTTTTTTTAAAATGTTTTTGTGTTGTTGGATTAAGTTTTAGCTTTCAGTTGGTGTTTATACCCAGGGGTGTCAAAAAAGGTTACAATGAATGATGCGCTGGTATCTAGGTCGTTGTAATACAGTGCCTAGTTGTGTTCGGTCGACTGTTATTGGTAAGTGTTTGGAGCACCTTTCAGTTTGCTTGGATGATGGATGACCGGCGATTTTTTTACGCTGGAACAGAAGTTTTTTTCAATACTTCTTTCATAGTTTGAAAAAACTATTACATTTGCGGCCGCTTTA
>CAMAYP010000013.1 GCA_945862415.1 Chryseobacterium gleum | reverse complement strand
CTAATGCCGGGACTCTTTTTTTTTGAATACCATGGGAATCAATGGAGTGATATGGATTAGTATGAGAGCCACGCTTTGATAGTGTTCTTACCACACTTCCAGAATTAGATTCGTCCTGAGCGATGAGTGAATAGCTCGGAGCCTCCCTTTCGAAAATAACCTTATAACAAAAAACAATGAAGCAATTTCTACTTGCTATGCTTACCATGGTGGTAAGCTGTGCTTGGGCTCAAATCTACGAGCCTGAAGGAGTCAACATGCCTGGGGCATGGAATGCCTGGACCAACCTTCCAACCAACAATTTGGCGCTTGCGAACCCGAACCAGGTAAGCGGTGGGCGTTTGATAAAAATCACTCAGGGTCAGCCGCGATGGCAGACCATTTTCTCTGTCGCTGCCAGCGGGGGCGATATGGTAGGCGGTACTTACGAATTCGTTTATTCTTCGGGTCCGAGCGATGGTCCTTATAACAACACATGGAAGAATTCTTCTTTTTCCATGAATACTCTTGCCGATTTGACCTTCAATGCAGGGTCTAACAATTCGATTACCATTTCCAACGGTAAGTGGTATTCGATGAATTGGATGGACGTGGGGTATACAAACACGCAAGCTATTTTCATGGAAACGAATGCCGAACCCGTTGCCTTGTCGTCCGCTATTCAGGCGCCAACAAATGGCAGCGTTGAAAGCACCAACGACGTTGAGGTAACTGTAACAGCAAGCGCTGCTCCAAGTGCCGAAGAGTTGATATACGTGCGCTATTCAACCGATGCATTCGCAACCTCGTCGATCGTGGCTGTTACATTTAGCGGTACATCCGGTACGGCAACTATACCTGCGCAGGCCGCTGCAACGACGGTGCAGTACTATGTTTTCTCGACAACTGTGAGCAATCCATCTGCAAGTGATATTGACAAGGTGAGCATTCGCACGCTCACTAATAGCGGTGCAAACTTCATCTACACTGTCAACTCACCGCTCCCACCGGTGAATATCACGTTTCAGGTAGATATGAACCAGGCGACCGTTGACCCATCCGGGGTTTTCATTGCTGGTTCGTTCAATGGATTTTCAAACCAGGCGATGACCAATGCTGGCGGCGGAATCTATACTTACGCAGCATCATTGGCGCAAGGCGCTGCAGTGCAGTATAAGTTTAAAAACGGCACGGGTGGTTTTGAAGGAAGCATTTCTGCTCCTTGTGGTGACGGAACTAACCGCACCTATTCAGTAGGCTCATCAGACGCTGCAGTAGATCTGGTTTGCTTTAACTCCTGTGCTGCATGTCCTGCTACTTATGATGTGACTTTTCGCGTCAACATGAGTGCTGAGACAGTTGGAGGCAGTGTGTACATCAATGGTAATTTCCCTCCGGCCAACTGGTCGACACCGCAGGTCATGACCAATGAAGGCGGCGGTATTTATTCGTACACGGCAAATTTGGGAGCGGGTAACAGCTTCGATTACAAGTTTATCAATGGCAGCTCTTATGAGGGCAATCTTTCGACACCTTGCGGCAATGGAACCAACAGAACCATTACGGTTCCTTCTGCGAATACTACTCTGCCAATAACATGCTTTGGCTATTGCGGCAACTGTACAACTAACAGTGTAACCTTCCGCTTGGATATGGGTCAGCAATCGGTAGACCCTTCCGGTGTGTTTATAGCGGGTTCTTTCAATGGATTTAGCAACAGTGCGATGACCGATGTTGGAGAAGGTTTGTATACCTATACATTGAATTTGCAGCAAGGAACGACCGTATCCTACAAGTACAAAAACGGCACATCCGGTTGGGAAGGTAATATTGACGAACCCTGCGGCGATGGCTCCAATCGAGTGTTGAATGTTTCGAATTCCAGCAGTCAATTGGTTGCTACTACATGCTTCAATAGCTGTGGAGCTTGTCAGGAGTTTCAAAACATCACCTTTGCAGTGAATTTGGCGAATGTTATAGTTTCATCCAATGGCGTGCATTTGGCCGGTGGCTTTGGTGCTTATGGTTATGCGAACTGGAGTCCATTTGGTATACCCATGTCAGATCCTGATGCTAATGGCGTTTATACCGTTGTATTGTCGCTGCCAACGGGTCAAACATTCGAGTATAAGTTCATCAATGGTAATGATTGGCCCGATGCGGAAAATGTGCCTGCTGAGTGCAACACGTTCACGAATCGTACCTACACCATTCCCAGCTACAATGCAGTTGCTGGAGGCGCTGCCAGTTGTTTCGGCTCGTGCACCGCCTGTGTAGTAGCAGTTAACAATGACTCACCTTATTCCGCACATAACGTCTTATTCAGCCCGAACAATTCCTATCCGAATTGCTATGCCATTATCGGTTCAACTGCGGCTGCCGGCGATTCTCCGCAATCAGGAGATTTTAATGGGAATGACGTTTGGTATCGTTTCACTGCGCAGAGCATCGGTGTGAGTGTAACACTTAATAGTTCTTCTCAAGACGATGCACTTGCGCTCTACACGAAGTCAGGTGCAGTGTTCAACCCGGTTGCGGGCTCTGTCGAAAATGCAGCAAGTGGCAACGGTGATTTCGAACGGTTGAATTTCTCCGGATTGACTCCCGGTCAAGTGTATTTCATATCGGTAGGTTCGGCATCTTCTGCATCGAGCGGAGCATTTTCATTGTGCATCCAGCACCTCATGCCGAGCACGTGTGCGAGTGTGCTGCCTCCGGGTGGAT
This sequence comes from Chryseobacterium gleum, assembly GCA_945862415.1. Classification (GTDB taxonomy): domain Bacteria; phylum Bacteroidota; class Bacteroidia; order Flavobacteriales_D; family Sanyastnellaceae; genus JAIBBG01. The sequence goes on along the minus strand of CAMAYP010000013.1, from coordinate 28,519 downwards.
TTAACCTTTGCGACTCATACAAGGCAATCTATCGGGGAGCCCCATCGCAGGGAGTTACCTACACATTCAATTTCACTCCAACCGGCGAAACGGCTGGCGTTGCTACAGCGCTTTCAGGCACCAATGGTTTGATTTCACTTTCGAATCCTACATTGGTCTTGCGCTATTCGGGAACGTATGCGGCATCGGTGGATGTTCGTTACAACTTGCTGAACGGTGCTGGCGTAGCAGAGCCGATCAATGTATTGGGTGCCGTTGCCGGTAATTGTTTAAACTTGCTAATACGCAATCAACCGAATATAGAAGTTCGTTCATCGCAGCGTTGCAACGCGTCCTTATTACGAACCAACTGGTTGGTGGGCAATGCGGTTGCAGGCGAAGTAAGAACCTGCGGAGTGCAGAACTACACCTGTGAGTTTACCCAAGTTGTTAGTTGTGGGGATGGCTCCTCACTTTCGTTGCCGAGCATATTCAATACAACGAGTGCTGCGCCGTATCTGCAATTGGGCGTGCTTCCTAACCTCAGCAATACAGGTGCATGGAATGTGCGCCTGCGTCCGAACTTCGTCTACGGATCAGGCAATTATGGACCTATGCAGCGCATACAGGTATCAGGTACCTCTGCTTTCGGTGAGTTGGAGTATGAGCTTGTAGATATGGAGAAGGCTATGGATGTTGATGCAACAGCCTTGACGATTTATCCAAACCCCAGCAACGGTGATTTTGTGAATATTTCGTTGAGCAATTTGGAGAAGGGTCAATTGCAAGTGCGCGTGTTGGATGCAACAGGCCGTGCAGTAATGACTCGTGCTTACTCGGTAGAATCGTCGTTACAGACCGTATTCACATTCGATACGAAGTTGAGCATCGGCTTGTATCTGATGGAAATGACCAACGCAGGTAACGTGCAAACCCAGCGTTTGGTAGTTCAGTAAAAATGAACGAGTGATTGAATGAAAAGCCCCGCAAGTGCGGGGCTTTTTGTTTTCATACGTGTTTACTTTTTTAAGAATGTCGTTTCGGTTTTTTCCAATTCCGTATAGACATTTACATGGTATTGACCGAATGCCAAAAAACCAATTTCGAGAGTGATTGTGTTGTCACCGCCCGACACAACGTATTCTTGATGGATGCATATTTTTCCATTGGAATCGGTAATGATGCAGTTTGCCTTACCGCTGTTCATTGCGTTGAACTGCACAACAATTATTTCCGAGGCAGGGTTCGGGAAGCATGTGAGCACGTTATTCAATTCGCGTTCATCTACGTTGTTGATGATCCCTTCGCAGAGGCAAGAGGAATTAATCATGTCGTTCAACGTTTCAGAATTACCATCATCGCAAGGGCTTCCTTCATAGAGACATGAATTATCTTCTACGTTTGCCTCCAATGAAAAATTGCAGGCATCGATATCGGTGCAACCCAGCACAGCGATGACTCCAACGCACTCGCAGCTCAGGTTAACTGCATCGTCGATGGTGTTCGCATCACCATCGTCGCAGGGGTTCGCAATGAAGAGGCATGACCCATTTTCAATGGTTGCAACGCTATTGTAATTGCATGCGCTTGGGTCTGTGCAACCGGCTATAGGTTCGAACGTGATGAGTGAAATGAACTCCTGATAGTATTGATTGGCGATGTTCGGATCATGAATTACCAGTGTGTTTTCATCGTTGCGTGTGTTTGCGTTGGTGCTCCAATTGTGCGAGCCAACCCAAAGAAGCGGATCATTATCAGGTGAATTGTGGTCAACAATTAGGTGTTTGTGGTGCATGATAATTGAGGTGTCCGAATTCACAAAAAGGTCTGCACCCATTTCAGCCGAGAGTATGTTGTATTGAGAAGAGGTGCTAGGTCCCTTCGGTTGCCTCAACGATTTGTGACGGCGTGTAGATGATTGGTTCGGGCATGGTATTGCCGGAGTTAATTACGATGAGATTACTTGCTTGGGTAATTTCGAGTAAGCCGTTAAAGTCGGCAAGTACTCCGGTGATTAGCACACTATCACCACGATTGATGGTTGAAGCAAAGGCCGGGTCATAAATGGCCAAGCCGCCGGTTTGGTCTTGGAGGTAACGAATTACGCCTAATTCCGCACCATTGGTTACGATACCCTTTGTGGTAATTGTAGCGCCGACTCCTGCGGCTCTTGCTTAGAGAATGGTAGATTGAGCAACGATCGTGTTGCCAACAAGCATGAGAAGGATAACGATTGATGAGAATATTTTCATTTGGTAAATTTGGTGCAGCTGTTCAAGAGGTCTATTAGGTGATTGTTAATATTGAAGCAATTGCGCGACGAACCTTGTAGGATGTGCGAATATCCTGAGGATTAATCGGAGATTTTCAAACGTTGTTCTTCCAGATGTACGTCGCTACGGAAGTGACAATGTAGAGCAGTATGAGCAGCGGAATGATGAACAGCCAATTCTGAAACAACGCGTAAACACCAATTGAAAGGAGGACTCCTAATATGGCAAATGCCGTTTGTGTTTTATTCGCAGCAATACCACCCGGTTTGAACTTGAAGGAGAACATTTCAACCTGAGAGACCATCAGAAGGGAGGTAATGATGAAGAACGTGACCACTAGATTGGCGGGCCAAACCCATTGGTCGGGAGGCAACATAGCCGGATGATGACTGTCAACTACAATAGCCAGCATAGAGGCCCAGAAAATACCGTTGGCAGGCGATGGCATGCCGTTGAACGTTTTTCCCGACGATTCCGACACATTGAATCGGGCCAGGCGATAGGCTGCTGCTAGCACGTTTGCAAAAGCGAAATACTTCAAGGGTTGCAGAGCTGTATCGAGCGATTGCTCGAGCATGGTGAAGATGATAAGCGAAGGAACCAGTCCAAATGAAACGACATCGGCCAACGAATCGAGTTCGCGACCCATATCTCCGTTTACACCCAGCTTTCGCGCGGCAGCGCCATCGAGCAGATCGAAAAAAGCGGCGAGGAAAATCAGGTAGACGGCCGGTGTTGCGTCGTAGGAGTGAGCAATATGATAAGCAGCAATAGAACCACAAGCCAAATTGGCGAGTGTGAGTGCGTTCGGCAAAAGCCTAAGTACTTTCATGGGCAGCTAGCCTTACAGTGTTTGCTTCACCTCAACTTCTTCGAATGCTTCGACGTTGTCGCCCACTTCAATGTTGTTGAAACGATCGATGTTAAGACCGCATTCGTAGCCTTTCACAACTTCTTTCACGTCGTCTTTGAAGCGCTTGAGTGAACCCAGTTCGCCGGTGAAGATTACGATACCGTCGCGTATTACGCGCACCTTGCTGGTACGTCCAATCTTTCCGTCGAGTACCATACAACCCGCAATGGTTCCCACCTTGGTGATTTTGAACACCTCGCGGATTTCGGCTGTACCGGTAATTTGCTCTTCGATGCGAGCTGAAAGCATTCCTTCCATCGCTTCCTTAACCTCTTCGATGGCTTTGTAGATGATGGAGTATAGCTTGATTTGAATCTCTTCGTTTTCGGCAATTTTGCGGGCTGGAGCACTTGGTCGAACCTGGAAGCCGATGATAATCGCATCGGAGGCACTGGCAAGGAGTACATCAGACTCGCTGATTTGTCCAACGCCTTTGTGAATGATGCGTACCTGGATTTTCTCGGTTGAAAGTTTCTGCAAGGAGTCGGTGAGTGCTTCCACAGAACCATCCACGTCACCTTTAACGATGAGGTTGAGCTCTTTGAAGTCGCCCAAAGCGATACGGCGTCCAATTTCTTCGATGGTGAGGTGCTTCTTCGTGCGCAGGCTTTGCTCGCGTTGCAATTGCTGACGTTTCAAAGCGATGTTACGTGCTTCGCGCTCGTCTTCCATCACGTTGAACTTATCGCCCGCGTTGGGAGCGCCTTCAAAACCGAGCAGTGATACCGGCGTTGCAGGTCCTGCTTCATTCACCTTTTGTCCGCGTTCGTTGAACATTGCTTTTACGCGTCCGCTCGTGTGGCCGGCCAAGATAGCATCGCCTATACGGAGTGTACCGGATTCAACCAGCAGCGTCGTTACGTAACCACGGCCTTTGTCGAGGGCCGATTCGATTACGGTTCCTACTGCGCGCTTGTCGGGATTGGCCTTTAGGTCGAGCATGTCGCTCTCGAGCAACACCTTTTCAAGCAGTGCGTCGATGTTGAGACCTTTCTTGGCTGAAATTTCCTGACTTTGGAATTTACCGCCCCATTCTTCGACCAAGATGTTCATGGCAGAAAGTTGTTCGCGGATTTTATCGGAGTTTGCTCCGGCTTTATCAATTTTATTGAATGCGAAGATCATAGGCACACCTGCAGCCTGAGCGTGCGAGATGGCTTCTTTGGTTTGCGGCATCACGCTGTCGTCGGCCGCAATCACGATAATGGCTAAGTCGGTTACTTTGGCACCGCGAGCACGCATGGCGGTAAACGCTTCGTGACCAGGAGTATCGAGGAAGGTTATCTTTCTTCCGTTGGCCAGTTCGACACTGTATGCCCCGATGTGCTGAGTGATGCCACCGGCTTCACCCGCAATTACGTTGGCTTTACGAACGAAGTCGAGCAGAGATGTCTTACCGTGATCGACGTGACCCATCACGGTGATGACCGGTGGACGCGTTATCATGGTCTCAGGGCTGTCCTCTTCTTCGGCGATTTGCTCGATTACGTCGGCGCTTACAAACTGCACCTCGAACCCGAATTCACTTGAAATGATATTGATGGTTTCGGCATCGAGGCGTTGGTTGAGCGAAGCGAAAATGCCCAACTGCATGCATGCCTTGATGATTTCAGTTGGCTGAATGTTCATCATCGACGCCAACTCGCTAACGGTAACGAACTCGGTGAGTTTCAGTACCAAGTTTTCGGCCTGTTGGCGCGCTGCTTCCTCTTCGGAACGACGCGCAACGAAATCACGCTTTTCACGACGGAACTTACTTGACTTCGATTTCCCTTGTCCACCAAGGCGAGCCAATGTGGCTTTTACTTGGTTTTGAATATCCTGTTCGCTGAGTTCCGTTTTTTTCGGTTCAGCAGGTTTTACTGTATTCCGTTGACGGCGATCGATTTCCTGTTGACGCTGAATATCCACCTTTCCAACGCGCTTGCGTTTGCGCTTCTCGGCTTCAACGTTGGCTAGTTCTGCCTTTTTCTTAGCTGGATCGGTGGGGAGTTCAATTTTACCCATCAACTTCACCCCGGTAAGTTTTTGAACATTCACACGGATGAGTTCTTTTTCCGGTTCGGGAGCTATTACCGGTTCAGGCTCAGGAGTCGGGGCTGGTTGGGGAGCAGGTTGAGGAGCTGCAGCCTCCGTTTTCGTTTTTGATTTGGGAGCATTCTTGTCTTCAACAGGAGCTTCCGGAGTATCGTCTTTCTTTTTGCGGCCTTTCGATTTCGGTTTTTCCAGGCTCGATAAATCGATCTTGCCCACCACTTTTACCTCGTTTACTCTCTCCTCTTCTGGAGCAGGCACTTCCTCGGTTATTGGGGTTGCAACTACAGGAGCAACTTCTACTTCCGGTTCTGCTGGCTTTTCAGCAACGGGTTCTACCGGCTTAGGTGCCGGTTTTTCTTTTACCTCAATCTTCCGCTTGAATTTAGAGTAATCGATTTCGGATTCCTCGTCTTCCTTGGAGCCTACTTTCGTTTTCTTGGTGTCTTCTAGTGTGATCGTGGCGCGCGACTCGCGCACTTTAGCAGCTGTAGCAGCCGATTTTTCCTTAGCAGCCTGATCACCGGCAAACTCGCCTAGTAGCAGTTCATACGCTTCCGTTTCAATCTTAGCCATCGGGTTGTTTTCTATCGCGACTCCTTTCTTTGAGAGGAATTCTACGATAGTGTCCTTACTAACGCCGAGCGTTACTGCTGCTTTTCCAAGCCTTTGTGGTCCTTTTACTTCAGACATAATCCAAAAAATTGTCGAAGAGTACACAACGCAATGGCCAGATTCAGGGAGCTATATGTTTGCTTCTGTTTACTGTTTCATTGCTTTGTACTCTGTTGACGTTTGCCGTTGTTATTAATTTATTTGCGGGTGCAAGTTAGTTTGTTTTAGCGCGCTTTCTCAGAAATTCATGAATTTCATGGTAATTTTAAACCAACTTCAAGACATAATCTCTATCGGTATAGTATGATTTTTATACGAACTATTCTCCTCCTCTTCGTGCAGGCTTTTGCTTGTATTGCCGCCATAGGACAGGTGAAAGTTGCATTCTTTATATCGCCTACCTGCACAATATGCCGCTACTATGCTCTTGAAATGCGTGAATTGTCGGTCGATTACGCTGACGACGATGTGGAATTCATCGGTTATGCGGTGGGTCCATTGCTGACGGACAGTATAGTCGAATGGTTTCAGGCTGAATACAAGATTCCGTTTGCGGTGATATTGGATGACACGATGCACCGAACGCTCCATGCAACGGTGACTCCGGAAGTTTTCGTGTTGCGCAAGGACGCAGTCGTTTATCACGGCCGCATCGACGATAGCTTTCTGCGTGTTGGAAAGAGGAGGGCACATGTGAAAAACCGAGAGTTAAGAAATGTGTTAGACAGTATATTGCAGGGTCGAAGTGTGGAAGTACCTTTCGTTCCGGCTGTAGGATGCATCATCGAAAAATAATTGCTATGAAAAGAATATTTACCCTGTTTGCAATTTGCTGCGTTTTGAGCTTGAATGCGCAAGTCACCTTTTCGGAAGACATCGCACCCATCATCTTTGAGCATTGCACGAAGTGCCATCGCGAAGGTGAAATTGGGCCGATGCCATTGACGAGTTACGCAGAAGTTGCCTCATCGGCATCCATTGTTGAGTACGTTACGGGCATTCGCTATATGCCGCCATGGACCCCCGATCATACCTACAGGACATTTCGTGATGAGAACGTGCTGACCGATGAGGAGATAGCGGCCATTGCAGAGTGGGTGGCTAATGGCTCACCGGAAGGCGACCCTTCGCTCACACCCCCGTTACCGGTGTACCCGGAAGGGTCGCAAGTGGGCACGCCTGATTTGGTGCTTACTATGGCCGAACCTTTTCAGCACGATGGAAATAATGCTGACATGTACAAGGTTTTTGTCTTGCCAACAGGTCTTACGGAAGATCGCGATATTGAAGCCATTGAAGTTCGTCCCGACAACAAGGACATTTGCCACCATGCCATATTGGGGGTCGATGTGAGTGGCGAAGCGGCGCAGCTTGATGCTGCCTCGCCGGGGTATGGATACACCCAATTCGGAGGGTTTGGATTTAATCCAATCGATAACTTTTTCAGCGCATGGGTGCCGGGGACAAGCCCGTTGGTATTTCCACCTTCACTGGGTAAGAGGTTGTATGCGAACTCAGATTTATTGATTCAGATGCACTACGGACCCTCGTCCATAGATCAAACCGATCAGTCGAGCGTGAATATATTCTTTGCCGACTCGCCTATTCAGCGGTATGTCCAAACGACTGCGATTAACCCTCAAAATTTGGATGAGACGTTTTTCATTTTACCGGGAGAAATAAAAACCTTCCACGGCACCATCGAGGTTCCCGTGGATGTTTCGTTGATTAGTGTTGGGCCTCATGGGCATCTTATCTGCAGCAGCTATGAGGTCTATGCCGTAAGTCCAAGCGGACAGGATACCATTAACATTATCAAGATTCCGGAATGGGATTTCAATTGGCAAGGCTCATTTGCATTTCCGAATTTGACACGCATTCCTGCGGGATATACTGTGCATTGCCTGGCTACATATGATAACACCGCTGATAACCCGATGAATCCGAATGACCCTCCGCAATTGATGACATGGGGTGAGTCGACCACCGAGGAAATGTACATATGTTTCCTGCAGTTTGTTTTGTACATGCCGGGCGACGAGAGCATCTCGTTGCCAACGCTCAATGAGGAATTCATGATGGTATATCCGAAGGAGCAACTTTTCCCTTGTTATCCCAACCCTGCGTTCAGTGAGTTGACCACCGGGTTTCACCTGCTTCAGCCGAAATCGCTTTCGCTGGAGGTTCTGGATATTCAGGGAAGGAAGCAGACATCTGTTTTCCGCAACCGTTCGTTTGGGATGGGCTACCACAGGGAGCGCATCGCATTGGATGCATTGCCCAATGGAACGTATGTGTATCATTTGTGTGGTGACAACTTCGATCAATCGCAGCGATTCGTGATTCAACGGTGATGCATTCATTGAACGTCGGGGCAATAGCCAAGAGGTATTGGATGGTGTTGCCTTTGTTGGCCTTCGCCATTGTGGAGAGTTTTCAGGGAAGAAACGACTGGGATATTTTTCTGTCCGCGTCGCGTTCGTTGTTTGCTGGTGAAGATGTTTATGCAGTTACCTATTTTGATGGGTATCATTATTACTACAGTCTATTCTTCGCAACACTGCTTTACCCTTTTGCATTATTGCCTGCGGTGGTAAGTAAGTTTTTGTGGCTTTGCATAAACCTCCTTCTGGTGGCGCATATTTTCAAGCGTGTGCTAAACAGCGCGGCCAATGAGGTTCTAACAGCGCGCATGAAGCAATGGCTTTTGTTTTTTTTGTTGATAGGTATGCTGCGGTTTCTGAAGAGCAATCTGCATTTAGGACAAACCACCATTCTATTGCTTGCGCTTGCGCTAGAGGCTCTTCATCAAGAGAGCAAAGGTCGTTCTTGGATGGCCGGCACATGGCTCGCTTTCGCCATCAACATCAAATTGCTCCCCGCTGTATTTATTCCTTATTGGATATATCGTTTTCGATTGAAGGCGTCGCTAGTAGCTGTTTGCGTGTGTTTGATTTTATGGCTTATGCCCGCATTGTGGCTGGGGCAAGAGAGAAATGGGCAGTTGATGGGGTCATACCTTGAACTGATCGACCCGCGGCAAGCAAAACACGTTTTGGATGTCGAAGAAACCAGTTTTCACGGACTTTCGACTTTGTTGTCGACGCTGCTTTCAGCCGAGGCACGCGAGCACAATGGATTGGACTATAAGCGACACATTGCAGATGTGGATCTGCAAACGCTCGCCGGTGTAATCATGCTTGTTCGCTTGTTTTTCGTGGGGCTCACGTTGTGGTTTTTGCGCACTCTGCCATTCAAAGCGGCGCCGGGACCGTATCATCAATTTCGAGAGATAAGTTACCTCTTGCTGGTTGTCCCATTGATTGCGCCGCACCAGCAGCACTATGCGTTTTTGTTTGCATTGCCTGCATTCGCCTGTGTGTTGTCTTCCCTGCTTAATTCGGGCTATTCATTCGCCCATTGGCGCTGGATAGCACTGTCGCTGGTTGCGGTGTGCTTCAATGCCGCATTGTGGCTTGGAGCATTCAATGCATTGTACAACCACTACAAGCTGGTCACCTATGGCGCACTGCTTCTGGTTGTATTGCTTGCGCGCGTGGATGTGGCGTTAATGGAAAATAAAAAAGTGGGGACGAGCCCCACTTTTCAGAATTAGATTTCGAGTGATTATTCGAATTCGGCCTTTAGGATGCGCACTACTTCCTCTACGGTTTCCTCTTCCAAATCGGTACGCTTCACCAGGTCTTCTTTTGGAATAGCCAGCACTGAGCGAGCCGTATCGCAGCCAATGTTTTTCAACTCTTCGATGATCCATGCATCGATTTCGTCTGAGAATTCTTCCAAATCCACATCGTCGATATCGGTGTCTGTTTCGCGGTACACGTCAATTTCGAATCCGGTAAGACGGCCCGCTAGTTTGATGTTGTTACCGCCTTTTCCGATGGCGAGTGAAACCTGGTCGGGCTTTAGGAACACATCGGCCTTCATGTTGTCGTGGTCGAGGTTGATGCTCGAAATTTTGGCGGGAGCCAACGCACGAGTGATGAGCAGTTGCTCATTCGATGTGTATTGAATAACGTCGATGTTTTCGTTGCGCAATTCACGCACAATGGTGTGAATGCGAGCGCCCTTCATACCTACGCAAGCACCAACAGGGTCAACACGGTCATCGTAGCTTTCAACGGCTACTTTCGCTCGCTCGCCCGGTTCGCGAACAATTTTCTTGATGGTGATGAGTCCGTCAAACACTTCCGGAACTTCCTGTTCGAATAGTTTTTCGAGGAATTCGGGGGCGGTGCGGCTGAGAACGATTTGCGGCGTGTTGTTGCGAAGATCAACCTTGTAAATAACAGCGCGAATGGTATCGCCCTTCTTGTAGAAGTCAGAAGGAATTTGCTGATCCTTTGGCAGAATCAACTCATTGTCTTCGTCGTCGAGAACGAGCATTTCCTTCTTCCAAACTTGGTATACTTCACCGGAAATGATATCGCCCACACGCTCACGATATTTCTGGTAGAGGTGATCTTTTTCCAGATCCATGATGCGCGATTGCAAGTTTTGGCGCATAGCCAAAATGTTGCGACGTCCAAAGTCTTCGATTTTGATCTCTTCAATCAATTCTTCACCTACTTCTAGGTCAGAAACGATTTTCTGAGCTAGGCTCACTTCGATTTGAGCCACTTCATCGTCGAGTTCACCATCGGGAACGATTGCACGTGTGCGCCAAATTTCAAGGTCACCACGGTCGGGGTTGATGATGATGTCGAAGCCGTCGTCGGCGCCCCAGCGCTTCAGAATCATGCTACGGAATACATCATCGAGAATTTGGTTCATGGTTTCGCGGTCGATGTTCTTCAATTCTTTGAAGTCGCCGAACGCATCCATTAGATTTAAACCTTTCATCGGATTTGATTTTTATTGATCGTTATACGGATTTTCTACGTGTCTTTATTTGAAGCGAATCATCACTTTCGCTTCGGTCATTTCGATAAACGGAATTGTGATTTCACGTTCCACCAGTTTTTTTCCTTTTTTGCCGGGCACTTCCTCTTTTTGCTCGGTGAGCAAGGTTATTTCCTGTTCGTTGGCAGCGATGAGTCGGCCTTCAATTTTGCTTTTGTCGGCTTTTTTAACCGCAAGGTCGCGCCCAATGTTTTTGATGTACTGTCTGAGAACCATCAACGGCTTGGTAAGATCCGGGGAAGAGACTTCTAGTGAATAATCTTCCACTTCGCGATCCATCTCATGCAGCAAATGGCGATGCACTCCGGTGCAGGCTTCTATGGTTATGCCGGCATCGCTATCGAGGGTAACGTCGATGACATTGCCCGGGCGCACCGTAACATCGACAATAAACATGTCTGTTCCAGCGATTTTTTCTTCGATGAGTTTTGTAACCGATTCTCGGGTAATCATTGTTTAGGGTTTGGGAGTTGATACCAAAGAAAAGAGGGGCTTGAGACCCCTCTTCACTTCTTAATTATCAGTGCCAAAAGCTTCGCAAATATACACCTGATTGATAGAGTCGTCAATTTTTTTCTATTTCACTGGAATTGAGGAGGAATTAACAGCGTGCTGTTCTCTTTTATTTCTGTTTAACGTTGTGTACCGATTGCATGGCTTAAATTGCCGCCGCATTCGAGATTTAGCGAATGCATAAGTAAAGAAATCACCATGTCATTTGTTTCATTCAATACCAAGGAGCACCCGTTCTTTGACGAGCTCAAACAACGTGTAGATGCCTATTTCGAAAACAATGGACTCCAGCGCTGGGGCAATTGGAAAATTTATTTGAAGACGGTCATCTTTATTACTTTGCTTGTAGGGTTGTACACGTGGGTTGTTTTCTTTACCCCGGGTGTAGCGTTGAGCTTGCTCCTTTGTGCTATGCTCGGCATAACTCTGGCGGGAGTCGGTTTTAACGTGATGCACGACAGTGCTCACGGCAGTTTCTCAAAACACGAATGGTTGAATAACGTCATGGGCTATTCGCTCAATTTGATGGGCGGTGACGTGCATTTGTGGAAAATGAAACACAACATGATTCACCACAGCTTTACGAACATTGACGGATATGATGATGATATCGATGTTCAACCAGTAATGCGCATGAACAATAATCAGAAGAGATATTGGATTCATCGCTTTCAGCACATCTACGCGTTTCTTTTTTACGCGTTGAATTACGCGTTTTGGGTGTTTTATTTCGACTTCCTGAAATACTTTACCGGCAAGGTTGGCGATATCAAAATCAAGAAGTACAACTTTTGGGACCACGTAAGCTTTTGGGCTACCAAGCTTACCTACTTCACCATGTTTATTGTATTGCCTATGTTTTTGGTGGGTGTTGTCGAAACGATTGTTGGATACCTCGTGCTCACGAGCGTATGCGGGATTGTGATTGCTGTTGTATTCCAACTGGCGCACGTTGTTGAAGAAACGAAATTTCCTACACCTGATGAAGGTAAACTGGATGTTGAATGGGCTGTTCATCAGATCAACACAACCAGCAATTTCGCAACAAAGAACAAAATAGTTTCTTGGTTTACGGGAGGTCTCAATTACCAAGTTGAGCACCATTTGTTCCCGCGCATATCTCACGTGCACTATCCTGCTATCAATCAGATTGTAAAGGATACATGCGAGAAATTCGGAATCGGATACAACGAGCACCGTACCGTTCTTTCAGCTGTTCGCTCGCACGTAGTGCATTTGCGCGATGTAGGTAGCAGAGATTAATTGTTGCTGTCTTTCCACGACCAAAGAGCCATACATGCGTAGGTGCGGTAGGGTCGCCAGTTTTCGCTAATGGCGAGCATTTCAGAGCGCAACATCTTCTTTGAATCCTGTTGTAAGCTGTAGGTCTTTATCATCGCTTGTTGCACACCGAGGTCGTCTGCTGCAAATATGTCTTCGCGACCCAGTGCAAACATGAGCAGCATCTCTACCGTCCATCTGCCTACACCTTTAATTTGAGTTAGTAACGCGATTACATCTTCATCGTTCATGCGATGCAGTGCTTCGTCGTTGAGTTGATGTTCGATGAAAAACGCACACACGTTTTGAATGTATTGTGCTTTGGCTCCGCTCAAGCCGATGGATCGAAGTACTTCCGTTTCAGTTTGCAAAATGTGTTGGCAGCTTGGCTCAATGCCCACGTAGAGCTCGAGAAATCGGTCGCCTATGACTCGGGCTACTTTAGTGCTCAGTTGCTGGCTTATGATGGATAGGCAGAGGTAGAGTGCCACGTTTTCGGCCTGCGTCGGGGCATGTGCGCTCTCCTTTTTTAGAGCGGGAGCAAGCTTTTTGTCCTTTCGAAGGTGTTTGAGAATTTCGGGCCTCATTGAACAGCGAGCTGAACGGTTTTGGCACCTGTAGCAGTGCTATATACGATGGCGGTAGACGGGAGGTCATTGCCCGGAATTATTTCCAGTGTTTTTCCATCGAAGCCTTCCAGCACTGAGGCACATACTGTTTTTACTTCACCGGTTCGTTTTAGCATTTGAACGGCTCCATTCTTCGAAATAGCAAAGAGCACATCGTCGCCGCTCACTTTTGCGGAAGCAACCTTAATGATTGGCTCGCCGCTCAGGGGTTGGTACTTCCATCCGGACGTCGCCTTTCCATCAATACCCAGGTTCGAGAGCATTCCATCGCCCATACTGAAGAGGAGACGGTATTTTTTGGTGTTGTCATAGTCGGCTACCAACAGTGGCGAGGTAATGGGTGGTTTGGGAATGAAGGGGAAGCCGGGAAGGTTATTGCCATTGCGGTCAAGCACATAGACCCCCCCCTCGGTTGCGAAGGCCATTTGTAGCTTGTTGTTTTTGAGTGCATCCACTTGAACCACGTCGCCCAGTATGGGGCTCATGTCGAGTGTCCACACGGTTTGTCCGGAAACGTCGATCAATTCGAGTTTGTTTTTCCCGTCGTGTTTCAGCGTCTCTTTTTCTTGTGTGTTGTGATTTATCACGCTCCACGAGCGGCCACTTTCGTCGGTCGGCTCCGACATGGACAGACTCTTTTCTTCAACTTCTATTGCATCCGGGGCCATCACTTGCACTTGGTCTTTTACGCGAATTGGAAGGGCGATACTGACGAGTATTCTTCCCGGCTGGCTCACCTCGGTAGTTACACAATAGCGGTTGGCTCCTTCCAGCAGCCAAGTGAGCGATGCAGGTAAAAGCATGATTTCGGAATTGGAATGGTAGATGAAACGTCCGGAGCTTTTGCTCGCTTGCGAAAGGATAGAAGCAAACTCCGTTTGTTCGCTTAATCTTGTTGATGCGGCGCGAATGGTCTTGAGTGGCAGTGGTGAAGCGGCGCTGAAAAGGAAGCCGTCGATTTGCGTGATGTAATTTGTTTCTACCGACGCCGAGGGCATGCTGTTGCGTTGAAATGCAAGAGGAAGTGAAACGGCATAAATTCCATCAGGCGGAGTAGCCTGATTGGCAAGTAACGGACGCAGTATTTCTATCGCGTTGGCAGAGTCGGCAATGCCGGTGTAGGTGACTGCCTCTGATAAGCTATCGGTTATTTCAATGACAGCGCAGCCCTGTTCGCCCGTTCTCCAGCTGAGCATAATCTCATTGAGATCACACTGGCAGGTGTCGCCAAGGTCTTGCCATGCTTGCGACCAGAATGCCTCTGCCGGTGAGCCGGCGTAATATCGATTGAGTGCTTGCCAGGTAGAGTCGAATTCTTCAGCGTGCAATGCATCCAGAAATGTAGTTTGATAGGGTAGGGTATTCGCTATTGCAAAATCGCCCGATGCTGTTTCTAGCAGAAGTGGGTAGGCGCTCTCTGTTGTAGTTGACAGAAAGCCATTGAGGAGTGTGCCCGTTGCGGTGAAAACCGCATCGAGCGTGAGCCAGCTTGTTTCTGAAACACGCGAAGCAATGTGGAGAGGCACGTCTTTGCTGCGGAGGTCATACGACGCGTTGAAAGCTTCGTTGTTGGCAAGAACGTTTTTCTTATCGGTTTGAAGCGCAATGTCTTCGAGCATAGCAACCGAAGGTGAAATGATGAGGCAGTTGCTTAGTTCGCACCAGCCGGCATCGGATCCGATAAATAAATTGGCGCCTTTAAACTCACGCTTGGGAAGGTCGGGCAGCCAATGCGCCATGTATGATTCGCTTGAGGTGTTCGAGGGCAAAGCAATGGCAACCGACCAATTGCTCGGGTTCAGCGCGTCGGGAGTCTGAAAGGTAATTTCGGAGGTTTGAAGCAAGTCATACCACGCGCGGTTGTTGCTACGCAGGGAATCGAGTTGACCCAGGGTTTCAGACCATTGGCTGAATGCTGAACGCATGTTAGCAGAGTTGAGCAGCGTGCGAAACAAGCTGAGCTCATCGGCCGAGCCACCAAGCCCACGGATGGAGCAAACAAGGGTGGCACTGTTGGGAATAACTTGGAACGTATTGCCTTTTTCCGTTTGCGGCTGTGAAAGTTGGATATATGCAAAGGCAATCAACCCAATAGTAAGAAGTACGATGGCCCATTGGGTTATTCGCTTTGCATCCGGGGTCTTCTCGTTCATGATTCAAAAATCATCGATTTTGCTTGTGGTTTCAGTTCATGGAAATGCTGAGTTTGAACAATCTGATGTTGAGGTGCAATCCGCTTTTTTTGAGTTGGAGCCAATTAAAAGTTGATGCGAATGAACCCAAGCGGTAAAATCTTGTTTAGTCCTTTTACAAATCAAATTTATCAAATCATCAAATCATGAGAACACTACTTTACTTATTTATGGTGTTGTGTGTGAGCTTCCAGATGAAGGCCCAAACGGTGGTCGACATTGTAGTAGAAAGCCCTGACCACAACACACTCGAAACAGCAGTAATTGCTGCTGAACTTGCCGATGACCTCTCAGGTCCGGGTCCATTCACCTTATTTGCTCCAACGGATGCTGCTTTTGCTGCACTTCCTATGGGAACAGTTGATGCGTTGTTGCAAGACCCTACGGGTGCCCTTGCCAACATTCTTCTTTACCACGTATTGGATGTTCCGGCATTCTCAATTGATTTGGCTGATGGTATGATTGTAACCACGTTGCAAGGAGAGGAAATCACAGTGTCTATTAACGCGAATGGTGTTTTCATCAATGATGCCCAAGTAACTGTAGCAGATATTGCTGCTACCAACGGCGTTGTGCACGTGATTGACGCGGTACTTCTTCCGCCGGTAATGCCAACCAACACTATTATGGACATCGTTACGAATAGTGAGGTTCATAACACATTGGAGGCTGCCTTGGTTGCCAGCGGTTTGGATGTAACATTGTCTTCTCCTGGATCTTTCACCTTGTTCGCTCCAACAGACGCTGCATTTGAGTTGTTGCCTGCAGGAACAGTGCAGGCGTTGCTTGCTGATCCAACAGGTGAATTGGTGAACGTTTTACTTTACCATGCACTATCAGGAACAGTTTTATCAACTGATCTTTCAGACGGAATGATGGCAATGACCATTCAGGGAAGTGATGTAACTGTTACCATTAACGCCAATGGCGTATTCATCAACAACGCTCAAGTGATTGTAGCTGATGTAATGGCGGATAACGGCGTGGTTCACGTAATCGATGCTGTATTGTTGCCACCGGCTCAACCTACCAATACCATTTTGGATATTGTAGTGAACAGTGATGTTCACAACACATTGGAAGCTGCGGTTCTTGCTGCCGGTTTACAAGGTGCGCTTGCAGGTCCTGGTCCTTTGACGGTTTTTGCTCCAACTGATGCAGCATTTGCAGCATTGCCGATGGGTACTATTGACGCTTTGTTGGCCGATCCAACAGGACTATTGACTCAAATTTTGTTGTATCACGTAGTTGGAGCAAGTGCTCTTTCAACTGATTTGTCAGATGGTCAGGTTATTACTACACTCAACGGAGAGGATGTTGTAGTGACAATCAATGCTAATGGTGTATTCATTAACGATGCACAAGTAATTCTAGCGGATATCATCGCAGACAACGGTGTTGTTCACGTGATCGACGCTGTGTTGTTGCCACCGGCTCAACCTACCAATACCATTTGGGACATTGTAGTGAACAGTGAAGTTCACAACACACTGGAAGTAGCGGTATTGGCGGCAGAATTGCAAGGCGCTCTTGCAGGACCAGGCCCATTGACAGTATTTGCTCCAACTGATGCTGCATTTGCAGCATTACCAATGGGTACTATTACTGCTCTGTTGGCAGACCCAGCAGGATTGCTTACCGATATTCTTCTTTACCACGCTACTGCAGGAGTTGCTTTGTCAACCGATCTAACAGACGGTATGATGGTGACAACTCTAGAAGGCACTGATGTTACAGTAACAATCAATGCCAACGGTGTATTCATCAACAATGCACAAGTAATTGTAGCTGATATTATGGCAGACAATGGCGTAGTTCACGTAATCGATGCAGTATTGATTCCTGAAGTTACACCAGTTACAACAACGGTGGTTGACATCATTGTAAACAGCCCTGTTCACAACACATTGGAAACTGCTGTAATCGCAGCAGGTTTGGCCGATGATCTTTCAGGCGATGGTCCATTTACCGTGTTCGCTCCAACAGACGCTGCTTTCGAAGCACTTCCTGCAGGCGTACTCGATGCTTTGTTGGCTGATCCAACGGGAGCTCTTGCTCAAGTATTGTTATACCACGTTGTGGCTGGAGAAGCGCTTTCGAGCAGCCTTACCAATGGTCAAACGATTACTACTTTGCAAGGCACTGACGTTACTGTTTCAATTACAGGTGGAAACGTTTTCATTAACAATGCACAAGTTGTAGTAGCTGATTTGGTTGCAGACAACGGTGTTGTTCACGTAATCAATGCTGTATTGACTCCGGCTACTTCAGTGAATGAGTCGATTGCTCAAACGGCTAGCATTTATCCGAATCCTGCTTCAGAAATGTTGAACGTAAGCATCTCAGGTGCGAAGGGTTCAACTCAGTTCGAGATTTACACTGTAACCGGAAAATTGATTTCTACGGGTACTTTGAATGCGATGACAACTGCGATTTCATTGGATGCATTGTCTCAGGGCATGTACCAATTGAAGTTAACGAATGGAGCCGAGTGCACGTCACACAGCTTCATGAAAAAATAAGTTCTTTTTTGATTAAAGCCCCGATTATCAATTTGATAGTCGGGGCTTTTTGCTTTAGGCCTCCAAGCAGCAGGATGAAATTCTTTCGTCATGTCTTGTGGCAGTGAACTTTGCTAACCTGTTTTTGTTTTATGTTTTTCCAAATCAATTCATCAAACCATGAGAAAATTATTTTACGTATTCATGGTGTTGTGTGTGAGCTTCCAGATGAAGGCCCAAACGGTGGTCGACATTGTAGTAGCAAGCCCTGACCACACTACACTCGAAGCAGCGGTAATTGCTGCTGAACTTGCCGATGACCTCTCGGGTCCGGGTCCATTTACCTTATTTGCTCCAACGGATGTAGCTTTTGCTGCACTTCCAGCCGGAACAGTTGATGCCTTGTTGGCCGATCCAACAGGAGCTCTTGCCAACATTCTTCTTTACCACGTATTGGGCCTAGAGGCACTTTCTACCGATTTGGTGGATGGTATGATGGTTACTACTCTTCAAGGCGAAGAGATTACAGTAACAATCAATGCAAACGGAGTTTTCATCAACGACGCGCAGGTAACTGTAGCAGATATTTCTGCTACCAACGGCGTTGTACACGTGATTGACGCGGTGCTACTCCCGCCGGTAATGCCAACTAACACTATTATGGACATCGTTACGAATAGTGAGGTTCATAACACATTGGAGGCTGCCTTGGTGGCCAGCGGTTTGGACGCAACATTGTCTACTCCAGGTTCTTTCACTTTGTTCGCTCCAACAGACGCCGCATTTGCGTTGTTGCCAGCCGGAACAGTTGATGCGTTGTTGGCTGATCCAACAGGCGAATTGGTGAACGTTTTACTTTACCATGTACTATCAGGAACAGTTTTATCAACTGATCTTTCAGACGGAATGATGGCATTGACCATTCAGGGAAGCGATGTAACAGTAACTATAAACGCCAATGGCGTATTCATCAACAATGCTCAAGTGATTGTAGCTGATGTAATGGCGGATAATGGCGTGGTTCACGTGATTGATGCGGTTCTATTGCCACCGGCTCAGACTTCTACGGTATTAGACATCATTTTGAACAGCCCTGATCATACTACCCTCGAGACAGCAGTAGTTGCAGCAGGTTTGGAAGAAACATTGAGCGGCCCGGGTCCATTCACGGTGTTTGCCCCAACGGATGCTGCTTTCGCTGCCCTTCCGGCCGGAACTGTAGAAGCTTTATTGGCTGATCCAACAGGTGCGCTTACTGAAATTTTGTTGTATCACGTTGTTGGTGCAACAGCACTTTCAACTGATTTGTCTGACGGTCAGGTTATCGCAACTATCAACGGTGCGGATGTAATTGTGACAATCAACGGTGGTGTTTTCATCAACAACGCACAAGTGATTGCAGCAGATATCATAGCCGACAACGGTGTCGTTCACGTGATCGACGCTGTATTGTTGCCACCGGCTGAACCTACCAATACCATTTTGGATATTGTAGTGAACAGTGATGTTCACAACACATTGGAAGCAGCGGTATTGGCAGCAGGTTTGCAAGACGCTCTTGCAGGACCTGGACCATTGACAGTATTTGCTCCAACCGATGCGGCTTTCGCTGCCCTTCCAGCAGGAACGTTAGAAGCTTTATTGGCTGATCCAACAGGTGCGCTAACGGAAATTTTATTATACCACGTTGTTGATGCAACAGCACTTTCAACTGATTTGTTTGACGGTCAGGTTATCGCAACCATCAATGGTGCGGATGTAATTGTGACTATCAACGGTGGTGTTTTCATTAACAACGCACAAGTGATTGTAGCAGATATCATCGCCGACAACGGTGTTGTTCACGTGATTGACGCTGTATTGTTGCCACCGGTTCAACCAAGCAGTACTATTTTCGAGATAATACTGAACAGTCCTGATCACACCACATTGGCATTGGCTGTTTTGGAGGCAGGTTTGTCCGATGAACTTTCAGGTCCTGGTCCTTTCACTGTATTCGCTCCAACAGATGCTGCTTTTGCTGCACTTCCGGCGGGAACACTTGATGTTTTGTTGCAAGAACCGACTGGTGAGCTTGCCAACATTCTTCTTTACCACGTATTGGATTTTCAAGCGCTCTCTACCGATTTGGTGGATGGCATGATTGTAACAACTTTGTTGGGAGAGGAAATCACAGTGACTATTAATGCCAACGGTGTATTCATCAACGATGCGCAGGTAACTGTGGCGGATGTTCTTGCTACAAACGGCGTTGTGCACGTTATTGACGCGGTACTTCTACCAGCGCCAATGCCTACCAACACTATCATGGACATTGTAACCAATAGTGCTGATCATAACACATTGGAGGCAGCCTTGGTTGCAAGCGGGTTGAATGAAACGCTATCTACTCCTGGTGCTTTCACCCTGTTCGCTCCAACAGACGCTGCATTTGCGTTGTTGCCAGCCGGAACGGTGGATGCGTTGCTTGCTGATGCAAACGGTGAGTTGGTGAACGTTTTACTTTACCATGTGCTAGCAGGAACAGTTTTATCAACTGATCTTGTAGACGGAATGATGGCAATGACCATTCAGGGAAGTGATGTAACTGTAGCTATAAACGCCAATGGCGTATTCATCAACAATGCACAAGTGATTGTAGCAGATATCCTCGCAGAGAATGGTGTTGTTCACGTGATCGACGCGGTTCTTTTGCCAGCGCCAAGTGTTGAGGGTTGTATGGCTTCTGAAGCGTGTAACTTCAACGCAGAAGCTACTATCGACGACGCAAGTTGCGTTTTCCCTGGTGAGCCTTGCGACGATGCAAATGATTTGACTTTCGATGATGTTCTAGGTGCAGACTGTGTGTGCGCCGGACAAACAGAAGGTTGCACAGATATGGCGGCCTGCAACTACGATTTGAACGCAGTAATTGACAATGGTTCATGCTTGTTTGCGGGCGACAACTGCGACGACAACAACGCCGCAACCATTAACGACGTTTACACTGTTGACTGCGGTTGTGAGGGAGTTGTTGCTTCAAACACGGTAGTGGACATCATCGTAAACAGCCCTGATCACACCACACTCGAAACAGCAGTAATTGCTGCTGAACTTGCCGACGATCTTTCAGGTCCTGGTCCATTCACAGTATTTGCTCCAACAGATGCGGCTTTTGCTGCACTTCCAGCAGGAACTGTAGAGACTTTGTTGGCTGATCCAACAGGAGCTCTTGCTAACATTCTTCTTTACCACGTATTGGGCCTTCAGGCACTCTCTACCGACTTGGTAGATGGTATGATGGTTACTACTCTTCAAGGCGAAGAGATTACAGTAACAATCAATGCAAACGGTGTTTTCATCAACGACGCGCAGGTAACTGTAGCAGATATTGCTGCTACCAACGGCGTTGTACACGTGATTGACGCGGTTCTACTTCCGCCGGTAATGCCAACTAACACTATTATGGAAATCGTTACGAATAGTGAGGTTCATAACACATTGGAGGCTGCCTTGGTTGCCAGCGGTTTGGATGCAACATTGTCTACTCCAGGTTCTTTCACTTTGTTCGCTCCAACAGACGCTGCATTTGCGTTGTTGCCAGCCGGAACAGTTGATGCGTTGTTGGCTGATCCAACCGGTGAATTGGTGAACGTTTTACTTTACCATGCACTATCAGGAACAGTTTTATCAACTGATCTTGTAGACGGAATGATGGCAATGACCATTCAGGGAAGTGATGTAACTGTTACCATTAACGCCAATGGCGTATTCATCAACAATGCTCAAGTGATTGTAGCGGATATAATGGCAGACAACGGTGTCGTTCACGTGATCGATGCTGTATTGTTGCCACCTGCGCCTCCGGTAGAAGGTTGCACAGCTGCTGAGGCGTGCAACTACAACGCAGCAGCTGAAGTGGAAGATGGTTCATGTGTATTCCCAGGCGAGCCTTGCGACGATATGAACGAAAACACTACGAACGATATTCTAGGTGATGATTGTGTGTGTGTAGGCCAAATGTTGGGTTGCACCGAAATGAGCGCTTGCAACTACGACATGAATGCGATGGTTGACAACGGCTCTTGCCAATTCCCGGGTGACAACTGTGACGACAACGACCCTGCAACCATCAACGATGTGTATACAGCGGATTGTGGTTGTGCAGGTATCATTTCAAACAATACAGTTGTAGACATCATCGTAAACAGCCCTGACCACACCACATTGGAAACAGCTGTGATATTAGCTGGCTTGGCTGATGATCTTTCAGCTACAGGTCCGTTCACCGTATTCGCTCCAACAGATGCTGCATTTGCTGCACTTCCAGCAGGAGTATTGGACGCTGTATTGGCTGATCCAAACGGTTTGCTTACACAAATTTTACTTTACCACGTAGTATCCGGCACTGCATTGTCGACAGACTTGACAGACGGTATGGTTGTAGCAACATTGAATGGTGCTACGGTTACTGTAACTATTGCAGGATCAAACGTTATAATTAATGATGCGTTGGTAACAGTTGCAGATATCATTGCTGACAACGGTGTTGTTCACGTAATCAATGCAGTGTTGTTGCCACCTGCTCCACAAGTTGAAGGTTGCACAGCTGTAGAAGCATGCAACTACAACCCGGAAGCTACAATTGATGATGCTTCATGCATTCTCCCTGGTGAGCCATGTGATGACATGAATGAGAACACAATCAATGACGTTTTGGGTGCTGACTGTGTTTGCGCCGGAGATGTGTTGGGTTGCACCGACATGACTGCATGTAACTATGACATGAATGCTGCAATCGACAACGGTACTTGCCAATTCCCAGGTGATGCTTGTGACGACGGCAATGCGGTTACAACCAATGATGTTTACGGATTGGATTGCGTTTGTGCAGGAACTTCTACAAGCAACACCATCTTGGACATCGTAGTAAACAGTGCTGATCACAACACGCTGGAAGCAGCTGTAGTAGCAGCAGGTTTGCAGAGTGCCCTTTCAGGTCAAGGTCCATTGACAGTATTCGCTCCAACAGACGGTGCATTCGCAGCATTGCCTGCGGGTACAGTAGACGCTTTGTTGGCTGACCCAACAGGTGCGCTTACACAAGTATTGCTTTACCATGCAGTAACTGGCTTGGCTCTTTCGACTGACTTGGCTGACGGTATGATGATCACTACTATTCAAGGTCAAGACGTAACTGTAACCATCAATGCCAATGGCGTATTCATCAACGATGCTCAGGTAATTGTTGCTGATATTATTGCCGACAACGGTGTTGTGCACGTTATCGATGCGGTATTGATCCCAGAGCTCAACCCTGAGCCAACAACTGTAGTAGACATTATCGTTAACAGTGCCAACCACACTACACTCGAAACTGCAGTGATAGCAGCAGGTTTGGCTGATGATCTATCAGCTGACGGTCCATTCACTGTGTTTGCTCCAACAGATGCCGCTTTCGCAGCCCTTCCTGCAGGAGTATTGGACGCGTTGTTGGCTGATCCAACAGGATCACTTGCTCAAGTATTGTTGTACCACGTTGTATCAGGTGAAGCGCTTTCAAGCAGCTTAACCAATGGTCAAACGATTACAACCTTGCAAGGTCAGGATGTAACAGTATCGATCACAGGTGGCAACGTATTCATCAACAACGCACAAGTTGTGATGGCCGACATCATGGCCGACAACGGTGTAGTACACGTGATTGATGCGGTGCTTACTCCAAGCACTTCTGTGAGTGAAGTGAACATGAACTCAACAGTAGTTTACCCGAATCCGGCGGCCGAGCAGCTTACTGTAAGTATGCCTGCAATGAACGGCTCGACTGTATATTCAATCTACAGCGTTACGGGCGAATTGGTGTCTACAGGCAATCTGTACGCTACCACAACGTCAATTTCTGTCGATAACTTGTCACAGGGCATGTATCAATTGAAAGTAGTAAACGGCACTGACTGCGTATCTCGCAGCTTCATGAAAAAGTAGTTGTAGTTAGTTTGTTTGTTTTATTGCCGCCCCGGTTTGCGTTTCGCAGGCCGGGGCGGCGTTTTTTAGGGGCGAGTGGCGATGGAAATGCCCCTTGAATAATCTGTTGTAGGGCCGAGCTGCTGCGTGTCCATCTGCTGCGCTGCTGTGCGTTCCTACTGTTTCACTATTTCACTATTTGACTATTCACTAAATGATTACCTTCGCGGCCTAAAATCTCGAACAATGCATTTCGAATTATCAGAAGAGCACAAAGCAGTGCAACAAGCGGCGCGTGAATTTGCGCAGAACGTATTGAAAGCGGGCGTAATTGACCGCGATGAACACCAGAAATTTCCGGCAGAAGAAGTAAAACAACTCGGCGAGTTGGGCTTCATGGGAATGATGGTGAGTCCTGAATACGGCGGAAGCGGTATGGACACGCTCAGCTATGTGCTGGCCATGGAAGAGATCTCAAAGATTGATGCATCCACATCGGTATGCATGAGTGTAAATAATTCGTTGGTGACATGGGGTTTGGAATCCTTCGGTTCTGAAGAGCAGAAGCGCAAATTCCTGGTGCCATTAGCCAATGGAGAAAAGATTGGTGCATTCTGTTTGTCGGAGCCCGAAGCAGGCAGTGATGCTACATCTCAGCGCACAACCGCCATCGACATGGGCGATCATTATTTGCTGAATGGCACGAAAAACTGGATCACTAACGGCAGCAGTGCGAGCACTTATTTGGTGATGGCACAAACAGATGCAGCCAAAGGCCATAAAGGAATCAATTGCTTGATTGTGGAGCGCGGCATGCCCGGTTTCATCATCGGAGCGAAGGAAAATAAGCTGGGCATTCGTGGAAGCGACACACATACATTGATGTTTCAGGATGTGAAAGTGCCCAAGGAGAATCGCGTTGGAGAAGACGGTTTCGGCTTCAAGTTCGCCATGAAAACGCTCAGTGGAGGCCGCATCGGCATCGCTGCGCAAGCATTGGGCATTGCAGCCGGCGCTTATGAATTGTCGCTTGCCTATTCGAAAGAGCGTAAGGCATTTGGAAAGGAAATTTCGCAGCACCAAGCCATTGCATTCAAGCTGGCCGACATGGCCACTGAAATTGAAGCTGCGCGTCTTTTGGTCTACAAGGCCGCGTGGTTGAAGGATCAGCATCAGAATTACGATCAGGCCAGTGCTATTGCAAAGCTCTATGCATCCGAAGTTGCCATGAAGCACACAGTAGAAGCCGTACAAATTCACGGAGGTTATGGATTTGTGAAGGAGTACCACGTGGAACGACTGATGCGTGATGCCAAAATCACACAGATCTACGAAGGAACGAGTGAAGTTCAGAAAATAGTTATTTCACGCGGAGTGCTGTCTTAATCGGAGTTTTACGTCGTAAACCCCCTGTTTTTATAGGGAGTTATGAAAATTCCGTATTAACCCTTGGCACTACTCCAATATGTGCATACTTTTGCCGCGCAATTTTGAGGATTATTCCTGATGCTTAGTAAACAAACCCCCAATAAAATCAAGGCTTTTAGTCAGTTTCTGACTCTACTAGCCGTACTGTGTTTTCAACTGGTCGGCATACCTGTTTATGCTTCTGGGGGTCACGAAGGAGAAAAATTCAACGCCGGAGCGATGATTGTGCATCACATTTCGGATGCTCACTCCATTCATTTCTTTGGTGATGTTACCTTGCCTTTGCCATGTATAGTAAAAACAGATAAGGGCTTTGATTTCTTCATGAGCTCGGTGTTCATGAATGACCACCACGAGTTTACCAATACTTACACAAGCGCATCTACAGGGAACACGTACGAGTTGCATCATGAGAAAATCTACACAGTAGATCCTACGCACACATCGGAGGTTCATGAAGCAGAAGTTCACGCTGATAATTCGATGGTAACTACCGCGGATAGTCTTGCCTCAGCACAAGCAGCACCTGCAGATGCTCACGAAGAGTTTCACGGTCACCCTGTTATGGATTTCTCCATTACAAAGTCGGTGTTTGGTATGCTGCTCATGCTATTGTTGGTGTTGTTCCTGTTTTCTCGTGTAGCCAAGGCATATGAGAAGCGCAAGGGTCAAGCACCTAAGGGCATGCAAAACATGTTGGAACCTTTTGTCTTGTTCATCAAAGACGAGGTCGCAATACCTGCATTAGGAAAGAAAAGAGCGCAGCGGTTTTTACCGTTCATGCTCACGTCGTTCTTCTTTATTTGGGCGTCAAACATGCTGGGGTTGATTCCTTTCTTGGGAGGTTTTAATATTACCGGAACACTGAGTATCACACTCGTGTTGGCGACGTTTGTTTTCATTCTAACGACCATCAATGGAAATGCTCACTACTGGGGACACATTGTATGGCCTCCCGGTGTGCCATTGGTTATCAAGTTTATCTTGGTGCCGATTGAATTCTTGAGCATCTTCATCAAGCCGGCGGTATTGATGATTCGATTGACTGCGAACATCAATGCAGGTCACATTATCATTCTGGCATTTACCTCGCTCATCTTCATTTTTGGAGAGAAGAGTGTGGTGGCGGGATACGGAGTAGGCGTCTTTTCAACGCTGTTCATTGTATTCATGTTTTTCATTGAACTTTTGGTTGCTTTCCTTCAGGCATATGTATTCACTTTGCTGGCCGCGCTCTACTTTGGCGATGCCACACAGGAACATCATCATGAAGAAGCACATCATTAATTAGCAAACTCAAACACAAACAAATAAAAATGGAATTCTTGACAGTTCTTTTGGAAGCGTCCTCAGCAGCAGGATACGCAGGTATCGGTGCAGGTCTTGCAGCAATTGGTGCAGGTATCGGTGTGGGTCTTATCGGTAGCCACGCAATGGATGCAATGGCACGTCAGCCAGAAAGCGCAGGTGATTTGCGTGCTAGCATGATCGTAGCCGCGGCTCTCGTAGAGGGTGTTGCTCTCTTCGCGGTAATCGTGTGTCTGCTCGTAGTATTCGGATAATAAGCGATTGCAGGCCACGCTAATGGCCTTGCTAAATCCAAATAAAGTTTTATATCCATGGATGGATTATTAAGCGTTTCGTACGGAACGGTGTTTTGGGCTACGGTTGCCTTTTTGGTTGTTGCCTTCTTATTGAAGAAAATGGCCTGGGGTCCCATTTTGAAGTCGCTTGATGAGCGCTCACAAGGCATTGAAAATGCTTTGAATGAGGCTGAACGCGCACGTCAGGAAATGTCGAAACTCCAAGCCGGCAACGAACAGCTCTTGCGTGAAGCACGCGATGAGCGCGATCGTATTCTTGTCGAGGCAAAGGCACTCAAAGACAGCATCGTCAATGAGGCCCGCAACAAGGCAACTGAAGAATCAACGCGCATCATTACTGCAGCACATCAGGAGATCGATAATCAGAAAAAGGCTGCTATCACGGAGCTGAAAAATCAAGTTGCTACACTCAGCGTTGATATCGCTGAGAAGCTTACTCGTGAAAAGCTTACAGACAGTGAAAAGCAGAAGGCACTAAACGAATCACTGATCGCAGAAATCCGATCAAACTAACATGAGTGGAATCCGCATAGCGTCGCGTTACGCCAAATCACTGCTCGACCTTTGTATTGAAAAGGGACAGCTCGATGCAGCAAAGACTGATATGGTCATGTTGCAAGGCATCATGGACGAAAGTCGTGATTTTCGCGTGATGCTTTCTAGTCCGGTTGTGAAGGCCGACAAGAAGGTTGACATCTTACACAAGTTGTTCGACGGAAAGTTGAATGCCATCACGATGGGTTTCATGACCCTGCTCACCCGAAAGGGGCGTGAAGGGTATTTGCCCGAAATTGTTACAAGCTTTCTCAACCAGTTGCGCAAGCATCAGGGTGTGACCTTGGCTGAAGTTACTTCTGCCGTGGCGCTCGACGCCGGTTCGCGTGCAAAGATGTTGGAGTCGGCTATGAAGCTGGCGGGCGGCCAAGTGGAGCTCATAGAGAAGGTGGATGCTTCACTTATAGGTGGATTCGTATTGAAGGTGGGCGACAGGCAAATCGATTCGGCTATTGCCAATCGCATTAAGGCGCTTAAGCGCGATTTTGCCGAGAACCCGTATATAGCAGAGATTTAAGATTCCACTCATCGAGGTGGAATAAACTTTTAGTTTAAAACAACAACAACATGGCAGAAGTAAAACCTGCAGAAATATCCAACATACTGCGCGAGCAGCTTGCAGGATTCAAATCTGAAGCTGAGCTTCAGGAAGTAGGTACCATCCTCCAGGTAGGTGACGGTATCGCTCGTATTTACGGACTTTCCAATGTACAGTCGGGTGAGCTCATCGAGTTCGACAACGGCGTACGTGGTATCGTATTGAACCTTGAAGAAGACAACGTGGGTGCGGTATTGCTCGGTCCCAGCGGTGATTTGAAAGAGGGTTCTGTAGCGAAGCGTACCGGACGTATTGCATCGATCAAGGTAGGCGAAGGCTTATTGGGTCGTGTGTTGAATACGCTCGGAGAGCCTATCGACGGTAAAGGTCCAATTCCAGGTGAATTGTTTGAGATGCCACTCGAGCGCAAAGCCCCAGGTGTTATCTATCGTCAGCCTGTAAAGGAGCCGTTGCAAACCGGTATTCGCGCTATCGACGCGATGATTCCGATTGGTCGTGGTCAGCGCGAGTTGATCATTGGCGACCGTCAGACTGGTAAGACCACTGTTGCAATCGACACGATTATCAACCAAAAAGA
>CAMAYP010000012.1 GCA_945862415.1 Chryseobacterium gleum | reverse complement strand
ACTGCCGAAGGTCATCTGCATCCGGCCCATAGGTTGAATAAAATCCATAACTCAAAAATGTGCCATTCAACGTGTCATTGTCAAGCGGGGTATCCTATATTTATTCCATAACTAATGAACAAGATTGATGGAAGTATTTTCACGGTCTGACGTGGAAGGTAATCTGCGAATACATGCGGTTTTCGCAAAAATCATCGAGCATTTGTGGGTCGGGGTTGAAACTCGAAACAAACCACTGGTTGAGATTCTGGCCGTTCGTGAGCGGCCAATTGAAATAATCCATCTCCTGAATACGCGTGCCACAGCGGTATTGGCTTGCACTGATTTGCACAAAACAATCGTTCACAATTGGATTTGATGCACGCATAGTTTCATCAATAGGCGCGGTGTTTTCATCCAAAACCCAATCAATCGTTCCATTACTGTCGCGTTGACCATAGAACAGCTCAAAATCTCCTTTTTGCTCCCCATCAATCGGAAAATGAATGTTGTAGCGTCCACCTTCCTTAAGGCCAACCTCTTCTCGTCCCGCATATGCTTGTACTTTAATCATACCTGCCGTTTCCAGTCTCCGATCTCCGCTGGTTGTGCTCAGTTTAGCTGCCAGCATTTCATCCAGATCGAGGCACTCCTCAATAACCAGCTTTACTTTTCCGACAACCGGCTTACCTGATGCATGGACAAAAGAACCCGCCGGAAAGAACAATTTTGTGCCGCCTTTGCACTCGATGGTTTCAGCCTTGTCGTTGTTGAGTTTTACCTCTGTTCTCCTCGTTTTAAGGTTAACGGATTTGACAGACGCGGGTTGAATTTCTTCCACCACCGTTTCCGGAACAATGGCCGGAGCGGGTTGAATCGAAGAAGGGCTATCCATCGCCACAGACGCAGCATTGGTGAGCCTTTCGAAATAAACACAACAGAGAACAACAAGCACTGAAGAAGAAAAAATGATTTTGTTTTTCATGTGTCCGGGGTTTTGGTGATGCAGGGCTAACACATGGACGTCTGAGGATATTGCGCAACTATCAACAATTTGCTGCTGATTTGTTCCGCCAAACACGGCTGTGTCTTCGCTTGTATTACTGCACATTTGAATTATGAGCCCCGCCCATGTCATTCTGCTTCTGTTTACGTCAGTGCTCTTTGTTGGGTGCCAGCAACAGCCATCCGCAGTCTCTGCAGAAGCTATTATTCAGCCAGACAAAGGAGGTGACTTTCGGGGCATTCGATTGGGCGACAAACCCAAGCTTATCAAGAGAAAAGAAGAGTCAAGTTCTGTGTACAGCATGCCCGATGAAATCATTTATCGCTTCGAGCCCAACGAAGCTGACTCCACTTGGTATGAGATCTCATACAGCTTCAATGAAGATGGGTTAAACCACATCAGCCTCGATGTGTTTCCAAAAAGCAATGAGCTGAGAGAACATTTGTATACCGAATTCATGGCCTACTACAACGATCGATACGGATCCAGTAAAAAAAGCACCAACCACGAGGAGTGGCGTGCGTTTACCGAGCAGGGTCACTTTGTGACTGTCTCGTTGATAAACGACTCTCCGGCCCAAAGAAGCAATCACCTGCGATTGGTTTTTAATGAAACCAATCCATGAGCCACGAGCGACTGATTAGCGTCGAAAACTTGGGAATTGGCTTTCGTCATGAAGGTGAAGTGCGCCCGGCTGTTCTTAACAGCACCTTCTCCGTTTTTGCGGGTGAGACCTTGGCTATAGTAGGCGAGTCGGGCAGTGGAAAATCAGTGTCGTCATTAAGCCTCATGAAACTTCTCCAAAAGGGGAAAGTTGTTTTTACATCAGGGCGGTTCATTTTACATCACTCATTATTTCCTGGTTCCAGCAAAGAACACGAGATTGAACCAACCGACGCTATTCTGGAAAAACTGCGCGGTAGAAGCATTGCTATGATTTTTCAAGAGCCCATGACGTCGCTCAACCCGGTGATGACTTGCGGCGAACAGGTTGAGGAAATACTCATTAAACACCTGCGCATTCCACGTGAAAAAGCGCGCCTTCGGGCACTTTCGCTATTCGAAGAAGTTAAGCTGCCCAGAGCCGAATCGATGCTCGACTCTTACCCGCACCAATTGAGTGGCGGTCAGCGTCAGCGTGTAATGATTGCGATGGCCATTGCTTGCGAGCCCAAGCTGCTTATTGCCGATGAACCAACGACCGCGCTAGATGTGACCGTTCAACATGAGATTTTGGCACTGCTCAAACAACTGCAGCAAAAAAGAGGAATGGGAATGATTTTCATAACTCACGACTTGGGTGTTGTAGAGGAAATTGCCGACGACATTCTTGTTATGAAAAAAGGGCAGATTGTGGAGTATGGCAAAGCCATCGATGTGCTTCAGAGACCAACGCATGAATACACCAGGGGCTTATTGCAATGCCGTCCGCGCGCCAGTTCCAAAAACCTTCGCCTCCTGACGGTAAGGGACTTTGAACAAAACGCACATCCGACAGCATCACTTCGCGAAGAAAAATCAATTGGAGACGCCGTTTTCCTGAACGTAGACAACCTTTCGAAAACTTACCAATCCACTTCGCTTTTCAATAAGAAAGCAGCCATCGTTCAGGCAGTTGACAATGTGTCGTTTCAAATTCGAAAAGGAGAAACCCTGGGGCTAGTTGGTGAGAGTGGTTGTGGAAAAACAACCTTAAGCCGCATGCTGTTGGGGCTCATTCCGGCGACTACCGGCAAAATAGAATACACCCTGGGCAACGAGGCGACCCGTGATATTGTGACGCTGAGTGCGTCCGACCTCAGGAATATCCGCAAAGAAATTCAAATCATTTTCCAAGACCCATATAGCGCGCTCAACCCCAAACACACGATTGCCTTCGCGCTCACCGAACCCATGCTGGTACATGGAATTGGGGGCTCTAATGCAGAGCGGAGAAACCTTGCATTCGAACTCCTTGAAAAGGTTGGATTAATACCTGAGCATATTGATCGATACCCCCATGAATTCAGTGGTGGACAAAGACAGCGCATTGTTATTGCACGAGCGCTTGCGTGCAGGCCCTCGTTCATTATTTGTGACGAAAGCGTATCGGCGCTCGATGTGTCTGTGCAAGCTCAGGTGCTCAACCTGCTCAATGATTTGAAATCTGAGTTTGGTTTAACCTATCTGTTCATTTCACACGACCTGCGCGTGGTGCATTACATGAGCGACCGAATCATGGTAATGAACAAAGGAAAAATCGAGGAAATTGGCAGCGCCAATCAGGTGTTTTACGCCCCTCAATCGGCTTACACTCAACGACTGTTGAGCGCCATACCGGGCAAAGAAAGGTAGGAGGTGATATTGCGGGTGCAGCCCTACATTTGCGCGCACATAATCTGCACTATGTCTGACAAGCTTTCCGCTCTTTCCGAAAAAATAGCCTCCGCTCAATTGGGTGGTGGAGAAAAACGCATCGAATCACAGCATAAAAAAGGCAAGCTTACCGCGCGCGAACGCCTGCACTTTTTGCTCGACGAAAACTCCTTTGAAGAGCTCGGTATGCTAGTAACACACCGATCCACCAATTTTGGTCTCGACAAGGAAGTGTACTTGGGTGATGGAGTGGTGACGGGCTACGGCACCGTACACGGCCGGTTGGTGTATGTGTTTTCTCAAGACTTCACTGTGATGGGTGGCTCATTGGCAGAAGCACATGCTGAAAAAATATGTCGAATCATGGATTTGGCGATGCAGAATGGAGCACCTGTCATTGGCCTGAACGATAGCGGTGGAGCGCGCATTCAAGAGGGTGTTGTTTCGCTCGGAGCATATGCCGACATCTTCTACCGCAACACCCGCGCAAGCGGAGTTGTGCCTCAAATCAGCGCCATTATGGGCCCTTGCGCAGGTGGTGCCGTGTACTCGCCCGCATTGACTGACTTCATCTTCATGGTGGAAAACACAAGCTACATGTTTGTTACCGGGCCCAACGTGGTAAAAACCGTTACGCATGAAGAAGTGACCAGCGAAGAACTGGGAGGCGCCAGCACACACGCCTCCAAAAGTGGTGTTACGCACTTCAAGGCCGAAAACGATGTAGCATGTTTGCGCATGATTCGCGACTTGCTGCAGTATATGCCGCAAAACTGTGAAGAAAAGGCGCCGGCAAACGCCTATTCGAACGGACAAGAAGCGAGACCCAAACTCGATACTATCATTCCGGACAACCCGAATCAACCTTACGACATGCACGAAGTAATTGCAGAGGTGATTGATGAAGGTTCGTGGATGGAAGTGCATAAAGACTTCGCTGAAAACATCCTTGTTGGGTTTGCCCGTATCGGTGGACGCAGCATTGGCATTGTCGCCAACCAGCCCGCTTTTCTGGCAGGTGTTCTTGATATTAAATCGTCTACAAAAGGTGCTCGCTTCGTGCGTTTCTGTGACTCGTTCAATATTCCGCTTCTTGTATTTGAAGACGTGCCCGGATTCTTACCCGGTACCGACCAAGAGTGGAACGGAATCATCTCGAATGGCGCTAAGCTGCTCTATGCGTTCAGCGAGGCTACCGTGCCGCGTGTAACCGTAATTACGCGCAAAGCATACGGTGGTGCATACGATGTGATGAACTCTAAGCACATTGGTGCGGATGTGAACTACGCCTGGCCCACAGCCGAAATTGCTGTGATGGGCGCAAAAGGTGCCGCTGAGATTATTTTCAAAAAAGAAATTTCTGAAGCCGCCAACCCTGAACAAAAGTGGAAAGAAAAAGAAGCAGAGTATGCTGAACTTTTCGCAAACCCATATAGCGCAGCGCAACGCGGCTATGTTGACGAAGTAATCGTGCCATCACAAACACGGGAAAAACTCATTCGTGCATTTGCCATGCTCGAGAATAAAGTTGACACTATGCCGCGTAAAAAGCATAGCAACATGCCCCTCTAAAACACAACACCATGCTTCGATCCATGACCGGCTTCGGAAAAGCCGAAGGAACCGTAGGAAACAAAAAATTCACGATTGAGCTGCGCTCTCTCAACAGCAAACAGCTCGACTTGAATTTGCGCATACCGGGCGTATACCGGGAAAAAGAACTCGAGCTCCGTTCTTGGTTGAGCGAAAACATTCAACGAGGCAAGGCCGACTTACTGGTGTATTACGAAAGCCTGGAAGCAGAAAAACGCATGGCCATTAACCGCCCGCTTATGTTGGCCTATTATGCCGACCTCAAGGCGTTTGCAGATGAAGCGCAAATTTCCGGCGGCGACTACATCAACGCCCTTATGCGTATACCTGACGTGTTGAAACCAGAGTCGACAGAGCTCGACGAAGAAGAGTGGGCCGCCCTGTTTTCAATGATCAAAGAAGCGTTTCACAAATTCGACACCTATAGAAAGCTCGAGGGTGAAAAACTTTCAAGCGACTTTCATCAACGAATACAATGCATTTTAGAAAATAGACTGGCCTTAGACGAGCCTATAGCAAACCGAAACAAGCGGGTTCGTGAGAAGCTGCGTTCAAATCTGGAAGAGCTTATTCCTATTGACAAGATTGACCCGAATCGCTTTGAACAAGAGTTGATATACTATTTGGAGCGACTTGACATCAGCGAAGAATATCAGCGATT
Source organism: Chryseobacterium gleum (assembly GCA_945862415.1). Taxonomy (GTDB): domain Bacteria; phylum Bacteroidota; class Bacteroidia; order Flavobacteriales_D; family Sanyastnellaceae; genus JAIBBG01. The sequence continues at coordinate 27,034 of CAMAYP010000012.1, read as the reverse complement.
AGAAACCAATTGCGCGCACTTCAGTGATGAACTCAAAGGTGAATCGCAAGGAAAAAAGTTGGGCTTCATTGCCCAAGAAATTGGCCGCGAAGTGAACACAATAGGCAGCAAGGCAAATGACGCCGACATGCAGCGCCTCGTGGTAATCATGAAAGACGAGCTCGAAAAAATCAAGGAACAAATCAACAACGTCATCTAGCGATATTTTTGCACCCCACCGACACCACCAACATGTCTACAGGCAAAGCAATCATCTTCTCTGCACCCAGTGGCGCAGGTAAAACAACCATCGTGCGACACCTCATGGGGCTTACCGATTTTCGACTGTCCTTTTCGGTATCGGCCACGACACGTGAAAAACGCGACTACGAAGTCGACGGAAAAGATTATTATTTCATTGCGCCTGATGATTTCCTTCGAAGAGCAAAAAACGGAGAATTCATTGAGTGGGAAGAGGTGTACAAAAACCAATACTACGGCACGCTCTATAGCGAAATAGAACGGATTTGGAGTGGGGGAGGACATGTCATTTTTGACTTGGACGTGGTGGGTGGTCTCAACCTAAAAAAGCTTCTCGGCGACAAGGCGCTATCTGTATTTGTGAAGGCGCCAAGCATTGAAGTGCTGGAGGAAAGACTGCGCAAAAGAAGCACCGAGACACCCGAAAAAATTGAGCAACGCGTTGCAAAAGCCCAACACGAAATGGCTTACGAGCCCAGTTTCGACAGGGTTATCGTCAATGAACAGTTGGAGGTTGCACTTCGCGAAGCAGAACAATGCGTTCGCGAATTTTTAAACGCACCATGAAGGTTGGCTTGTACTTCGGATCGTTCAATCCCATTCACAATGGCCATTTGCACGTTGCAAAAGAGGCACTGAATCAAATCCCACTCGATTCCATTTGGCTCGTTGTTAGCCTGCAAAACCCCTTTAAAGACAACCGTGGACTCGCCCCACAACAACACCGATTGGCAATGGCCGAGTTGGCGTGCATTCAAGAGGATCACATCAGCGCTACCGACATCGAATTTAGCATGCCCTTGCCGTCGTTTACAGTCGGCACAGTGAAGAAACTGCTGAGCAAGCACCCGGAGTATTCGTTTCATCTCATAATCGGAGAAGACAACCTTCTTGTTTTCGATCGTTGGAAAGACTACGAGGAACTGCTTAAGCTCACCCATCTCGTTGTTTACCCAAGAGAAAGCACATCTCCTGAAATTCCTGAAGTGCTGCGCGCATTCAGTGATCGTATTCATTTCCTGCGCGGCGAACTCATGACGGTGTCGGCTACTGAAATAAGAAACCTTGTAAAAACGAACTCTTCAATTGTTGGGTTAACCCCAGATACTGTAGCACACTACATTCAGGTGAACAACCTCTACGTTTAAAAAACATCTTTGCCTCATGGCTAGCCGGCAGACTTCGTTGCTTTCATTTGACGCCTTTTGAGCCACGTATCCAAAAAAAGAGTCGACACGATGACGAGTCCACCCAAATAAAACTCCGGGCTCATGTATTCATCACTGCCGTATAAGTACAACGCGATTACGATTGTATAGACCGGCTCCATATTAATGGCCAACGCACATGTAAATGGGCTCAGCACCCTCATAACGCGAATACTCACGATAAAAGCAACCCCCGTGCAAAGGACGCCCAACACAGAAAGTAACTGAAGATCGCGCAGTTCGGGAAGCTCCAATAAGTGGCCCCCTTCGCCACTAAAAGCGATATAAACCGTTAGTCCCAACCATGCAAACAACATTTCCCAAAACGCCATTTGTGTGGGTTGATAGGTTGCAACAAGACGTGCGTTAAGTGTGGAAAACAATGCCGCTAGAAACGCCGCGAGCAGCGACAACAGTATTCCGACGGTGTATTCCGATTCGAATTTGAAAATGAGAAAAATGCCCGCGATGACAATAATTCCGAGAAACATCTCATACCGTTTGGGCGCCTCTCTTTTTAACACTGGGTGAATAATTGAAACGAAGAAGGCAGAAGTACTCAACACCACCAGCGCAACAGAAATCTTCGAGTACTTGATGCTTGCGAAAAAACAAACCCAGTGAGCGGCGGTAAGCAAACCAACGCCCGCAAAGCGCATGAGTGCTCGTTTATCAGACCGAATACTTGTGCTGCTAACCGCAACAAGAATTGCAATCGTTACAACTGCAATTAATACGCGCCACCACACCAGTAGGACGGGGCCCAATGAGATTTCGCGACCCAAAATCCCGGTAAAACCCCACACCAATACGATGAGGTGAAGCAGTAATAAGTTAGTGGTGTACCTTCCCTTCATTCTCCGGATCGAGCTCTACAATACCTCCGCTCATTGTGTATTTCAGAATGTCTACTGCGTTTCGCTCGATGCGAGTTATGTTTTTAATTGGCACAATCATCATGTGCCCTGAAAAGCTGTAACTCATTGGGAAATAAACCGCAACCTTTCCGTGGATGTTGCCTAGTTCAGCTAAGTTGGTGTCTGTAATAAACCCGATCATTTCAAACTCCATTTGCTCGCTGACACGAACCAATACCGGTTGGTTGAACTTTTTCTCTTTTCCAACAAAAGCACTCAACACATCAGAGATGGCTTTATACAGGTTGTTTATACCGGGAATTTTATCAAGTAATCTCAGAAACCATCCCTTAATACGGTCGTTGATGAACATGCCGCCAAACCACCCCATAACAAATAATACCAAGAGCAACATTAGAATACCCCACCCCGAGAAGTGATCACCCGTGGTCAGCATTTCATCTTCGTTGTAAAGAATGCGCGGAACAATGCTGTCTAAAAAACTAAACAATTGAAAAACAATATAGCCCGTTCCAAACACTGGCATTGATATGAGAAGACCGTTCAGCACATACTGGACAAACTTTCTCAAATAGGGATTTTTCATTGCAATAGGTTTATTCCGCAAAGTTACTCCCGCTTCGTTCAATGCGTAACCTTCCCTAAAATAAGCGGTATAAAGTGCTTGTAAAGACACACAGTGTCGAACCATGACGAGTCACTTTCTAACATATTCCTTCATTGCACTGCTTGTTTTGGCGGGACGCTTCAACACCGCAGCACAAGAAGTACTGCTCACTTGTGATGAGACCTCAGGATGCGCGCCACACGGCGCAATCATCAGCGCCATCGGAGCCGACGGCTCACTCATCAGCAACCCGCAATGGACGGTTACAGGTCCGTTGGGCAACTCCTTACAATCTGCAGCAAACCCCTATGTGGCAATTTTCAATCAGCCCGGCACATACGATATTGTAGTCAATGCAAATGGAGTTGCGCATGTTTTCGAAAACTATATCACCGTTTTCGCTAAACCTCAAGCAGCTTTATCGACCACAGACGGCCAGGGCTGTATGCCTTTCTGCACAACGCTTCTGGACGTCTCCACTCCGGGTTCGGGCGAGATAATTTCCAGAAGTTGGGATTTTGGCGATGGCACAACATCGTCGGAAGCAAACCCGATTCACTGCTACGAGGAGGTTGGTGTTTACACACCACTACTGGCAATTGTAGATGCAAACGGCTGTTTTGCGTCTGTTTCGGCTTCTCAGCTCGTAACAGTCACCAATAACTTTCCCCATTCAACCTTTACCATTGGCTCACAAAACTCCTGCAGCTTGCCAACGGCTATAGAATTTACAGCCGCTTCAGACCCATCCATTACGAATCAGACCTGGGTTGTAAACAACCAGTCATTGGCAGGTGGAAACGCGGTTCAGCAAATAACCTTCGACCATGTAGGCACATACGACATCTGTTTGGCTGTTGAAAACACCATTGGATGCTTTGATACATCGTGCCAGTCACTTACGGTCTCCGATGAACCTTCAGCGGGATTCACATTTAATCGTGATACAATTTGTGCGGGACAAACACTTGCGTTCCACAACCACTCGATGCCGCTGCCAAGCTCAACAGAATGGGACTTCAACGGGAATGGCACGACAGACGCAACACAAACAAACCCAAGCTTCACGTACAACACTCCCGGGACCTACGTAATCACTATGACAGCGCACTACGGAAACGCGTGCGCTATGTCTGTCCAAGACACCTTGTTTGTTGCAGGCAACCCAACGATTGACTTTACCGGTTCAAACCTTGTTTCGTGCGCTCCGCCACTCTCATCCGTGTTTACAAACACCGAGGCATTCAACCCAACCTACGAATACATCTGGACGGTTAACGGCGAAGTAGTATCGAACACACACAGCTTGAACTACACGTTCAATGAATACGGTGCGCACGATGTTCGCTTGCGCCGCTTCAATGAGTTCGGGTGTGAAAGATCACGTAACAAGGTCAATTTCGTAATCATCGACTCTCCCGATATCTCTTTCGATTATGAGGAGTACTACTGCGTTGGAGAAAATGCCGAGGTATCGAACATTACAGTTGAAGCAGGTGAAACCATCATCGACTATTCGTGGGACTTCAACGGCGACGGAGAAGAAGATGCTATTGGGCCGAATCCGACCTACACCTTCGAGGTGGCGGGTGAGTTTTACGCTACACTAACCGCAACCATGGCTAATGGTTGTGTATCCATTGACACTACCGACACACCATTGACTGTGCTAGAGTCAACGTTACCTGCTTTTTCCGCCTCTTTGACGGAAAGTTGTGCAGGAGAAACATTTTTGTTTTGCACAGAGTTCAACGCTGACAATACCTATACATGGGACTTTCACGACGGTAGCTCACCAGAAGTTATGCTGGCGGTTGATAGTTGTGTTACGCATCTGTATGAAGACACCGGCTATTACGATGTCACACTTACCGTATTCAACGGTGCCTGCAACACCTTCTACACCATCGAAGACTATATCCATGTTGTGCCGCCGTTAGCACTCTTCGAATTTGATGTCATTTGCGAAAACTACACTGTTCATTTTCAAGATTTATCCATCGGTGGAGACTCGCTCGTTTGGGACTTTGGAGACGGGAGCCCTCTGGTAATCAACGAGACCACGCCTGCGCACAGCTACGCTGAGCCGGGGCAATATCCCGTTACGCTCTCCGCCTACAAAGACGGATCTATTTGCTACGACACGAAAATTTTACAGGTAGCCGTGGCTATGCCTTCCGCCGAATTAGTAATTACTCCAGCCATGGGCTGTGCGCCTTTATTGGTGTCGCTCGATTCGGAAGCGTCAAACGATTTCTGGGAAGTAACCATTGAAAACGGCGACCGAATCGTTGCTCAGCGCAACGACAATCCGTTTGCTGCAGCGTGGAGTGTTACACATGAACACAACGGACAGGTAGACGAAACAAATTCCAATGACCCCACCTCATTTGATTGGCCTAGTCTGCTGATTGAAACGGCGGGCACCTACGACGTGCATGTGTCGGTAATAGACGCATTTGGTTGCGCGGCAGAAACAACGTACACCGACGCAATCGTTGTTTGGCAGGGCGGTGACTTTTCCTCGATGTCGGCTCAACTTGTAAACGAATGCGATAGTGGTGAAGTGGTTGTTGGGGTAGAAGCTCTCGACCCGAATGCGGTTTCATGGTCGTGGTCGTTTAGCGACGGAACCACTGCCAACACGCAACTTGTTGAGCATCGATTTGTTGCTCCATTCAACTACAACGCAGGCATTAGCTGCACGCTGATAGTAGCCGATTCCAATGGATGCTCTTCCTCACGCGGCTTCACCTTTGACGCCGTATTACCGGCACAACCAGCATTCACTTGGCAAGCTCCACCCGTTTGCCGAAATGAGAATATATTGTTCCTAAACAACAGCCTTGCGCCGGCCGGAACAACCTATGAGTGGAACTTCGGAAACGGCAACCATTCTGCACAGATTGATTCGGTGAATTACGCCTACCCTGTAAACGGTAACTACTCCGTTTGTTTAACCGCAACAAACTCAGTTGGCTGTGTAACACGCGCATGCACTGATTCGGATATTGAAGTCTACAGCCCTGTTGCTAACGCAAGCTTTACGACTGAACTCAACACCTGTTTATTTGCTGTGACGCTCGAAAATACCTCCGTGGAAGGCGGCACTTATACCTGGTGGGATTTTGGCGATAATCAAACCGGCACAGGCGACACTCTGCTGCACACTTATCCTATCGGCGTATTCGACGTAAGCCTCGTTGTTGGAGCGTCCAACGGATGTGCAGACACGCTGATTATTGAAGATATTCTTAATTATTCATCGAGCTTAGGTCCATTCTCTCAAGTGCTCGACACTGCGAATTGTGCCCCTTTTGGCGTGACGTTTCAGGCATTTAACCCAAGCGATCAATTCTTCGATTACTTCTGGGATTTCAATGATGGCAATGGCGACCCATTTGGCGGTACCACAAGTGCACATGGTTATACAGAGCCCGGCTCGTATTGCCCTTCTATCATAATGACCGATCCAAACGGGTGCGATGTATACATCTCGTGCATCGATACCATTGTAGTCGAAAACTACGCTTCAACCGCGATTATTCCCGAACACATATGCGCAGGCAGTGAGGCGTTGATTGTCATACAACAAGCCGATTCTTTTGTTTGGGACCACCCATCGGTTGAGGAGGGCGCTGGTGCAAACGAGCTCCTTGTTAGAGCTGATAGCTCGTTCAGTTTTACATTAACATCAAGCTATTCCGATTGTGTTCACACCCAAACATTGTTCGTAAGTGTGTTGCCACTGCCCTTGGTGCAGTTGGCTTTGGTGGACTCTGTTTGCTCCAATACCGGACTGATTCCTCTCATGGGAGGTGTGCCGGAAGGCGGACAATACACGTTGGGGGGCATCAACACAAACACGCTTAATACGAACCAATTTACCGGTGAACATGCAGCATTTGTATATCGCTACACCGGCGCGAATGGGTGCAGCAATACAGCGGTTGATAGCATATACGTCATAACTCCCCCTGTTGTTGAACCCCTTGTTGAACGTGACTTTTGCGCGGGTGACAACAGCATTTCGTTCGTAAGCGATTCACTTTCTTTTTACACCATTAACGGCGTTGTTTCAGACACTTTCACGCCCGTATATACCGGTGAAGCTTCCACTGTGGTACATCACGTATATGATGCTTTCGGTTGTCACAACAACGCCCAAACCCAATACGTGGTACACGCAATACCTACCGGCACCATTCATGCGCCGCATGCTTGCACTCACGAAGAAGTTTCAATTGCTGTAGAAGCATCGGTTGAGGGTTCACAAATTTCAAGTGTAAATTGGATTGTAGACGCTACCATCGAAGGTGCTGGCCACGAAGTAATCGGCCTTGTTTATGACATTGGTGGAGAACATACGGTTGCATTCGATCTTCTAAGCATCGCGGGATGCACGGCCACTCTCGATACAGTATTCTTGGTTTATGACACGCCCACGGCTCAATTTACAAGCAGCGTCGCATGTGAAAAAGACACAACCCTGCTTACTGATTTAAGCACCTTTGGCAACGACAGCATCGCTACTTGGGTGTGGAGTTTCGAGGGAATACAAATCGCCTCTTCAGGAGATACAGCAATCGTTTTTCCAAACCCGGGAAACACATCATTATCGCTTCAAGTAGCCACCGTTCACGGTTGTACTAATAATTCAACACGCAACATCACCGTGCGATATGCACCCATCGTTGAAGCGAATGCCAACAATCATTGTTTTGGAATTCCGACCGTTTTTGAAAGCATGAGCAGCATTCCAAACGGCGGTGTAGTGAACAGCTATTGGACAATAGAATCGGCCACATTTGTTATGCAGGGCGCACAGGCCAACTATCAATTTCAAGACAATGGATTCTACAACTACACATTCACCGCTGAAAGCAACTTCGGATGCACGAGCAGCATTACCGATAGCGTTGAAGTGTTTGCAATTCCGATTTTAGCACTTCCTGAAGGCGCTTATGAGTATTGTGAAAACCAGCTCGTGAGCATTGGTGCAAGTGCAACAACGGAAGATCAATCGAGCATTTCCAGTTTCAATTGGACGATAGACGGGCAAGTTGTTTCACAAACAAACCCTGCACAATTCGAACTTACTGATATTGGCGCATATGTCCTCGAGGTTGAAGCAACATCCAATCGCGGCTGTGTTGGACGCTTTTCACTCGATCAGCCCATTGTAATTTACCCCACACCAACCGCCGGATTTACCTGGGCCATCGACCAGATGAGTGAGTCGCCAACTGTAGTTATTTCTTCCACATCGAGCGCTGATGTAGTGCAAACAGCTTACAGTTGGGGTGATGGCAGCGGCGATGAAATGGACAGCCATCAATACGCAGGGAGCGGTTCGTTTGAAATTACGCAAGTAGTAACCAACAGTTTTGGTTGCAACGCATATCACACCGAACCTATCGAGGTTTATAACGGGATTCAGTTTTACATTCCTAGTGCATTTACACCCGATCAGAACAATCACAACGAGTTGTTTTTACCCGTGTTAAGCGGATCAAACATTACCTACTACGTATTCCGTGTATTCAATCGCTGGGGAAACGAAGTATTTACATCCACCACTCCTGGTGAAGGATGGGATGGAAGTTTCAAAGGAGAACAGGTTCAAGACGGGGCATACAATTGGTCGGTCGACATGATTGTACGCGGACGTGCGGATTTATTCAGTAAAAAAGGAAGCGTGTTGTTAATGCGTTGATCAGAGGATGTTGATGCGTTCTCCGAACTCATCGCGGTAATTTCCTCCTACAGGAATCTCCTTGTTGATGTCGGCCAAAATCACATCACCGCCTGATATTGAAGCAATCTTATCCATGTTCACGATGTAGGATCTGTGCAGGCGTTGAAACACTGTTTTCGGAAGCTTTCGTTCAATGTCTTTCATGGTAGCATGAATGGTAAACTTCATTTCTGCTGTTACAATCTGCATGTAATCTTTCAGCGCTTCCACGTAATAGATGTCGGCGGTATTCACCTTTACAAGCTTCGACTGATGCTTGATGAATAGATAGTTTGCGTTTGATTTAAAACTCGTCAATGAGCGCAGCAACTCATTTTCGACACGCACCTCTTTCTCCTTGCCATGTTTGTGTATGGCCATTTCGATGGTGGTGTGGAGATCAATTTCCTTGAACGGCTTCAGTATGTAGCCGTGTGGCTCAGTAATCTTAGCCTTATTCAATGTGGGCTCATCGGCAAAAGCGGTCAAATAAATCACCGGAATATCCATCTCTTGTTTAATAGCCTCAGCGGTATCAATACCCGTCATGTTGCCCTTTATCTGGATGTCCATGAGAGCTATATCGGGCTTGGTGGCTCTTGCCAACTCAATTGCGCGTTCACCATTATCGGCTTGTGCGATTACGTGATAACCCAATTTTTCCAAGCTACGTTCAATGTCCTTTCGAACAATGCTTTCATCTTCAACAACGAGAATATTTACGGCCATACCAGGTAATTTTAGAGATTTTCAGGCAATATAAGTTTAGAATTTACTACTTGCGGTGAAAACGCATGAAAAATTCGGTGCCATTCGACTGATTCACGGTCATGGTCGCATCAATTTGCTCTACCAAGGCATAAACCAATTGAATGCCCAATGAGTTGTTTTTCTCGAAGGCAAAATCTTTGGGTAAACCAACGCCATCGTCCTTTACAGCTAAAATCACTTCATTGTTTTCTTCGCGAAGTATTATTGACAGCGTACCCTTCTTGCGTCCTTTAAAGGCATACTTCAATGCGTTACTGACTAGCTCGTTTATTATCAACCCACACGGTATGGCTTGATCGAGATTCAAACCAACCGACTCCATATCGGGAATAAAATCGACACGGGTACTAGCGGTTCGATAACTCTGTATCAAGTTTGACGCTATGGTCTTAATATAATCCATGAACTCCAAACGGCTGAAGTCTGCTGTACGGTAAATTGTTTCATGGATGAAAGACATGCTCTTGATTCGCTGCTGACTTTCGCGCAAAATCTCCAGTGTTTTGGGGTCGTTCACATAGGACGACTGGAGATTCAGAATACTTGATATAACCTGCAAATTGTTTTTTACCCTGTGATGTACCTCTTGCAGCAACACTTCCTTTTCCTTCAGTGAATCGCGTATTTTCCTGTCTATTACCTTTCGCTCTGTGTTGTCATAAACAAGACAAGACAGCTCCATCAGTTTCCCGTTTAAATAGACCGGGCTCAAAAAACACTGCCACCACACCGTTTCGTTCTTATCGCTCTTCAGCGGTAACTCAAATTGTTGCGGTCTACCCTTAAAGCCATTTGTAAACGCCTGAAGTTGTCCTTGATAAAAATTATGGTCGACATGACGTTGCAGAATGGCCATGATATTTACAGAATGTTTTACTTCTTCACCAAAAGACAACTCCATGTTTTTGATGAAATTGGTATTCAGCTCGGTAATCTCAAAATCATGATTGAGCGTCCACATCATCAGGTTTTCAGTACTGTTGAAGATTGACTCCATCTTGGCTGTCTGCTCAAGCGTTTGTCGCTGCTGTTGCTCGAGTTTCACTTGCGTGGCCCTATGCTCATCAATTTCCGCCTTGAGCGCGGCATTTATTTCTTCTACAAAACGAACACGAATTTGCTCTTGTACCAGTTTGTTTCGGTCGGTCACGTTGTCGATTGTAACTTGAATCGAGGGTCGGTTCTCATAAACGGTTAGTGTTGATTTGATTTCAACGTCCATAATCTCGTTGGTGGCATTCACCATTCGAACCTCTTTGCTTCCGGCGTCGCCACCCTCACGAATAATTTGCAAATCATTGATTAATTCGTTCCGAAAACTTTCCTCCACATAATTTTCGAACACATCCCCAAACACCTCATCTTCATCGCGAACACCAAAGAGTTTGCACGCAGCCTGATTCAAATATTGAATTTTGCCTTCTGTCAGAATCACCACGCCGTTGGGGGAGTCTTCAAGCAAACGCTGAAAACTTACTAAACTTTGATGCAGGGCTTGTTCCGTGCGTTTTCTTATGCTGATGTCATTAAAAACCAATGCCAGCGTTTGCTTTCCTCTAAACCGCAAATAACTACCGGTTATCTCCAAAAAAAGCATTCTACCTGAACTATCAGTCGTTCGCACTTCGTTGCGGTTGATGGCAGATATTTCAGCGCTCGCCATAATGCGTTGAATATCGCTTACAGACAAGAATTCGTTCAGTTTTCTTTGAAACAGCAACTGACTTTTTTCAACGATGAAGATTCTAGCCAACTGTTCATTAGCGTCAACTATAACTCCGTCTTGAATAAAACAAACTCCTTCCGAAGCTACATCTGCGAGCGTTTTAAATCGTCGCTCACTCTCTTCCAATTCTCGCTCTATTATCTTCTTGTTAGTCGGTATATCGAGCACACGCACCAAGCCGAACAACGCACCTCCATTCTGAATCTTGGTTATGTTTATCCACTTCTTCTGGGCCTCTTCCAATACAGAAGAAAAGCCATATTGATTCACTTCACTCTCAATTCTTCCCAGTTTTTCACGTGGCACATTCTTCCAAATCAACGTATGAAAAACACGATCTAACAGTTCACTTTTTGAATAATTGAAGTACCTGCAAAATTCTTCATTCGCGTCGAGCATTACCATAGAAGGCCATTCCAACAATGCGAGTTTGTCGACCGGATGATTGAGTATTTCAGTTAAGTAATCGTTCATTCTTCCTCGGTTTCCGGTAATCTTATTTTCTGCCCATTAATTCGTACAACTTTTCCTTCTTCATAATCCAATTGCATAGCCGGAAAACCATTGGTCTCATAGTAATCCCAGCGCCCATCCATTTCACCTGCCTTGTACTTTCCGGTCATTTCAACCTGACCGTTGGGATACCAGTATTTATGTCGGTCGATTGGCACACCGGATTGAAATTCACCTTCAAACATTTTCTTTCCCTCGCCATAATACCACACCCATAAACCATCCCGTTCACCATCGAGGTATTGGCCTTCCTCGATATGGTCGTTGACGGTTAATTTCCATTTCCCGTTTCTTGCACCGGCCGAAAATTCTCCCTCGTTTATCACAGCACCTAGCGTGTCATACTCAACAGAGGTTCCATCCTCTTTGCCATTGCGATACATATCTTCACGGTGCAACTGTCCGTTAAAGTAATACCATTTCCAAGATCCGTTAGGCCAATCCATTTTGTAGATACCTGATTGCTCTGTCTTGCCATTGGTGAAAAAATACGTCCAGTTTGCTTCGCGTAACCCATCTACATACTTCCCTTGCGCTCGCACTTTACCATCGGGATAATACAATTTCCATTCACCAATGCGTCGCCCTAAACTATCAATCATCCCTTCACCGACCAGGATGTTGTTGTCGTACAGTAATCCTCCCGTTTCCTCGCCACCTTCGTCATAGACCCTGAAATTTCCTTGTTTCTTTCCATCACGATACGTTCCCATTTCCTTCAAAGATCCGTTCGAGTGATATTCCTTTCGTATGTCCAATATTGCAGTCGATGCATCATCTATCAATAAGACATCGTTCTCGTATCGTTCTAGCTTTTCCAACTCACCTTTCTTATTGAAAAACTTAAATACTCCATTTTTCATTCCTGCCAACCAATTACCATCCTGGCGTATTTTTCCATCCTCGTATAGATCTCTCCAAATCCCGGTTCTCTTGCCCTGGCTATCGTACCGATTGATTTTTTCCTCTGTGTAAATAAACCCGTTTTTATAGGTCAATAATGTGATTACTCGTCCATCACGATCATATTCTATTGCTTTTCCTTCCTCCTTGTTGTTTTCAAATAAACCCTTCTTTTTCAACTCTCCTGTTGCATAATACCAGTTCGCTGTGCCACTGCGTATGTTGTTTTTGTAAGTGTACTCCTCCACACATCGACCATCCTGATCAAAAATTCTCTCCCATCCATTGCGCAAATCGTCGCGATACGAGATTGACTTTTGAAGTATGCCCTTTTCACCGTAGAAATTCCACGTGGAGTCCAGTAAAAAGTTCTTTCGATTACCCTCTGTTTTCAATTGCCCTGAAGGATAATATGTTTTCCAGTATCCATCGGGTTTGCCATCTCTCAGCGTCCCCTCGCTGCTCAACGTTCCATTTTCATATCGATACTGCATGAATTGTGGCTGCGCCCTAAGCACAGTAACCGCAATCCAACACACCATCGAAATGACTACAACTCGTTTCATCGTTTGGCAAAGCTATTCCGTCAAATCAGATTTAACACCAAGCATTTCTTTTTCTTTTCATTTGAATATATGATATTACTTATTTAAATAGTTAGTTATAGTTTGATGGTCTGTTGGTGCGATGTATAACTACTTCTGATTTCACTTGCTTAGCAGCTTTATACAATTGGGAAGCTTCTAATGAACAAGTTTCTAGGCTATGATTTTTTTGATATTCAATCGGATAGCATCTTTATTCACATTGTATGTATTACCTGTATTGTTTGAAAAAGGGCTGTTGATGAAACCTGTGGATTGTGCATAGGGTTGTGAATGAAGTGATGGAATTAGGACAAAACTTGATGCTTGTTTTTCCGGTCAATGACCTATGTAAGTAGGTCGATGCAAAAACCAAATAAAGTTTCAAGTAATTCTTCAATAGTATTTCACAAAAAATCATGACATGGGATGATAAGTATCGGTTTAATTTTGAAGTTTCTGATTATCAATGATATTAAATCTAAATCATTCATAAAGAGCAATGCATACAATTCACATAGGTTCCGATCATGCGGGATTTGCTTTAAAGGAAGTACTTAAGGAATATCTAAAAGAAAGGTACGAGATAAAGGATTATGGTCCGCATACAGCTGAAAGTGTGGATTATCCAGATTATGCGCATCCGGTTGCGGAAGCGGTTGAAAAACAAGGCGATCTTGGTATTTTGATTTGTGGTTCCGCTAATGGTGTAGCGATGGCAGCCAATAAGCATCAAGGAATTCGAGCAGCAATTTGTTGGTTGCCCGAAATAGCATCGCTTGCACGTCAGCATAACAATGCAAACATTGTATGTATTCCTGCTAGATTCACAAGTGAAGCTCAGGCTATTGAAATAGTAGAAGTCTTTTTGACTACTCTATTTGAGGGAGGTAGACACGAAAACCGAGTTAATAAGATAGCATGCATATGAGAATAATGTTACTGTCATTGTTGGTTTTTCACGTGAATCATATGGTTGCGCAGGAAAATGACACTGTTGCTATGCGCATGGCGAACACGATTCAAGCAGCGCAACTGAAAAGGCATGTGTACACATTGGCCTCGGATGAGTTCGAGGGAAGGGAAACAGGCACGGTTGGTCAGGAAAAGGCGGCCTCTTACATATCTACTTACTACGAATCAATTGGCTTGAAACCCGTGGTAAATGGCGGTTGGTATCAAGGATATCCCCTTAAGCGGGAAACGAATCTCGGTTCTATGGCTGAGATGGAAGGAAAGTCATATGCTTTTCTGGATCAATTTTATTTCTTTGGACTGAACACTCAGGATTTGCAAACGAATAACATTGTTTTTGCTGGTTATGGCATTCGAGACAAACGGCATAACGATTACAAGAAAATTGACAACGTTGAGAAGGGCGCATGGGTAATGTGTCTGCAAGGAGAACCCACCAATAAGAAGGGAAACAGTAAGATTACCGGGAGCAATGAAACGTCAGATTGGAACGATGATATTTTGTTGAAAGCAGAGGCTGCTGAAAAGGCGGGTGCATCGGTTCTTCTAGTGGTGAATACAAACTATGACATGTATATGAAGCGTGTTCGCTATTGGCTGGAACAACCGCGTATGCAATTGGAACGAGACAACAAGACAGATGAGCCGAATGCGATACCCATAATTTATGTATCACCGGCGTTTGCAAATGAATTACTGAAGGAGTCAGGTGCAACCGTTGAACGCGTCAAAGAAAAACTGAATAAAGGAAAGTCTGTAAGGCCAGTCGTTATTGGGAAGAAGCTTCATTTTCATGTGGAACAAAAAACAGAGCGAATAGAGGCTGAGAATGTATTAGCGTTTGTAGAGGGCAATGATCCGGTGCTGAAAAATGAAGTGGTTGTCGTTTCTGCACATTATGACCACGTAGGGATTATTAACGGGCTAATCCACAATGGAGCCGATGATGATGCGAGTGGAACAGCTGCGGCAATGGAGATTTGTGAAGCCTTTCAACAAGCGAAGCGAGAGGGAAAGGGAACGAAAAGAAGCGTGCTGGTTCTGCACGTAAGTGGCGAGGAGAAGGGGTTACTAGGAAGTGAATGGTATTCGGACCATCCGGTTTATCCGCTGAGCACCACGGTATGCGACTTAAACATTGATATGATTGGCCGAATTGATCCGGAGCACAAGGACTCGAATTATGTGTACTTAATTGGTTCCGACAAATTGAGCACGGACCTGCATAAAATTTCGGAGCAATGCAACCGGGAATACACAAATTTGGTTTTGGATTATACATACAACAGTCCCGACGATCCGAATCGGTTTTATTATCGAAGCGATCACTACAATTTTGCAAAGCACAACATACCGGTTATTTTTTATTTTAGTGGTGTGCATGAAGATTACCATAAACCCGGTGACGATGCGCATAAAATTTTATACAACAAAATGGAAACAATAACACGACTCGTTTTTCATACCGCCTGGAACGTTGCAAACCGCGATGAGCGCTTGAAGGTTGACGTCGTAAGTGATTTCAAAAACTAATACAAATGAAGAAAGTATTCGCGCTCGTATCCTTGATTTGGATGATGTTTTTTTCCTTAAACACCCAAGCACAGAAGTCAACTCAGGATCAGGTTGAACCGATGCCCGAAAGAAAAAATTATTCAAAGCATGGAATTGGTGCTGTGCTGAGCTCTTCGAATGGAAAGGGTTTGGCTTACCGCTACTGGCCAAAAACGTATGGTGTTCAGGTTTCGTTTATTCCGGTTGCTTCGAACTCTGAGCAATTTTACAACGCGGGCCTTACGGGTTATGCGCGTTTGAAGAAATACAGTGTTGGGGAGTTGTTTGTGCATGTCGGAGCGGAGTATCAATACCAAACGTTTGAACGATACGACTATTACAGCTACTCGTCTTCTTATTACGAGAGCTACAACGTGATATCGAATGGAATTAACGTCGGTTTTGGCCCGGGTTATCACTTCGAGTTGAAACCAATCAGTTTTGATTTGTTCTTGGGATATGGCGCTTACCTCCGTGATGAATCGAGCGACAGGCCTTATGCGGATCTTAATGATAGACGATTGATGACTGTTTCCGGCGGTTTTGCCGTGTTCCTGAATCTTTGATTAATTGCTTAAAAGGCCTCTAACAAAATCACGTATTTCGTTTGAGTGTTTTTCATATTCCCCGTGAGTTCCGGGTCCGTAGTAGCCTGTGTATACGCGGCGGATTACCCCCGTTTTATCAATGAAAACTGTAGTTGGGAACGAGTGAACCTCGGTCAGAAAACTCAGTTTTTTCTGTGCTTCTTCTTTGCTTGATTTACCTCCGTAGTAGAACGGGTAGGGAATGTTGAGTTGGTTGAATTGACGCTCAACTCGTTTGCAAGCCGCACTTACATCTTCACCCCTTTCAAAGGCAATGGGAATTATTTGAAGCCCCTCGTTGTTGTGGCTGTCGTAGAGCTCTTTCAGAAAACGACTTTCATCGGTGCAGTTGGGACACCATGAACCCATAATCTGGACGATCGTTACATGGTTTTTCCATGTGGTAGAATCGAAGTGAACAGGTTCGCCTGAGCTACTAAGTACATCAAATTGTGGGTTAGTATTGACTTGCAGCGTGGCTATGCTGTAAGTGTTTCGAAGTGTGTTGGTGTTGCTTTTCGCGGCAATCCAGTTTTCTTTCCAATGTTTACCGCTTAGAAACACGCCGTTTGTGATGCTATCACCGGCCAATGTGCCTTCCAGGTAGAATAGGTGTGTGCCGTCGAAAGCGGAAAGCCAAAGTGTATTGTTGTTCATTTCGCCCTGTAGATAACGGAAGTCGCCTGTTTCAGTGAGGATGGTGCCCGTTACTTCACCGCCTCGCTTTTTCAATACCGCTATTCCTTTGCTTGATTCGATGGAGTCGCTCGGAGAAAAAACAACCTCATAATTCAGTTCTTCAGCAATCTTCTCGCTAGTGATTGGGGTGGTTTGTGTGCCGGTAAACGGAATGCTGTAATCAGTGCGCGAATGGTCGGTCCACTCACCAAAGAGACTATCGTTACGCCAAGTGCCTTTGAACGACGAATCAAACAATGGTAGTTTCACAAAAAAAGAATCGCCCCGAATTACAACTGAGTCCAACAGAATCGCTTCTTCGGAATTTAGAATGTGCCAGCCCGATGTATCGCTGATGCTGAGGCGAGCAGGAATGTCACCGTTTTCGGTGGAAAAAAGCAAGCCGTATGTACCTGATTGAGGCGAAGGCGCTTTGGTAGAGCACGCCAAGGTGCAAACGGTGATTAAGAACAGCAGGGAACGCACAAACAAGGTTTATTAAAAAAACACTAATCTAAGTGTGTATGTCTGGGGCGCTGTAACTTGTGCTCATATTTAATTTCCTTGAATTTCGAAAAATCAAAACCCGGCATTGTATTCGGCACACCCGAGCAGCAAGCTTTTTTCAAAGATTTGCGCGGACGTGTGGACGAATATTTTGAGTCGACAGGACAGAGTAAATACGCCAACGGCGCGATGGTGCTCAAAACAACTATATTGTTAACAGGTTATTTGACCGGTATTGGGTTGCAGTTGGTGTTGTTGCCTTCGCCTTGGCTGAGCTTCAGTATCTCTGCTATCACCGGGGTCTTTTTAGCGGGTATCGGTATGAGCGTCATGCACGACGCTAATCATGGAGCGTATTCAGCAAACGACACCGTGAACCGATGGGTTGGTTATAGCCTAAACCTAGTAGGGGGCATGGTGATGAACTGGAAGATGCAGCACAACGTGTTGCATCATACCTATACAAATATATCCGGCTTGGATGAGGATATCGACACGAAGTTGGCGTTGAAACTTTCACCTCACGGAACCACCAATAAGGTGCACCGTTATCAATGGTTTTACGCGTTTTTTCTGTACATGATTCTAACGTTGTATTGGGCGCTTTTGAAGGATCTGGTGCAATTTATTCACTACAAAAAAGTAGGAATGAATAGGCAATCTGCCGCCAAGAATGTTGTTTGGTTTTTGAAAATGGCCGTTGTGAAAACGATGTATTTTGCCGTGTTCATTGGATTGCCGGTATACTTCGGAATGCCTTTATGGCAAGCCATTACAGGCTTTGTGATTATGAATGCTGTAAGCGGATGGATACTAGCAGTGGTTTTTCAATTGGCGCACGTGGTGCCCGATGCTTACTTCCCGCAACCGGACGACAAAGGTCTTATCCCGTATTCATGGGCCGAGCACCAATTGCGAACTACCATGAATTTTTCTACGAAGAACAATTGGTTATCATGGTATGTAGGAGGATTGAACTTCCAGGTTGAGCACCATTTGTTCACGAAAATTTGCCACGTGCATTACCCGGCAATTTCTGAAATTGTCAAGAAAACAGCGGCAGAATACGGTGTTCCCTATTACGAGAAGGCCACCTTTGGTCAGGCATTGCGCGAGCACGTTCGTTTTCTGCGCATGCAAGGTGTTCCGAAGCTCAGTGAAATTGGCGGATAGTATTATTCTCCCTTGTTGCGATTTGGTTTGAACACCAAATGTTCACCTCGTCCCTTGTTGAAAATATTGCGTCCAGGCGTTTTTCCTCTTCGTAGTTCTTTTTGTTCTTCTTCGGGTAGTTGAGCAATTTCTTTACAGGCATCGGAACAACAGCTGTTCATTTTATCGCGGCAACTTGGGCATTGAATGAACAAGATGTGACACGCCAGATTGGAGCAGTTGGTGTGGTGATCGTGAGGCGCCCCGCACTGGTGGCATTGAGCGATTACGTCGTCTGAAATGCGTTCTGCCAGACGTTCGTCGAATACAAAGTTGACACCCATAAAACGGTTTTCCAACCCTTGTGATTGGATGTCGCGAGCATATTTAATGATGCCGCCCTCGAGTTGGTGGACGTTGGGAAAGCCTTTGTGTTTGAGATAGGCAGAGGCTTTTTCACAACGAATGCCCCCCGTGCAATACATCACAATGTTCCTTTCTTCTTTGCCTTTCAACATGTCTTCCACCAACTCTATTTCTTCTCGAAACGTATCGGCATCCGGTAGGATGGCGTTTTTGAAATGACCCACTTCGCTTTCGTAGTGGTTTCGCATGTCGATGAGGATCGTTTCGGGCTCGGCTGTTAGCTTGTTGAATGCCTGCGCTGAAAGGTGCACGCCGGTATTGGACGGGTTGAAGTTTGGATCATCGATACCATCCGCAACGATTTTGTTGCGCAGCTTGATGATGAGTTTGTAGAACGATTTGCTATCGTCTTCGACGGCAGTGTTAAGTCGTACTCCATCCAAAAATGTAATGTTGAATAGGTTTTCGCGGAAAGCCTCGAATTGATTGGTGGGCACGCTGACTTGTGCGTTGATGCCTTCGGCAGCGATGTAGGTCCGGCCTAAGACGCCAAGTGATTCCCAATGCAAAAACAGGAAATCGCGGAAGAACTGCGGGTTCGCAATAGGATGGTATTTGTAGAACGACACGGTAGTGCGCGGCTCGTTGCTTTGAACGATTTGCTCCTTTAGTACGCGTCGGTCCACGGTGTTATAGAGTTTTTTCATCGGTACAATTGCATGTTATACTTCAGAGTATGTCTACAGCGCGTGAATGGCTGGGTTGCAAATATAGGAGTAAGGGGTTTTTGCGTTGTCACGAATGCACGAATGAGGGCTGGTGCAGTGGGGAGATTAAAATTAAAACCATACAGAACCACCTTAGACCTCAAACTTTAACACTTTCCTCTATCGAACTATCTTCGCACTATAAAACACATTCACAATGTCAAGCAAAGCACCTAAACCCGTTGGTCTTTATCCGCACACGCGCCGCGTAGGCAATTTGTTGTTTCTGTCTGGAGTCGGCCCACGCATTGCGGGCAGTGATGCTACCGACAGCGGAGTGCCCGGATTGACATTGGATAAGTTTGGCAATTTCCTCACATTCGATTTCGAAGCCCAGTGCCGCAATGTGTTCGACAACGTGCGAGTGATTCTTGAAGAGAATGGAAGTAACTGGGAAAACCTCGTGGATGTGACTGTTTTCTTAGTCAATATGAAGCGTGATTTTCACACGTACAACAAGCTGTATGCGGAGTATTTCAAGGAGGCTCAGCCTTGCAGAACAACAGTAGAGATTAATGCGTTGCCTTCACCAATTGCAATCGAATTGAAGTGTATTGCAACAATTGATTAGTCGTTGCGTTGGTTTGGCATGCACATTGAAAACGCCAAACTATGAAAACGTATATTTTTCTTTTTGCAGCGTTAATCGGTGCGTTAACGCTACAAGCCCAGGTGAAACCCACCAAAACGAACATTGATCACTTACCTGATTACGGGTTTCGCAATTCTCCCAATTATGCTTTCATGGCCGGTGAGCAACTTACTTATCGTATTCACTATGGCTTCGTAGACGCCGGAACAGCGACGCTGAAGGTTGAAGACAGTCCATACACCTTCGCTGGTCGTGACGCATATAAAATTGTAGGCACTGGCCGCAGCGTAGGCTCTATTGATTGGTTTTTCAAAGTGCGCGACCACTATGAAACCCACATTGATAAGGCCGGAATGTTTCCTTATCGCTTCCTGCGCAATTGTGATGAAGGGGGCTATCGGATTCAGCAAGACTATACTTTTTTCCCGGAGCGCCGAGGCTTTAAGAATATCAAAGGCGATGGCTACAAGTCGCCCGAGTTTGTGCAAGACATGTTGAGCTCTTATTACTACGCCCGCACACTCGATTACAGTTATGCGCGCATGGGCGATGTGTATACGATAACCGCGCTTGTGGATGATGAAATTGTTCCCCTGAAAATGAAGTTTATTGGTCGTGAAACTATCACGATAGATGCAGGTACGTTTCGCTGTTTGAAGTTTGTGCCTATGGTGCAAAAAGGCCGTGTATTCAAGGAGGAACAAGATTTGACTGTTTGGATAACGGACGACTTGAATCACATTCCGGTATTGGCGCAAGCGGAAATATTGGTGGGCTCGATTAAAATGGAATTACAGGAATTTAAGGGAGTGCGTAATACACTGGCTAAACTTTGAGAAAGTACTAATTACTAAGTAACGGTGGGAAGTGAGCTTGTATGATGAATTCTATGCGCAGCCGTACTTAGTCCTTATCAAAGTACGAAGTACCGACGGGAAAGGAGTTTGTATGAGGAGCTGTATGCGCATCCGTACTTAGTCCTTTGTACTTACTACTTTTTGAAGTACTAATTGCGAAGCACGAATCAGGTTAGGGTGTTTACATTTGCGCAAAAGCTTTCCCGATGCCTTATCAAATCGACTCCTATTCATTTCAAGGTAAACGCGTATTGATTCGCGTTGATTTTAACGTTCCACTGAATGACGAGCTTCAAGTGACGGACGACACACGTATACGCGCTGCGTTGAAAACCATTCACAAGGTGGCTGAAGCAGGAGGAAAGGTCATTTTAATGTCGCATCTCGGCCGACCCAAAGGTGGACCCGAAGCGAAGTATTCCATGAAGCACGTGTTGGTTCGTTTATCCGAATTACTCGGAAAGCCCGTTGCTTTTGCTGAGGATTGTATTGGTCTGAAAGTGAGCACGGCGGTTGATGCTATGAAAGAAGGCGATGTGTTGCTACTGGAAAACCTGCGTTTTTATAAAGAAGAAGAAGGAGGCGATGAGTTTTTCGCCGGACAATTGGCCGAAAACGGCGACGTATACATCAACGATGCATTCGGCACAGCGCACCGCGCGCACGCCAGCACGGCGGTGATTGCGCGTTTCTTTCCAACGGATAAACTCTTCGGTTACTTGATGGAGGACGAAGTGCAAAGTATTGATCGCGTGTTGAATTCGACCGCAAAGCCTGTAACCGCAATTATTGGTGGCAGCAAGGTTTCTAGTAAGATTACTATTTTGGAGAATCTATTGAACCGCGTTGATAACATCGTTATCGGCGGAGGTATGGCGTACACGTTTTTCAAAGCGTTGGGCGGTGTAACAGGCAATTCGTTGGTAGAAGAGGATAAACTCGAATTAGCGAAAGCGTTATTGGAGAAGGCGAAAGAGAAAGGCGTAAACATTTACTTACCCGAAGATTCCATCATTGCTGATGCGTTTTCAAACGACGCACAACGCACGTCATCTGAGAGTCGCGGCATTCCGGCGGGTTGGATGGGTCTCGATATCGGTGAGCAATCGATTGCTCGTTTTTCTGAAGTCATTCTACAATCCAAGGTGATTCTTTGGAATGGCCCGATGGGCGTTTTCGAGATGTCTAACTTTTCACATGGAACCATTGCCGTTGCACAGGCGCTCGCAGCTGCAACGAAGAATGGTGCATTCACGTTGGTAGGTGGCGGCGACAGCGTTGCGGCCATCAATCAGTTTGGGCTTGCCGACGAGGTGAGTTATGTGAGCACCGGTGGTGGCGCTATGCTTGAAGCGTTAGAGGGAATTGACTTGCCGGGGATAGCAGCGATTAAGTACTAAGTACAAATGACTAAGTACGGCTGCGCATAGAATTCATCATACAAGTTCCTTTCCTATCGGTACTTTGTACTTTGATAAGTACTAAGTATAAATGACTAAGTACGGCTGCGCATAGAACTCATCATATAAGCTTCTTTCCTATCGGTGCTTTGTACTTCGTAATTAGTACTTTGATAAGTATTTGTTCCAGCTTACTGCGCCGAGAGCTCAATAAACAGCAACACATCTTCGACCCCGATATATCCATCGCCGTTCAGGTCGAACGGGCCGCAGTTTTCAATGCAACCATAATTGTCGAGTAGCAGCTGCATGTCTTCTTCGTTAATTACACAATCACCGTTGTAGTTTGCCGGTGAAGTGTTCGTGTCAGGAACCGCAACAGTTAGCGTGATATAGTTGCTCACGCCGCAATCGTTGGCTGTTTGCACACTGATGAAGAAGTCCTGCGTTCCTGCAATTATCTCAATCGTGTTATCATTTAGCATTGAAGTCGTAGCAGTGGTTTGCCAGTTGTAATCGGTCGCATTCACATCGGCCGCAACGCTATATACGACGGTCGCTCCGGCGCATAATACAGCGGGTCCTACAATCGCAAACACGCTGTCGACACGTTCGGTCACACTTACGCTGATGCTGGCAGAGTCGGTGAGGCCGCATGCATTGGTGACTGTTACCGAAGCCAGCCCGCCGGTAGCGTTTGGCAAAGGTTGAATCAAGCGATCGTTTTCGGCGCCGGTCCAGCCCTCGGGTAATTGCCATTCATAGCTGATGGCGCCGGCAACCTGCTCGCATACCAGTTGTCCATAAACACCCTCGCACCATTCCTGATCGCCGGTGATGTTGCCCAACTCAAATGCGCCGCAGCCAAGTTCTGTTCGATACATATCGCCCCCCGAACCGATGTAGCAATAGTTGTCAGTGAAATGCGCGGCCGACGCTCCCAAGTTGCTGAAGTTGTTTTGCAAGAGGAGGGTCCATGTTTCACCCCCATCCTCTGTTTTATACAGATTCGCATAATCGTTTACGCAAAACCCGATATTCTCGCTGTAGAATTTGATGTCGCGCACGAGGCCGGCGCCTATGAATATAAAATCCCAAGTCTCTCCGCTGTTGAGTGTCCGGAAAACACCGCCATTGTTCCCCACAAAACCGAGGCTGTCGTCATAGAAGTAAATGGTTGATCCGATGACTCCATTGTGATATTCCCACGTATTACCGCCGTCAAATGTCTTGTAGTAAGTATCACCTCCTCCCTGCACGTAACGCACAGCTATACCGCGCTGACTATCGATAAAATGAATGTCAGTTGCGCCTATGTTGGTGCCACACGTAAATGACGTTCCGCCATTGATTGTTTTACAAATGTTTGAGGCTCCTCCAAAACCGCCTGCAAATCCAGTTTGTGCATCAATGAATTCGAGACAGGTAGCTGTGAGTGTCGGAGAAGTGCTGTAGGTCCACGTCTGTCCGCCATTGGTGGTTTTGCCCAGGTTCGTGGTGCCAAGCACGTAGCCTACTTGAGGAGTGGGGAAGTCGACGGCATACCAACCACCGGTCGTGGAGGTTTGGCGGATGTTCCAAAGCTTTCCTCCGTCGGAGGTTTGTGCTATACCACCATAGAAAGTTCCTCCGGATGCAAATGAAACAATGGTTCCCTGTGTATCCGACAAAAACTGCAATGCAGTGACGCCCCCGCCGGGTGCTGCGTTTTTTAGCAATGACCACGAAGAACCATCATTCGTGCTCTTGTGAATTTGCATCTTACCCATCATATAGGCCGCCGATGACGACACGTGATCACCACAGAAAATATCTCCGTCTCCCAACACCGTTTGGTTTTGCCACGTCTGCCCGCTGTTGGTCGTTTTCACGAAAACACCCATGTTGCCCGCGGCATACCCTTGTCCGTTGGCACTCACGTTCATGACATAGAAGTAATTGTTGGCGGCTGAGTATACCGTGTTCCAGGTGAGTCCGCCATCCGTTGTTTTTGCGATTACACCCCCGCACGTGAAGCCGGTGTTAGCGTCAGAAAAATGCACATCTTGAAGGCTCGCCGTAATAGTGGTTGTGATGACCGACCATGAGTCGCCACCATCGGTTGTGCGCAGAATTGTGCCATTCCAACCTACAATAAACCCGTTATTTTCATCCGTGAAATGGACGCCATACAAGCGGCTGGTCGTAATTGCAGGAATGAGTGTCCACGTAGCGCCGGCGTCCGTTGTTTTAAGAATGGTACCACTTTCTCCTGTCACAAAACCGGTTGTCTCGTTGATGAAATGCACGTTGTACAACCACGAAGCAGTAGGTGGATTCACGTTTGCCCACGTATTTCCAGCGTCAAGCGAGCGATATAAATCGCCATTACCGGCCGCGATGAAAAGCAGATTTTCTGTTACCCATTCCACATCATTGGGATTACTTGTCACAGCCGGAGTCCACATGTTCTCCCAGGTTTCACCACCATCCATGGTGCGAAAAACTTTTTTTGTTGCCAGGATTACAGCGATGCCGCGCTGTTCATCGAGAAAAGAACAACCACGCACTTCGCTGTTGGTTTTAATAGGGGTGAGAAATTCCCATGCTTGTGCTCTCAGATGAGACGCACATAGCAATACCGCAATGGTAATGTTAGCAATGCGCAGCCACGCTTGCTGTGTCGATGGAATGGTGTGACTCATTAAATACAGCTTGACCGTTTTTAATTACTACAACCTGAGGACTTTCGTGGTGCACATTGAGTTGCATCGCTATAGCGTTTGAGATGTCGCGATGGTTGAGGAGATCCAAAAAAAGCAATGTGGCGCTCTCCGGAATGGCATCCAGGTTTTCCTCGAATTGTTGAAGCACCATTTTGCTGATGATGCAGCGTGTGCTATGCTTGAATATGATTTGCGTTGACGTGCCGGAATGTTCTATCGCCTCGTCGAGTTGTGACAGCGATTCCAGTGTTTTCCAGCGTGCGTGCATGTGTCTTACTTCGCTTCTTCCAACTCGAAGGTGAAGTACTCCATGATTTCGTTGCAAAGAAGCTTTTTACAAGCCTCTTCAATCTTGCCTTCAGCTGTTTTTTTGTCTTTTGCGTCGATGCTTAGCGTGATGTGTTTGCCGATGCGCACGTTGTTGATTTCGGGCAGACCAATGTTGGTCATTGAGCCTGTTACGGCCTTTCCTTGTGGATCGAGCAATGCCTCTAGGGGCATGATGTTGATGTGTGCTTTGAAGGTAGACATGATGGCAATTTGAGTCCAAAGGTAATTCGCAAACTCATCCTGACAATTACTTTTTAGAAACAAGCCCACGTAAAAAAGTAACCTCCTGCTTCAACTCAGCAATAAGGATTTTAAACGCTTCAGATTCGCTTGAAGGAGGCGAAATGTTCATTTGAGTGGCGGCATTGCCACCCGCTTGATGAAAATTTTGTTGGATATATTGATCGTCCAACCCAATTAGCGTTACCAGTTGAACTTGTAATACTCGGGCAATTTCTCTTAATCTTTCCAACGAGCATTTCTCGGGGTTTTTTTCAATATTCGAATATGCTTGTTGAGTAATATCTAGCTGTATTGACATATAGTCTTGGCTGTAACCCTTTGCTTCGCGTAGATTTCGAAGTGTTGTACTGATGGAGATTGATTTCATATAACGAATTTACAAATTTGAATTGTAATTTACAAAATTATTGTACATAATAAATATGTATAAACACAGACTTTCGCCCCTGAAATTTTATAAATTATATCACCATGAAAAAATTTTTATTTGTATTCGTTGGATTAATCGTCTTGAATTTATTCGGGCTAACAGTAAGCGCGCAAAAGGTTAAGGACGCAAAAATTAAGGTAACTTGTAACGAGCCTGATGCGGCAATTACAGTTAATGGAAGGGCTGCTGGAAATGGAGCGGTTGACGTTAAGGTGCTGGCCAATTCTTGTGTTAAGGTTTCGGCTAAAAAAGAGGGTAAGTATGCCAAATCAGTGGAATACTGCAATAATGGATTGGCAAAAATTCCAAAGACATATTTTGTTCAGCTAGAGGACGACGCTGCTTTTTCGGCTTCAACCAAGACCGATATTGCCAATGTAGATATTAATGTTCGATTGAAGAAGTCACAGGCAGAATCTTGGAAGCTAGTCAATAGCCTCATTCTTCAATATGTGGACGCAATTGAAGTTTCCGATAAGGACAATTTCTATCTAAGAACTGCGTGGGTTGCCACATCGTTTCCTTCAGGATTGATTCGAACAAGAATTGTGGTAAAAATGAATGGTGACGACCAGTTTAGCATTAAAATTATAAGCGAACACGCGAAAGATGGTGAACAACCTGGTGTGAAGGATGATGAGAAATTTGAACCATGGGATCGCGTGTTGAAGAAGTACGCGAACATTGTAGAAGAGCTAAACAACCGAATGTAATCAGAACGTTT